>CAIUEN010000140.1 GCA_903898185.1 uncultured Verrucomicrobiales bacterium
ATGGGCGCGAGAAACAGAAGTTGTTGTCAGAATTCCTCACTTCATTATTGGAAATTCCTTGTTCGATATTGGATATTCATTGGGTATTCTTGCTTGCCTGCCATAATGAGAATTGCTGCATTTTCGTGGCTATTTTTCTTACATGACTTGATGATCTTGGAGCGCGGAACGATAAGAGAGCAAATGAACCTGACCATCAAGATTTGCGGGATCACGAATGTGGAGGACGGCATTGCGTCCGCCCAAGCGGGGGCTAATGCCGTCGGTTTCATGTTTTACGAAGCCAGCCCGCGCCATGTAACGATTGAAGCGGCCGTGGAGATCGCCAGGCAACTTCCCCCATACGTTATGCGCGTGGGAGTGTTTGTGAATGCGGATGTTGGGTTCGTTTTTTCGGCAATGACTCAATGCATGCTGAATCTTCTCCAGTTTCACGGCGATGAACCGCCGGAGTTCTGCCGTCAGTTCGGCGCAATGACTATGAAAGCGTTCCGAGTCAAGGACGCGCAATCCTTGGAACCGCTGCCAAACTACCACACCGACGCCTTCTTGTTAGACAGCTATGTCGCAGGACGACAGGGTGGAACCGGCGAGAAATTCAATTGGGACTTGGCCATCGAGGCAAAAAAATTCGGACGCCCCATCTTCCTGGCGGGTGGGCTGACGCCGCAAAATGTTGCCGAAGCGGTACGGACGGTGCGTCCGTTTGGGATCGACGTATCCAGTGGGGTTGAATCCGCTCCCGGGCGCAAAGACCATGCCGCAATTCGCGAATTCATTCGCGCGGCGAGGAACGCTGGATAGTAATGGCAGAGCTCTAATTGGCAAATGGATTGGCCGATGGAGAAAAGACGGTTCTCATGCGGGGAATGCGCAGAGGCGCCATAAACAGGTAAACCCAGCTAATCACCAGATGGAGAACGAACAGGGCGCTTAGACCGATCAAGTCAACCACCTGCAAACCGTAGAGAACAATTGCCGTCACCATCAGCAGCGCACCCGGCATCAGGGACGCTGCCGCAAGATTCCAGCACTGGCCCAACCGCAATGACCGGTCGCCGAAATAAGCGACAAGCCTGGCCACGATGCCATAAGCAGTCGCAAGAATCAGCCATGCCAGCAGCAGCCCGAGAGCCACCCCAAGCACTATCCCGGCATAACAGACAGGTTTCCACGCATCCCACCAAGGCTCGAGATTGGTACGCCCGATCGGCACATAACAGTCTTGGGGATAGGAGAAGAGAACCACACCCGCCAGCGAGCGAAAAGACGGGCAGATCGCCACGTTCCTCTGATGGCACTCAATTTGGAAATCGGCGCTTTGGCCAACCTCGCTGTCCTGCCGCAGATCAATTGCAACTGACAAAAACCTTCGTTCGGCCAGCAATCCGGTCTCGACACCCTCAAGATTCCCATTCTGGATCACCGCTTCCTCGGGCATTTTTCTCATGGCTGCCACAATCACAGGAGTGTAATTGAGGTCCACCAGCCAGAGGACGCTAATCCCTGCGATAAACGCCATCAGCAGATGAACAAGAAACACACGGTCAGCCGAAGCGTAAGCAAATGTTGCCACGCCGCCAAAGGTGAACGGCTGCCAAGCCGAACGACGAGGCTGTTCTGGGGCGGGATCAGGCGTTGGCGCAGGCTCTGTTTCAATTACTGGATCAGGTTCCGCAGACGCTGAAGGTTCAGGCGGCGGCATCGGTGCCGGAGTTTCAGACGCAGGCTTTGCATTCTCCGGGGAAGTCGGAGATGCGTTGTCTGCATCGGCAGACGATGTCATGGCCCCATCTTCCATCGCAGGACCGCGAAAATCGAAGCGCTAAGCTGTGGGTGGAGGGCCGCCTGCAGGAGCTCCCGGTTGCGGTTGAACCAAGTGAATCGTCAGGGGATAGCGCAACTTCATGACGTCATCCACAAGCACTTCAATGTAATATGTTCCCGCTTTCTCAAATGCCACCTGGCCCCAGAGAATGACGCTGGTTGCGTGCGAAGTCGCATCCGGCAGAGAAAACTTTACCTCGCCTTTGCGCAGCACCGTCGTTTGATCCGGCGCTATCAGGCGCACGCTTTGCGTAAAATTCCCAAAACCGGCGGTCCAACGATTGAACACGCAAATTTTCTGGGCAGTGACCGGCAGTTGCGGCACTCCTACAAAGTTAAGGACGCCAATGAGGATGAAATTGCCATTGATTTCCTGGCGCACATCCTCACACAACAGCGAGCATTGCAGGTCGGGTAGGATTCTGGAAGGTGTCATAAAGTATATTGATATCGATGATGTAGTTAAGAACCGACGACAGCCATTTCAGCCGCTCGCACGGTGTTTTGCATAAGTATGGCAATGGTCATGGGGCCGACTCCGCCCGGGTTGGGCGTGATTTTGCCTGCCACCGGCTGAACATTGAGAAAATCCACGTCACCAACCAAGCGCGAGCCGTTCTTAGCCGCCGGGTCCAGCACTCGGTTCACGCCGACATCAATCACCACCGCGCCGGGCTTGACCATGCTGGCTTTGACGAACTCGGGAGATCCCAGCGCGGCGATCAGGATATCGGCCCGCAGGCAGTGAGAGTCGATATGGCGTGTTTGAGAGTGGCAGAGAGTCACGGTGGCATTGGCATGTCGGGATTTTTGCATCAGGATCAATGCCATCGGCTTGCCGACAATGTTGCCGCGGCCCAACACAACCACTTCCGCCCCTTCGATTGAAACTTGCGAGCGAATCAGCAATTCGTGAATTCCCGCTGGAGTGCAGGGACGGAATCCAGTTGGATCCCCGAGCATCAGCTTGCCGACGTTCTGAGGGTGAAAACCGTCAACGTCTTTCTCCGGGGCGACCGCGCTGTAGATGCGCGCTTCGGCAATATGTCGTGGCACCGGCGCCTGAACGAGAATGCCATGCACTCGCGGATCGACATTAAGGCGCGCGATTAATCCGAGCAATTCTGCCTCAGTGGTTGTGGCGGGCAGAGCGTGTGTCCGGGAGCTAATCCCAAGACGCGTGCTGGTCTTCTCCTTCATCCCGACGTAAACCTTGGAGGCTGGATCTTCGCCAACGCGCACAAATACCAAGCCAGGCTGGATGCCGCGAACCGCCAAACGGGCTACCCGTTGGGCGGTCTCTTGGTGGATCTGTTCCGCGATCGCTCGTCCGTCAATAAGATTCCCCGCGATCATTCTTAGAGCAGGTCTATCGTTTCGATCTCGACGACAGGTGTGTACTTCCAACGGTGGTCCATCGCTTCTTCACCGGTGACGGTCACTTTCTGGCCGATATAGGAGTTAAGTTCGATTTCGGCTTTGGTCGGATTCAAATAATCAAGGAGTTCACCGGTTGTGGCATCGCGCAATTCGAAGTAAGTGGGAGCCGCGATGTTGCGCGCCTGGCGCACCACGCCTTCGCGTGTGACAATGCGTTTGGTGATGTTGGTGGTAACAGTGTCTTTAATAGTCGATGTCGCTAACTCAGGAGCGGGAGTGACAGCGACCGGTTCGGGCGTAACCACGACGGGCGCTGGAATGACAGCCGCCGCAGTGGCGCTGGGAGCGGGCATTGTTGGCGCTTGTGCGGGGGGCACAGGGGCAGGGGTTGGATCAATGGCCGGCATGACAATCGAACGGGTATCCGGCTGGACATTCACAACTTCAGTTGGCACTGGCACCGGCGTTGCATTGACTATTGGGGCCGGTGTGGAAATGTGCGCCGGAGCCGCTGTGGTTGGCGCGGCGGCCAAAGCATTCGCATGCGCTGCGGGAACGGGTGTCAGCGCGTCTTGTTTCTCCACGAAATCAGCCGCCGTATAGCCGGTCACGTTCGTCGGGGTCTCAATCTGCAGCCAACTTTCGTGTTGTTTGACTTCTTTGACAATGGTTCCCTTTTCAAGATGTCCAACGACGTTGTAATCCTCACCGGGACCGCCGCGAACATTCAGCCGGTTGGGCAGCACAGCCTTGGTGGCTGGATCAACCAAATGCGCGGCGACCCATACGGGCGTATTGGTTGGCAGCGTGATGCGCACCCATTTGGCAGGCTCGCCTTCGCGCACCTTGTCCAGAGTGATTTCCTCGATCACTGTCACCGTCTCGCCCTTGTGTAACTTGGTGATGACTTCGCCTGAAAGCGAGGGCAGTCCGCGGACATTGAGCGATTCCACTTTCACCCGTGCCGGGGCGGAAGGATCCAAAAGAGCGTGCGATGCCGCAAGCCCGCTGGATTTAACAGCCGGCTTCTTGACGGCTTTTTTCTTAGGTTTGACCGGCGTCGGTTTGGCCGATTCGGGAGTGGCTTCCGCCGGAGCGGGCGCCAAGGTCGGGGCGGGCGCTGCCGGGGCCGTAACGCCCAATGGAGCGACCAGATTAGTGTCCTGCGCCAGAACAACCCCGGCGCCCAGCGACGCCACAAGGGTCAAGAGCCAAGCTTTCGTTTTCATAATTCTGAAATTAAAGATTTAATCTCGGGCGGTGTCAATGCCCGCCATTTGCCCGACGGCAACTCGCCGAGCTTGATGGGGCCGATTTGAATGCGCCGCAGCCGGGCCACAACCAGTCCCACCGATTCAAAAAGACGCCGCACCTCGCGGTTTTTCCCCTCGTTCAGCCGAATCTCGACAACACTGCTGGTGTTGTTGGCCGAGCGCAGACGCGCGCCGGTGGCTTTCAATATCTCACCGCCGCTCTCGATTCCTTTGATAAACCGGGTCAACATCTCTGGTTCCACCCGGCCTTCTATCTCAGCCAGATAGCTCTTACAAATGCCATACCGTGGATGAGTTAATTTCAAGCAAAATTCGCCGTCATTTGTCAAAAAAATCAACCCTTCGGTCTGGCAATCGAGTCGTCCGACCGAAAAAAGTTCGTTCCACTCTTTGGGCAATAACTCGCCGATGACGTTGCGGTTGCTTTCCGCCTTGCGGGTACAGAGAAATCCCCTCGGCTTGTTTAAAGCGATGTAAAGCTTGCGTTTCGGCGCGACCACCCGGCCATCAACGGTCACCCGGTCGTGGCCAAGTTCGACCTTGCCCCCCAATTCACAAATCACCTTCCCATTAACGCTGACCCGACCGTCCAAGATGATCTGCTCACTGGCCCGCCGCGAGGCGATGCCAGATTCAGCCAAAAACTTTTGCAACCGGACCACAAAATTGGCGCGGAATTCCGGCTTTGACCGTGATTCCGCAATAATGGACGGCGCGATTACGCCTCACCCTTGGTCTTGCGAAGACCGGTTACGCGATCGCCCTCTTTCCATTGACCGCGTCTCTTAAGAAGTTCCACCCGTTCAAACCGCTTCAAAACATTGCGCTTGGCTCCTAATGTGCTCGCCGCGCGCAGACTACTATGCTGTGACATAAATATAATTCGTGCTAACTGCTTCGGCCCACGGCCAAAGCAAGGTCGCAGACTTTACCCCATAGGACAGCCTAAATGCAAACGGTTATTTTCGACACCCGGCGATTCTTCTCATTATGTAGGGTAGGCCTCTGGCCTGCCGGTTGCGGTGCCTCTGGCTCCGCCGGGAGTCGAAAACTACGTACGCAGGCAGATCAGCGTTTTTCCCCTTCCTTGCTCAAATGAGAATTGCTGTTCCGTATCATTCCCCGATGATCTTTACCAGAACACGTTTTCGCCGATTGCCGTCGAATTCTCCGTAGAAAATCTGTTCCCATGGGCCAAAATCCAGTTGGCCTTTCGTAACGGCGACAACCACTTCCCTTCCCATGATCTGGCGTTTCATGTGCGCGTCGGCATTGTCCTCCCCTGTGCGGTTATGGTGATAATCCGAAACAGGGACATGCGGAGCGAGCTTTTCCAACCAAACTTCGTAATCATGCAAAAGCCCGTTTTCGGAATCGTTTATGAATACTGACGCGGTGATATGCATGGCATTTACAAGACACAGCCCCTCTTGCACTCCGCTTTTGTGTACCAGGTTTTCCACTGTGCCGGTAATGTTCACAAACCCACGCCGACCGGGAACTTCAAACCACAAGTGTTCTGTAAGAGATTTCATGCCGTTAGAATACACCCAACCTTCATCAATGCCAGCTTGGTTTGTTAGATGATAATATAGCATTGCAAATTGATGAGCGCTTTGGTTCCATTCAAGCAGATATGCAAGGGTGTTAAGGCTTTGGAAAATCGTCATCAATGTGGCCAGGTTTGGTCTGGAGTTGGCAGTAATCGGTGTGTCGTCGCCGATGCTGC
Source organism: uncultured Verrucomicrobiales bacterium (assembly GCA_903898185.1). Taxonomy (GTDB): domain Bacteria; phylum Verrucomicrobiota; class Verrucomicrobiia; order Limisphaerales; family Palsa-1400; genus CAIUEN01. The sequence goes on from CAIUEN010000140.1 coordinate 6,211, forward strand.
GAATGGGCAATCCCCGAACTTTGCGATGATTGACGCGCATCCACAGCATATCCTCAACCGACGGCGTGTCATCGGTGCATTGCAAACGCCAACCGTCCTCGGTATTGTGTCCCTGAAGCCGAACAGTCTGAATCGTTGCCTTTTCCATAATCGCCAAAGCAAAAGCCATGTTTAGGTCTTTTTTTAGCTCACGTTTAACGGCTGAATTGTTGCTGGGCATTCTCATTGCCGGAGCAATGCTGACTTCGTGGATTGTCGAGAGAGCCAATGAGGAGTTGCGCGCCAGCCAACTTTTGCAGGCGCGAATGGTCGCGCAGACGATAAATCTCGATCATCTCAAAGCCCTGACGGGCACAGAGGCGGACACCAACTCACCCGTCTATCTGCGGCTCAAGGAACAGCTTGCCGCTGTGCGCTCAGTCATCCCGCAATGCCGGTTTGTTTATCTATCGGGCCAACGGGCCGATGGTGCGCTGTTCTTCTTTGTGGACAGCGAACCGGCCAACTCGAAATTCAGTTCTCCCGCCGGGCAGGTCTATACCGAAGCTCCAAAAAGTTTTCATCGCGTCATTGGCACACGGAAGGCCGCCACCGACGGACCCTACACCGACCGTTGGGGTAAATGGATTTCAGCGTTGGTTCCAATCATTGATCCGCAGACGGTCTTGGAAGGCATGGCCAGCCCGGATGCCGCCAAGGCAATGGTGCTCAAGGCGGTGGAGTTCTACCGGAAGAACGGACGTGAACGGTTTCTGAAGGAAGTCAACAATCCGCAGGGGCAATTTCACAAGGGCGACCTCTTCGCCTTCGTTTATGACCGCAACGGCGGCAACATGAAAATGCTGGCCAATCCTGTTTTTCCCGAACGAGTTGGCCAGAACTTGATTGATAAAAAAGACTGGGCTGGCGGCAAGTATTTCCGCCGGGAAATTCAGGAAATCGCCCGCTCCAAAGGCCACGGCTGGGTGGAATATGAATTGGAGAATGTTGGCAGCAAACAACTTGATCACAAGACCACCTATTTCGAGGGCGCGGACGATCTGATCGTCTGTGCTGGCGCTTACCGAGGCGATGGCAAAGTATTAGCCGCGCTGGGTTTGGATGTTGATGCCAATGCGTATGACTGGAAGTTGCTTCGAGCCGCGTTGCCCCCGGCAGCGTTGACGCTGGCTTTGGCGGCGATTGTGCTGATCGGCTCCACGTTGCTGGCCCGGCGCTTCCGCATGTCGGTCACGCCGACGTGGTGGGGGCAGCACATTGAAGCCGCGCTGGTGGCCGCAACTGGTTTGGCCTTGAGTCTGTTTGTCGGCTGGCTGGTTCAACAACGCGGCATCCATGATCGCAACGATGCGTTCACTCAACTGGCGGAAAACCAGTCCCAAGATATTGCCGAAAAGCTGCGCGAACTTCGCAATATTGGCCTGGAAAGTTTGGCGCACCTTTACGAGCACAGATCCACTGTGGCCTTGAATGAATTTGATTTGTTCACTCCTTATCTCACAAAGGATCCGACCGTTCAGGCATGGGAATGGATACCCGCCGTGTCGGCGGCGGACAAGACCCGCTTCGAAGCGGCCGCCCGCGCCGACGGTTTGAAGGGATATGAAATCTGGCAAGAGGATGCGCAGGGAAAACGGATTCCAGCCACGAAACGCGCTGTGTATTATCCCGTATTCCATGTAGCTCCGTTGGCCGGCAACGAACGCGCCGTTGGCTACGATCTCGGTTCGGAGCCACTGCGGCGAGCGGCGTTGGAAACGGCGACGCGCACCGGCCTGCCCACAGCCACCGATCCCATTAACTTAGTACAGAAGGCGGGCAGCCAGAAAGGGATGCTGGTTTTCCGGCCCGTCTTCGACCGTGAAAACCCCAAGCGGCTTCGCGGACTTGCCTTGATCGTGCTGCGGATGAAAAACGTGTTACCGATGGATCTGAACAACTCGGTGTTTATTGAACTGGCGTTGCGTCGCAAGGATGGAACGTCCGAATCGCTGGCCACTACTTGGCAGGCCGACAGTTCCCCGCTCACAGGTATTTCCCTGACGCGTCCCGTTATGGCCTTCGGCAAGGTCTTTTCCGTGACGACCTACGCCGGTCCTGAATTTATGCGCCTGCACCCAGTGCGGGAAGGCTGGTTGGTTGGCCTGACGGGATTGGTAACTAGTGTCTGGCAGGAAACTCGTAATGTGTTAATAGTTAGATAGATAAGATGCAATTTGGCTTCGATTGTTCTTGATCATACTGCAAAAAAACAGCGTTTTTGGCCATTTCGCGATTATTTGCGAAATTCCACCCGAATCATTCGCGCTCCATTCTATTCACAACGTGCTTATTATAAATGCGTTACGAGTTTCCTGCCAGACACTATCTATGCTACATGAAAGAATGGTTGGAAACCAACGCTCCAACTCAAACACCCGCGCAGCCCGGCGTTGTTCCGCCGTCAGTTCTGGGGGGGAGCATCACCGCACTACAATTAAGTTAAGAAAAGTCTTG
>CAIUEN010000141.1 GCA_903898185.1 uncultured Verrucomicrobiales bacterium
AGGACCACTCGTTACAAGGTGCCAGATAAAATATTGTCATCGTCACACATTCAAACTCCCACACCACCACCAATTCCCAAACCTATGCGGCCAACTCCGCCAACTGCATCTCCTACGCCAATAGAATCCTCTACGCCCCCCCACAGCTTCACCAACTTCACCAACTTCACCAGCTTCAGCAGTTCCTCTCCAGTTCCCATGTGTCACGAGATTGCGTGAAAATAACGCACTGGCCGAACCTGGGGGGATGCCCATAAATCCTGACCAAAAGAAGCCCGAGGAACAAATTCCAGAGGTACAATCGAAGGATGCGCAGATTGCTCCTGTTGCAGTGCCAACTCGTAAGCCACCGCCTCAATTCTTCCATATTGACGTAGAGGAATACAATATTCCAGATATTCCAACATCTGCTGCCGACCCAGAATTGGCAGTTCGGCTGATTCTGATGGGCCCAATTGAGACGCCGAAGAATCTGAGGCTCAAACGCCGCAAGCGGCAAAAAATCGCGGAGTTCCCCGTCGACCTGATTGTGTATTTTGTTGGAATAGGGAAATGTTTTGGTGGAAAGCGAGTGTTTCGAGGATTAGTTGAGGTTGTTCAGATCAAATTTTCAGCTTGTGGCAAACTTGATCGGAATGACATCTTAACAGTAAAAAGTGGCCGAGAATTCATTAAGGTTAGGTTTGATTGTAATTGGCCGGATGAAAACAAACCTCACGTTTTTTTTCGGGGGCAACCTTTGCGTTTGGAAGTAAAGCCGCGACGTCGCGAACGCCGGGTCAAAGAAAAGACGGGGATATCGTTCCAAACCAAGGAAATATCGAGCTTGCCAGCATTCACCTCGAAAATGAAAAAACCGGAGGACCCAGATTCGATCAATCTTGCCACAATGCTCTCGCAGAAAATGCAGAAAGTATTGGCCACTTACGATGCAAACAGTCCCAAGGCCGGTTTGGTACAGAAATCTGTGGTAAATGACTTGAATAGAATCATTCGAGACCCATCAATGGCTGCCAGTTTTGATCTGAAAAAGGTGAGCCAGGAGACGAGGGATCTCATGACAACAAAGCCACAGGGCAAAGACTTGGCCCGCGCTCATCGGCGGTTGTTGGAAGAGACTTTTCGAGATTTGAGAAAGCGTGAAATCTTTGGTGATTCTTTTGCGGAAGGCTGGGCGTTTGACTTACGCAAAGACGGCCCCGAAGATGTTGAAGTTTCTGACCTGATCTTCATAGCACATCTGGATTAATGCAGCGCAGGAGTGAAGCTCCCTTGTAACCGACCGCCACAACGAGGTGCTTTCGATTGCAACTTTGGGCCAACCCGGCCAACCCGAAACCACTCCCACATGCTTGGCCGAGGTCACACGCGGCTTGGGATGGCGTTTTAAAGAAAAACCGAGCCAGCCATGCTAGCCCGACTTTCGCAACTCACACAGGTTTATAACGCTTTTTTGTGTTTTCGGATTTGAGTTACTTGGAAGCAAATCAGCCACCGGGAATGGCGGGCAGAGCAAGGTAACTACAAAGAGTTACATAGGAGATGACAGTGATTTTGCCACAGATTTGAGTTTGGTGCAGACCTGCTCCATTTTCGGCCTCTTTTAGTAGAGTTCTGAGCTATCGTTATGGCCAGACCGTTTCTACAATGTCATCACCGCTTCAATAAGGCAAAGACTACCATTATTGGAGCATCGTTAAAAAAATGCAAACTCACCGTGGATGGGTTCATTGGCATTTTGCTCTATCAGGGGGAATGGTGTGCAAACGCTCAATCCAACCGGAAAAGGATCATAAAATGATTCTGGCCTGCATAACGACAACTACATTTCATCTCCACGTTTCTAATTGTCGCTGAACATTTGAGTCAGTGAATATTACTGCGGAAGCCGATAGACGGTAGGTGTGGTCGCGGGCTGGTTTGGTTCCGGTGACCAGTTCGTTCCAATCGTGTCGTGAACTCATCAGGGAAAATAATTTTAGACTGTCCTGATACAAAAAACCGCTCGTAATTTAGCACGCTATTTACACTATTTACGCTTGTTTGCATACTGAAGCAATTTGAGGCATAATCTGCTAATTACTATCGTTGTAACACAAGGCAACAGACTCATTTAAAACAAGAACAACACTTAACACACAAGATTGTCCAAACTTACGCCACCGGTTGCTGTGCAGCTTGTTACAAACATTCTAATTAGAGCCTGTCCCAAAAGGAGAAAGCACTGCAAACACGAGGGCGTTACGGTGTGCGGAGCATTATGAACGCATGAAATCAGGGTTTCTGCCAAATCGGCCTCTCTATAACCTCTTTATGGGCGAATCGGTGGCATATTGTCAATTGTGCCGCAACTGCTCGAACCAGATAATGCGGAAGTGATTTTAGAGAACATAAATCTATTCTAATTATATATTTAGCAAGGAATTGTTATGTAAAATCTTAAAATTGCACTTTTGGGACAAGCTCTA
>CAIUEN010000142.1 GCA_903898185.1 uncultured Verrucomicrobiales bacterium
ATCCGTTTCTAATGACACGTATTGGTTGTTTGTCAATACCTGTTCTTCCTACAGTCAAAGAAAAAGATGTGGGTAATGCGCAGGTTCTAAAGTCCGCATTTGCGGGGCAGACCTCCGGTCTGCCAGTGCCAGGAGCCTCCGGCTCCTGGGCAGCTCACCGTCATGCAAAACGACTTTAGAACACCCCTGTCTATTTTTGAAATTTGCTGTTTTTTTATTGTTTTTTAGAATGACTTGGATAGTATAAAGCATTGGGAATGCGTTTTAAAACAGAAGCAATCGCTATGAAAATTTTCTTCGAGCAACGTTTGGCCGCTTTGTATATTGCGGCGGCAATTTGTATTCACACAAGTGGGATGGCTCAAGTGAGTACGGGTAGCGACGGCAGTGATGGAGTATTCAATCCCATCACGAACACCGTCATAACATGGCAGACCACCCGAATGGGATTTACCAATTCGTGTCCGTCAACATTCCGAACGGCGTGACGGTGACGTTCATTCCGAATGCGAACAACACCCCAGTTTATTGGCTTGTGCAAAACGGTGTCACGATCAACGGCGCTGTGAGCGTGTCGGGGCAAAGCGCTTCTGGTCAAACGCAAGGCAGTGTTGGCGGGCCGGGTGGATATCGCGGTGGCAATAGCCAAAACGAGAGTTCCATGTCCACCGCTGGCCAAGGGCCAGGTGGAGGAGGCGCGGGAGGAGACTCTGGCACGTATTATAACTATGGCAACACGTTTCTGATTCCGTTGCTTGGCGGTTCGGGTGGTGGCGGTGGCAATAGTCATAGTTTTTATAGTGATTTTTATGCTGGCGGCGGTGGTGGTGGTGGTGGTGCAATTCTCATTGCTGCTTCAACTTCCATCATCGTAAACGGAGGTATTGAGGCCAGAGGGGGTTCTCCCGGAGGTTACGCAGGATCGGGAAGTGGAGGTGCGATTCGACTTGTTGCTTCTCAAATTAGCGGCTCCGGTTCAATATCAACAACGCCCAACAGTCCGGGTCGAGTCCGATTTGACACCTACGACAACGAATTTTCTGGCGGTGTTTCCGGCCAATTCAGTTCAGGATTCCAGCCCATTATTGTTCCATCGGCAGGTCAATTGCCTCAATTAACTGTCACAAGCGTTGGTGGATTCCCTGTTTCTGCGTCACCCACAGGCGTGTTGTCCACACCTGACGCGGTCATTTCTGCGCAACAAACCAGTCCAATGCCGGTCGTGGTGAATTGTGCGAACCTGCCATTGGGAACCGTCATTACCGTGAGCATTAGACCCATGACCGGCTCTCCTGTCAGCGCCGTAGGTGCCAACAATACCGGCACACAGGCATCCAGCAGCGCGACAATTTCAATCAACATCCCGCGTGGCGGCGGTCTCATTTACGCGACGGCGGCCACAGGAAATTGACCTGCTTCCATGAAGTCTTGGAAGCAAATTTGCGTTATCGCAACATTGCTTTTGCAATGGTTGTCAGCTTTTGCAGACGACGTGATCACGAATTTCATGTCGCCGATTGCCAGCTATCAAAGCACTCAAGATTTGAGCAGTGAAGCTTTGACATCTGGTGGCATCCAATCGCCGTTCGTCAGTTTTCAATATCCTGAAGACTTCAGCGGTGCTGCGTTAAACAACGGTGGTATCAGCAGTCCATTCGCAAGTTATCTATTCCAGCAAAATTATGCTGGCGATGTGCTCGCAAATGGCGGTGCTATAAGCCCATTCGCCAGCTACCAATATCCAAACAGACTCGACACAGAAATACTGACCAGTGGTGGCATCCTTGCGCCCATTGCCAGCTACCAGTATTTCGAGTGGCCGAGCAACATCCTGAATTTGCAATACAGCCGGACGGTGAGTTATTTCTGGCAGAGTGGAAGTTCGCCCTCGCTCACTTATCTGCATGGCTGGGTCACGGACGGCAGCGGCGGCGCCCTTTCCGGTGTGACGGTTTCCGCAGATGTTTTTTTAACCTCGTCGGCCCAAGCCTCCACAGATGCCAACGGTTATTATCAAATGCCGTCGCTCGGCGCGGGCGTTTATAATTTATGGACAACCAAAGCCGCCTATCAAACTTCAATCCGGGCTTTCACCTTCGGCACGAGCACGGCAGAGCAGGATTTTCAATTGCATCCAATGCCACCCACACCGGCCACTGTAAAAGTGAGCCAGGCGGCGAGCGTGCCCTATACGGTGAGCGATCTCATGGGAAGCCAGCTTTTGATTTACAACGGCGCATCCTTTGTGCCAATCACGGCAAGCAACTGGCCTTCCGCGAACTTGATGTCGATTATAATGACGCATGGCTGGATTCCGTTGAATCCCTTGGATGGGACTTCGATATTCAAACCATTTGGAACCGATAGTTGGCCAACAAACCTTGCTGCCAAAATAAATACGCTAGTAAATCCAGCCAGCGTAAACATTCTGGCTTGGGATTGGCACGAAGCCGCCATGAGTGATTTTCCTCTTTACGGAGAAGCGGCAGACCAAACCACGGAGCAAGGGGTTGGGTTGGGTGAGGCTTTACAGTATTACTTGGGCACAGATTATTCCAGACCACTTCATTTTCTGGGGCATAGTCTAGGCACGCTGGTCAATGCTTCTGCGATAGATTACATTCATGGCGACAATTCTGGATATGCTCCAAAAATGACATGGGCGACTAATTTGATTCACGTCACGCTGTTTGACCAGGCACAAATTGCGGAGATTAATCCATTGCTTTTGGCTAATCCTGCCTATGCTGCAATGGCCGTAAATAGCTTCCAACCAAGCGTTACCGGTCAGGTTTGACTGGGCCGATAATTATGGTTCGGAGTTTGGGGGATATGTATTGTCCGGCGCAGTTAATGTCGAATTGCAAAAAGGGACACTCATAGCCACGGGCGAATTCGCAAACTTACTCAGCTTTTTTAAACACTTTCCGGATATAATTGCAAATGCACATAGCTATGCGATTGATTGGTATGGAGAGTCAATTCTGAGGCCCACATACTCCAAAAACCCCCTCGGTTTCAAGCAAAGTTATGAGTATTCACAATCATCTTTCCATCCATTAAGCATTCAACCGCCAAGTGTCTATCATCAGTCGCCTTTTGATGATGACGAACTTTCATTAGCGCCAATGGTTTGGATTGAACAACCGTTCGGAGTTACGGGAGATTCAGTGGTTCAGACCACAATTGATACGGCACAATATGTGGGGAAAGTCGAATTGAACGTGGCTATTGCCGTCGCAAAGACGGAGATCGGCTTGTTCAATTATGTTTGGAATGTAGCCGCGCAAGGTGGACAATGTGTGGTGAGTGCTTTCAATTCGGCAAATTCATTGGGCGTTTCTCTGACCACCGGCCCTTACACGGCAATTCAACATTTGAATCAGGGTTTGGTGCGTCCGATGGAAAGTCCTTTCCCTGCCGACAGTGGCAGCACAGCCTCAAATACGCCCGCAATGGTCTGGTTGCCGATTCAATTCCCGGCCTATGCGGTGGCGATGACATTTGATTTTGAGTTGTCCGGCGATCCGGTGAACGACGTTTTGGTTTGTGGTATTGATACGAACAACCTGTTTTCGATTCAGGCGAAATACATTCCCACTAATCATTCTTCCGCGAGCCGGTTGATGAGGATATCCTAAAAGCAGTTGAAAATTGAAGAGTGGCTCTTGGCGTGGTAACAACCACGCGGAAATAGACTTAATACAAAAGCCACATATGAAAATTGAAACAAAAAACAGAAAAAAGTCAATGGCCG
>CAIUEN010000143.1 GCA_903898185.1 uncultured Verrucomicrobiales bacterium
TCATTCAGAATTTGTTCCTCAAATCACGATACCAATAAAGGAACAAGCTCCTTAAGCCTGTTTTTGCTCAATTCAACACCCTAGGTCTGCCCCACAAGTCTTTCTTGGAACAATGTGGCAATGGAGGGGGGAATGGAAATGTCAGAAAATGAAAAAATATTAGAAACAGGAGTTGACATTTTGTCGCATTTCTAATAGAAATAAATATGTAAATGGGCGTTGGATAGAACAAAGCGCCAAACAAATAAAATTATGAGCACTTTATTAAAAACCAGTTTTGCAGTTTTGCTGTGTGCCACCGTTGCGATCAGCGCCAAGGGACAAGGTGTGACTGATAATATTGTATATAAAAGTGAGATTTATTACTCTCAGGGTTCTTACGCGGTTCTTCCCATCGCTACTGGTGTGGAAACAGGTAATCAGGTGAATTTGGATGGCACCGCGCGCTTTGTGACCGGATTTAGTTTTAATTATTCGGCCACTGACCTTTCCATCGGTGCCACTGCCGATGTGAAGTTTTATGATGCCACTGGTGTCACTGGTACCACTTCGGATGCGCTTACGCTTCTGTATGATACAAAAACGTTTTTGATTGGCAATAGCACTGCCAAGGAGTTGACATTTAATCAGACTGATTTGTTAGGTGGGTTTGCTGGTAAGGAATCGATGATTTGGACCGTCACTTTTAATTACACGTCGGGTAACGCATATTTGATCGCGGGCACGCCGGTTCCCACAATCGGTGGCAGACAGTCGGACTATGTCACCTATGACAGCACTACTTTTTTGCATGTTTACGATACTGGCACCACTGGTAATGGTTATCAAGGTAGCTTTGCAGCCACTATCACTGCTGTTCCTGAGCCATCCACGTTCGCCTTATTGGGCCTTGGTAGTTTGGCCAGCATGGCACTGATCCGCCGTCGTAAATAGGCAGCATATCCATTCATTCATTTAAGTGAGACCCGAGTTTTTGCTCGGGTCTTTTTTCGTAACTGGTGGCATAGGCATCCTTGCCTGTGCCCTCTCTCCGGCGAGCGCCAGCGAGCCACTAATTTCTCCATCCTACCTGAACAGTTACCTTTTTTTAACTGTTCATTCACAGTAGGAGCCGACGTCAGGAGGCTCTGACTTTGAATAGTTTTTTTGTAGCAAGAAGCTTGTCATTTGGATTGTGACCTGGTTAAATGAGTGCCGTCTCCAGCAATTCAGCCGGTGAGGCGTTGTTTGAATCGTTGCTGGTGTAACCATTAACGTGGGTGGCAAGCCACTGATCAGGAATCGGTTGGAGTGTTTTTTGTGCTGGCATGCCATCGCAGTAGAATAGAAACAATTCGATGCATGTCAGTCGTAATAGAGCAATTCTATGGAAACCCAATCTCCTGCAAGTATTCGTAACTTCGCCATTGTAGGCCACGCCTCCAGTGGGAAAACCATGCTGAGTGAAGCCATTTTGGCTTGTGGCGGCTCAATCAGTCGCATGGGCAGCATCATTGAAGGCAACACTGTTTCGGATTACCATGCCGTTGAGAAGAGTCGGCAAATCTCGGTTCAGGCGTCTTTGCTTCACACCCAGTGGATGGAAAAGAAGTTCAATATCATCGACACTCCAGGATACTTGGATTTCATCAGCGAAGCGCTGACTGCGTTGCGCGTGTCTGACTTTGCGCTGGTCGTGGTTCACGCCCAGCACGGCATTGGCGTGGGCACCGAACGAGTCTGGCGGTATGCGACCGAGTTCGACATTCCCAAGCTTATTGTGATCAACGCGATGGACAAACCCAACACGCGTTTTGACGAGATTCTGGAGGAAGCTCGCAAGCATTATGGCGCTGGCGTATTTCCGCTGAACGTGCCGATCAATCCCGGACCGGGGTTCAACCAGGTGCTCGACGTCATGCGCGACGAAATCGTCACCTACGAGCCCGGTGGCTCTGGCAAGTATTCGGAAGTGCCTGCCGAGGGGGAATGGAAGGCCAGGGTACATCAGCTTCATCAAGAGATGATTGAGCATATCGCCGAATCGGACGACGCGCTGCTGAACAAGTTTTTTGAGAAGGGCGGATTGTCTGAAGAAGAGTTTCGGGCGGGCATCCATGAAGCGGTGCAAAAACAGCATTTCATTCCGCTCTTTGTGACCTCCGCCGAAACCAATGTGGGCGTCGCGCGACTCATGGATTTCATCGCCAAGTTCGGCTCTTCCCCGGTTGACCGCAAGAAGGTCACCGGCCTTGATTCCAATGATGCCAACAAGGATGTCATGCTCACCGATCCCGAACCTGTGCTTCATGTCTTCAAGACGATGTCCGAGCCGCATTTTGGCGAATTGTCGTTTTTTCGCGTCTATTCAGGGACGGTGACCGGCGGCATGGAACTGTTCAACGTCGATCGTAATGTCGCCGAGCGCGTGGGACAGATGTTCATTTTGAACGGACATGACCGTAAGATGACACCGCAATTAGGCGCGGGCGACATTGGCGCCGTCGTGAAGCTCAAGGATACGCATACGGGCAATACTCTCTGCGGCGGCGGACGCAAGATTCGCCTTCCAAAGGTTGTCTATCCGCAGCCGAGCATTCATGCCGCCCTTCAACTGAGCGTCAAAGGCGAAGAAGACAAGGTCGCCGCCGGCATGGCTGCGTTGCACGAAGAGGATCCGACATTTCTGTTCCGGGTCGATTCCGAGTTGCATCAGACCATTCTTTCAGCGCAGGGCGAATTGCACTTGGAAGTATTGGTGGACCGCCTGCGCCGACGGTTCAATGTCCATGTTGAACTCACCGAGCCACGCATCCCGTTCCGCGAAACCATCAAGGTTCCGGCTGACTCCCGCTATCGACACAAGAAGCAGACCGGCGGCTCTGGCCAGTTTGCGGAAGTTTGGATGAAAATTGAGCCGCTGCTCCGAGACTCGGGCGTGGAGTTCATTCAAACGCTGACCGGCCAGAACGTCGATCGTGTGTTCGTCCCCTCCGTCGAGGAAGGCGTTCGCAACGCTTGCACCGAAGGCATTGTCGCCGGCTACAGGGTGGTGGATGTCAAGGTGGATTTCTACGATGGTAAGATGCATCCAGTCGATTCCAAGGACATTGCATTCCAAATCGCCGGCTACTTTGCCTTCAAAGAAGCGTTCGCCAAAGCGCGTCCCTGTCTCTTGGAGCCCATCCAGCAAGTTGAAGTGCGCATCCCCGAGGACTGTCTGGGCAAAATCATGGGTGATATCTCCAGCCGACGCGGCAAAATTCTGGGTGTGGACGTGGAAGGTCAGTTCCAGGTTGTTAAAGCTTTGGTGCCCGCCGACGAGATGTATCGGTATTCGAGCAATTTGCGCTCGCTGACCGGTGGCCGGGGCGCTCATACAGAGCGGTTCGATCACTACGAAGAAATGCCCAGAGAATCCGAGCTTAAAGTGATGGAGGATTACAAGAAGCGCAGAGCCAACGGCACCGCAAGCAACACGCAGTATCACTGAGTGTATGCTTTGAATGGGTAAGAATGTTACTTTTTGCGCCACAAACGAGGAACGATCGGACGTATCGCAGACATTCTTGTCTGCCGTTGCGCAGGTTTTCCAACCTGCGGGGCGCGGCGGTAACTCCAGCGGGTGTCTTGCTACCGACGCTTTGCCGACTGGAAAGTCGGCGGAACGGCAGACAAGAATGTCTGCGCTACGTCCGAAGGTCGTTCCCTGCTTTTGGCGCAAAAAGTAACATTCTTACCCATTCAAAGTATATAATGAAAACTGCTGCCCTTTTCCTGTCCTGAGACTCTCGAAAATTGCCCTGTTATTAGGCAATCGAAGATCAATAAACCTGTTGGTGAAGCAAACATGCTGACAGGAATTTCCACAGTGCGCAGCATTGAAACAGAACCATTTCTCCCCCGATTGGCACGGTTACAGCTTTGGATGGATTCAGTCCTGACAAACAGATGACGTGCGACTATGAAAACGAGAGCGACACCAGGGGGTGGTTTTAGTCTCAAGGAAGCATTCACTTTGCCAGAGGTGATGATGGCAGTGGCGCTGTGCGCTTTATCCTTGATCTTGGTTTTTGAGGGGCTTGGCTTCTGTTACAAGACCATGGATGGAATTCGCAAGAATCAGCGCGCCACGCAGATCCTCCTCCAGACATTTGAGCTTGTCCGGCTTTACAACTGGGAACAGATAAACGCTGCGGGGTATATGCCTGGAACCATCTACGCCAATGAAACGAACGTCTGGGCCACATCCTCGTCCGATCAAAAAGCGTCTTATTCGGGGACGGTGACCACAGCGGCTGCGCCTTTCAATGCAAGCTATTCGAGCGATCTGATCCTTGTCACTGTTCACCTGAATTGGACGAATGGAACAATCGCCCACAACCGCCTGATGAACACCCTCGTAGCCCGTCAAGGCATTCAAAATTATGACTACTAAGCGAATTGACCGTCAAAAAGCCGCTGGGATGAGCTTGGTGGAAACGCTGACGAGTGTCGGCATCGGGTGCGCCCTGATGGCGTTAATCGCAGGCTTTTTCGTCTTTAGTTTCAAGGGCATTGCCGGATTGGCCAATTACGCCACCATGGAATATGCCTGTCGCAAAGCCCTTGACCAGATATCGTTCAGCATAAGGCAGGCTCACGCGGTTACCAGCGCCTCAACAAACTCTGTTCAACTTCAGATGGTCAAGAGTGATGGCACCCAAGGCAATGTGAGCTTTGAATATGACGCTGCCGCAGGCACACTGGAAATGATTAATGAAAACGGAGATATGCAGCGCCTGCTCGAAAATTGCACTTCGCTCGCATTCTCATTTTTCCAACGTCCGGCGCCGGGGGACGATTGGAACAACCTGCGTGGCTTGAGCACAAATTCTCCCAGCATCTGTAAAGTCATACAGGTAAGGTGGAAATGCGAACGCAAATTAATGGGATCTTTGGTGAACACTGAAATCATGGAATCCACAAAAATCGTGTTGCGCACCAGCAACTGGAAAACAGATCAATACAACTTTAACTGATGAATACTATGAATACCCATATTAACTCAATCCGCAAAAGCAATGGAAGCGTTCTGCTAACCACTTTAGCGCTCACCGGTTGCATCGGCATCATGCTCACTGGCACGTTGTTCTTGATGAGCAACCAGAACTACTCAATTCGCCGTTCGCAGATATGGAACCTGCAAATCCCTGCCGTTGAAGCCGGAATTGAGGAGGCGATGTGTCATCTCAATAAAAATTGTTATGTGAGCGATCTGAGCCCGAGCGGCACAACGCCTCAATGGTACGGGGTGGATGGTTGGATCGCTTCCGGTTACCGTGTTTACAGCAAGAGCAACACCCTTCCGGATGGTTCTTATTACATTGACACCATCGTCGCGACCGATCCCAATAATGTTAAAATTTTCTCCGAGGGCCATGTTTTTGGCGCGTCGTTGTGCATGAATCTTCCACAGCCGATATTTGCCACCATAGGGGACGCTCATACGAGTTCAACCGCGCCAACTCGCACAGTGAGGGTTGGCGCATCGAATGCGGGACTGTTTGCCAATGGCTTGGCCGCGAGGGAATCCATCGACATGAACGGCAACGGAATTACCACTGACAGCTTCGACTCGAGCAACCCGGCCTACAGCACTCAGGGCTTATATGACTCCTCAAAACACCGAGCGCACGGAGATATTGCAACCGCCAACGGTTTGAGTAACGCCACTTCGATCAGCATATTAAACGCCAATATTAATGGAAACGTGTCCACTGCGCCAAACGGAACGGTCACTCTGGGACCCCAAGGTTATGTTTCAGGCACGATTACGCATGACTTGAACGTCACCTTTCCTGACGTCAAAACCCCTGATGGCGTGGGATGGATCGTGCCCACGGGCGGATCTGTAACCAACATTCAGTTCACAGCCACCACAAATTGGTACACCACTGCCGGTTATCCAATTGGACAAAATCCGATTGTCACAAATTACGTTGCGATTACTTTGGCGACGTTTCCCAATTTTGTGCATGTTCCAGTGACAACCAACACCGTATTCACCACCGCCGCAAATCCGCCTTCGCCAGGTTCCTATGTTGCCGGGACTCTTGTTACCAACTACAACGGAAAGTCTAAGGCCGTGAAGAATTATACTTATAGCTTGATTACCGGCTACACCTACGCTCAAGTCACAAACTATTCCTATTGCACAGTAACCAATCTTACAAGCATTGCCGTGGTTACTTCCTATAATAACATTCTGAATGATGGCGCATACAAAATATCCAACCTCAGCGGCACGACATACGTGCGGGGTGATGCGAAACTCTGGGTAACCACCGGCCTTAACGTCAGCGGAATCGTTATTGCTCCCGGTGCCAGTCTCAAGCTCTACAGCGGCGCTGCCAGCGTGACTCTTTCCGGAAACGGCGTAGTCAATCAAGGTGGATATGCCACCAATTTTTTCTTCTACGGGCTTCCGACATGCACAAGCATTTCGCTAAGTGGAAATGCTGGTTTCACCGGGTGTATTTATGCCCCGAACGCCGCCTTCACGCTTAACGGAGGGGGCAACGATGACAAAGATTTCATCGGCGCTGGTGTATTTAAAACCGTCAAAATGAACGGTCATTTCTGTTTTCACTACGATGAACAGCTTCGCAAATTCGGGCCAAGAACTGGCTATGTTATCAACTCATGGCTGGAAGTTCCAACTCAAACTCATTACTTTCAGTCAAATTAATGTAACTATTCAGGTAGCATAGGCATCCTTGCCTGTGCCCCTCTCTCCGGCAAGCGTCAGCGAGCCGCTAATTTCTCCCTCTGTCCTGAACAGTTACAAATTAATGACTCAGGTTCAACCTAGCCGACAAACCGTTTGGCAATAAGTGAAGCATTGTGGCCACCAAAGCCGAACGAGTTGTTTACGAACACGTTGATCGGCATTTCCCGGGCTGTGTTGGCAGCGTAATCCAAGTCGCACAGCGGATCAGGATTATCCAAGTTGATGGTCGGGGGCGCGACATTATGTTCCATCGCCTTGATGCAGATGGCCATTTCCATTGCGCCTGCCGCTCCGAGCAAGTGACCCGTGGCGCCTTTGGTGGAACTGACGACGAGTTTGCGGGCATGTTCACCGAAAACAGTCTTGATGGCCTGGGTTTCGGCAATGTCACCCAGGGGTGTCGAGGTGCCGTGGGCGTTGATGTAATTGACGTCCGATGGATTGAGTTCTGCCGACTTGAGAGCCATGCGCATGCACCTGGCCGCGCCTTCGCCTTCAGGCGAGGGGGATGTCATGTGGTTGGCATCAGCCGTGTTGCCGTAACCAACCAACTCGCAATAGATACGCGCGCCACGCGCTTTGGCGTGTTCAAGCTCCTCCAGAACAACGACGCCTGAACCTTCGCCCATGACAAAGCCGTCGCGGTCCTTGTCGAATGGACGCGATGAGTGTTTGGGGTCGTCGTTGCGGGTGCTCATGGCCTTCATGGCGCAGAAACCGCCGATGCCAAGGGGAACAATAGTCGCTTCAGTGCCGCCGGCAAACATCGCTTTTGCGTCGCCCATCTTGATGCACCTCCAAGCCTCGCCCATGGCGTGCGTGGCAGTTGCGCAAGCGGAGCAGGTCGCGATATTGGGGCCGCGCAGTTTGTAATACATCGAGAAAAGACCCGATGCCATATTGAGAATAAGCATCGGAATCATGAACGGCGAAAGCCGTCCAGGACCTTTTTCCATGTAAATCTTATGTTGCTCTTCAGTGGTGTGCAGGCCGCCAATGCCCGATCCAATATAGACGCCGATATCGTCGCGGTTGACCTTCTCAAGGTCCAACCCCGAGTTCAACAGGGCTTGGTGCGCGGCGGTAATCCCGAATTGTGTGAAACGATCGGTTCGTCTCGCTTCCTTGGGCGATGGAAAGGCCGCGCCGGGCGTGAAATTTCTGACTTCGGCGGCGATCTGACAATCAAATGCGGACGCATCAAAACAAGTAATTTTGTCGATGCCACATTTGCCGTCAGCGATATTCCGCCACAGTTCATCAGCGCTCTGACCCAGGGATGTCACCACCCCAAGCCCAGTCACTACAACTCTTCGATCTGTCCAATGGCTAGCCATAAAAAAGGTAACTGTTCAGGTAATAGAAAAAATTTAGCGTCTCGCTGACGCTCACCGAAAAAAAGGGCACGGGCAAGGATGCCTATGCTACCTGAATAGTTGTAAAAAAGGCAGTCTGGTTTATCCAAGCTGCCTCGGCGCGTCGTCTGATTACTTCTTTTGGGAATCTTCGACGTATTTGATCACATCACCAACGCTCTGAAGCTTTTCAGCCTGCTCGTCAGGGATTTCATTGCCAAACTCTTCTTCCAAGGCCATCACCAGCTCGACTGTGTCGAGAGAATCCGCACCCAGATCTTCAATGAATTTAGCATCGGGCGTAACCTGATCGGCGTTGACGCCGAGTTGCTCGACGATGATCTCTTTTACTCGTTGCTCAATTGTTTTTTCAGCCATCGTATTTCTCCGTTTCTAGTTTTATGTGTCTATGCCCCACGTTGCAAAAAGCGTCAAGCCTTGTTTCTATTCTTTCTCGTCTGAGAAATTCTTCCGGCAACGTCCAAAGATTATCTTTTGTTAATTGTATTGGCTCAACATTGTATCATCCAGCGCAAATTCCCAAGGTCACATGACCATTCCGCCATCTACGGTCAACACCTGTCCGGTGATGTACCGTGCTCCTGGACTGACCAAAAAGAGTGCCGCAGCAGCGACGTCCTCAGGTTGGACTAAAGTTCCCATCGGTATCCGCTTGAGCAGTTCAGCCTTGAATTCGGCGGGCAAAACCGCCGTCATGTCCGTTTCGACGAATCCTGGCGCCAAGGCGTTTACAGTGATGCCGCGCGACGCCATTTCCTTGGCCGCTGACTGCGTGAACCCAATCATTCCTGCCTTGCTCGCCGCATAATTGCATTGTCCTGCGTTGCCGACAAGACCAATAACGGAGGTGATGTTCAGAATTTTTCCCGACCGATTCTTAATAAAGGTGCGTGAAAATGCCTTGGTGAACAGGAACGCGCCTTTCAAGTTGGTATTGAGCACAGCATCCCAGTCGGCATCGCTCATGCGCATAAGCAACCCATCACGGGTAATCCCAGCGTTGTTGACGAGGATGTCGATCTTCCCGGCTTCGGCCAGGATTTTCTCAGCGGCGGACGTTACTGCGGCAGAGTCCGCCACGTCAACAGCGAACACCCACGCCTTGCGGCCCAGCGCCCGGACTTCGGCAGCCACCTTCTCGGAACTCTCGACTGTGCGCGAAATGCAAACAATGTCCGCCCCTTCGGATGCGAATTTCAACGCGATAGCTCTTCCGATGCCTCTTCCGGCACCCGTGATAACCGCAATCTGGTTGGCAAGTTGGCTCATAATCTCGTAAATCGTGATCTATATTATACTGCTTGTTCCGAAACCGTCACTATTCAAGTAGCATAGGCATCCTTGCCTGTGCTCCACTTTCCGGAGAGCGTCAGCGAGACGCTAATTTCTTCCTCTAACCCTGAATAGTCACCCAAAATCTGCCTAAGCGCCAAGTATCTTGATGGTCGCTTCCAAGCTCGGAACATCCCCTATGTTCAAGACTTCCGCGTTTTTGTCAATCCGCTTTAGGAAACCGGTCAGAGCCGTGCCCGGTCCCAGTTCGATAAATCGCGCAAAACTCTGGCTCAGGAGGCAACGAATCGATTGCTCCCAGCGTACGGGCGAGGTCACCTGCTCGGCCAATCGCGCCTTAATCTCCGGCAACGAACGATGCGGCTGCGCGGTCACATTGGAAATAACGGGCACTGCCGGGGCATTCAGCGTCATCGTATCCAGCATCGCAGCCACCTTGGGGCGTCCGCTGGCCATCAATCTCGAATGATACGCCCCAGCCACAGGCAAAGCAATGGCGCGTTTGGCCCCTTTGGCCTTGGCTAAGTCGCAGGCTTTCGCAATCTTCTGCGCCTCACCGGAAATGACGATCTGCCCCGGACAGTTCAGGTTGGCGATCTCGACATCCGCCGCTTCGCACACCTCACGGGTTTGCGATTCGTCCAACCCTACCAACGCCGCCATGCCGCCGCAAGTCAGATCGCAGGCTTCCTGCATGAAACGCCCTCGCTGGCGAGCCACTTTCAAACCATCTTCAAAGCTAAAGACACCCGCTGCCGTCAACGCGGTCAACTCACCCAACGACAAACCTGCTGTGGCCTGGAAGGTCAAGTCCGGCATTTTCTCCTTGAGCAATTGCAGACCGATCCAGCTCACCAAGAAGATGGCCGGTTGGCAATTCTCGGTTTTCGTCAATTCCGCTTCAGGTCCATTGAAACAAATACTGGCAAGGTCATATCCCAAAATCTGCTCGGCGCGGCCAAACCACTGGTTGGCCGACGGAAACTGGTCGGCCAAGTCTTTGCCCATGCCAACATACTGAGCGCCTTGTCCGGCGAAAAGCAACGCTGTCTTATTCATCGTTAATTGTGACTAAAACACGAAAAGAGCTCACAAGAAAAGAGATTTTCTCAGCAGTTCTCATTATGTGGGGCAGGCACCCCCCTCGTGGCGCAGACATTCTTGTCTGCCGTTCCGCCGACTTTCCAGTCGGCAAAGCGTCGGTAGCAAGACAACCGCTGGAATTACCGAAGCGCCTCGCAGGTTGGAAAACCTGCGCAACGGCAGACAAGAATGTCTGCGCTACGTCCGAAGGTCGTTCCTTGTTCTTGATGCAAAAAATAACATTCTACCCGTTCAAAGTATTTTCGGCAGATTCCTTGCAGCCGAAGAGCCTTCGTTCCTGAATAATTTTGGACACTTGCTCCGGCACCATCCCTTGCCACGATGGGTCGCCCTCGCGGATCTTTTTGAGGACGTCACTCGAAAAGATTGGCAGACACCTCTCGTCGTAATCTTTGAGGTTCTCGATATAATGGTTCTCGATCAGATAAGCGTGCAGGTGGCGCAGATGAGGGTCAACGCGCAGGTTGGTCGCGGTGATGAGCGAACCGGTCTTGAGCTCAAGCAAAGGATAAACGTAGAGCTTGAGATCATTCTTGAACATGCGTCCAAACGACTCGAGGATGCCGCCCGCCAGGTGAGCGTAGTATTTTTCGTCAAAAATCTCGGCTAAACTGGGAACACCCATTGCGATTCCGACCATCTGTTTGGTGTAACGGAAGAAATACGCTGCCAGTCGATAGTATTCGCCGAAGTCGGAGATGAGCACCGTCTTCCCCAAAGCCCCCAGGATATCGACGCGATCCAGGAAATCCTGGTGATCGATCTTGTTTCCATCCAAGAGGTTCTTGAGCGTCATTTCGGTCAGCACCAAGATGTCTTGTCCTTGAACCTTGGGTTCCTGGATGAATTGCGCTTGGGCGCATCGAAGCATGTCCAAGGTTACTTTTGTGATGGGACGAAAACTGCCGCGCTCGACCAGGATGGTCTTTTTGTAAAAAGCATCGGCGGGAGATTCGACCCGGCCGTCAGCAGTGAACAGCGCGGCGTTGGTCAGTCCTCCTTGCACCAATCGCAGTGCCATCAGGCGGTCATCGACCTTGGCGAAGGCCGGACCTGCGAAATGAATCATATCCACCTCGATGCGACCGCTGCCCACACTATCGACCAGGGAGGTGATCAGTTCATCCGGCGTGGCCCATAGATGCAAGGCGCCAAACGCGAGGTTTACTCCAAGAATACCCAGCGCTTCCTGTTCTTGGACGTTTTCCTTGTCCCACAGCCGTATGTGCAGCGTGATGTCGGATGCCGGCCCATGCGGTTCGGTCTGAAACCGGATGCCAAGCCAGCCATGTCCGTCATCCTGACGCGAATAGCTGCGCGCGACCACTGTGTCGGCAAAGACAAAAAAACGGGTGTTGTTTCCGCGCTTGGATTTGAGACGTTCCAGCAGCAGTTGATACTCGTAATCGAGCATGGTCTCCAATCGCTGGCGGCTGACATAACGCTCCGCCCTCCCGTAAATGGCGTCGCTGACCACCATGTCGTAAGCGGAGATTGTTTTGGCGATCGTGCCTGCCGCGCCGCCGACCCTAAAGAACCACCGCGCCACCTCCTGGCCTGCGCCAATTTCAGCAAACGTTCCATAGGTGGTCTGGTCCAGGTTGATCTGGAGCGCCTTTTGATGTGTTCCTAATGCCTCAGCCATGATTGATAACGGTAGCAAAGAATGGGGGAGTTTGCTAGTTTTCAGTGTTCAGTTTTCAGTTCGGAGGCTCCAAGCATGAGATACGAACCTCGAAATCGTATCTTGCTGAACACTGAAAACTAGCAAACTCTTATCCATGCATCTGGCGCACCTAAGACTTCGCGACTTCCGCAATTACCTGCGGATGGACGCCGATTTTGCGCCTGGGTTTCATGTGCTGCTTGGCGACAACGCCCAAGGAAAAACCAACGTCTTGGAAGCTATTTACCTTCTTGCAACGCTACGCTCCTTCCGTGGTGTCGGCAGTGCTCAAATGGTGCGTCACGGACAGAAACATTACTTTGTTGGAGGGACGGTGATCTCGCAAACCACGCATGACATCAAGATGTATTGGTCGGCTGCGGAACGGAAACTGACGCTGGACAGCCAGCCTGTCCGGCGGCTTGCCGATTACTTGGGCGCGTTGAGGGCCGTCGTCTTTTGCACCGAAGATCTTCAACTCATCAAAGGCACAAGTCGGTTGCGCCGCCGGTTCATCGATCTGCTGCTGGTGCAAACCCACCCATTTTACCTTCCGCTGCTCCAGCGTTACGCGGTCGCGCTGAGATCGCGCAACATCTTGCTCAAACAACGACAGATCGACGAGACGGCGATGGAAAGTTTTACCCGCGAGCTGATCGATACAGGCAACCAGATCATGAAGCACCGGGCTGGTTTGCTTCCCATCATCGCGCCGATGGCTCAAGAAGCCTACGCCCGAATTTCGAATCAGGCTGAAACTCTTGGGTTGGAATACGTTCCGTCCGTCAAGAATGATTTCGTGGTTGAGTTGGCGCAGGTCCGCGCCCGCGAGCGAGTGTTGCGCATGACCGCTCTCGGACCGCACCGCGATGAACTGGTGCTCAGGCTCGACGACAAGTCCGCCGCCAAATTTGCCAGCGAAGGTCAAAAACGTTCCATCGCCATCGCTCTAAAAATGACCCAGGCCGAATACCTTGCATCCATTCACGGCTCTCCGCCGATTCTGCTTATTGACGATATCATGGGCGAGTTGGACTTGCGGCGGCGTTCGGCTTTTTTGCCCTTGCTCAACCGTGCGCAACACGCACAAAGCCAGGTCTTCATGACCTGCACGGAAGAAAACTGGCCCCGCGAACTGGGCCGTCAACTTAGCCGCTGGGAAGTTTGCCACGGCGCTCTCAAACCCGTCGCATCAGAATTATGAACCACTCAGGAGTTGGAAGATCTAAAAGTTCCCGCATTTTGACCAATATGCGGGTGCTTTTAAATCTTTCAACTCCCTATGTGCGCGACTTATTCAATGGGCGCATTGAAATATTTCTAAAGACATGCTATTAACCCGTCGATAAAGAAATGTGTCATGCTTCAAGAGCGTTAGCGCAGAAATCTTGCCAATGATGGCACAATTGAAGTTTTCGGCTATCGAGTAAGCTAATCGTCCCTTTATAACAAGAATAATTATGAAAACTTGGACTATCGGAAGAAGAATCATCCTCGGCTTTGGCGCACTGCTTTTGATTGTAGGGCTGACTGGAGCTTTATCACTGGGCTTCTTGAGCATAATTGATAACGAAGCATCCACCATTGCGACCGACACGCTTCCGGGCATGGTAGCCGCTGGTGAAATCGGCAATACCGCCCGTCAAAACTTCGCATTGGTGATGCAACACGTCATTACGGATGATGTTGCAGAGAAGAATGTTTTGGAAGATGACCTTAAAGTTCAGCGGGATCGGCAGAACAATGCTGTTGCTGGCTTCGAAAAGCTGATAAGCAGCGACAAAGAACGTGAGCTGTTTGGCGCAATTAGAGTGGCTCGCGATCATTACCTACAGATTCGGGATACTGCGGTCATGCCGCTGAGCCGACTGAACAAGGACGCCGAAGCTCAACTTGCGGTCAGATCGAAACTTGAGCCCGCATTCGAGGCCTACATTGATGCGAGCGATGCGCTTTTCACCTACAACCAGGCAAGCGCTGGGGTGGCCAGCAACCAAATTCTCAACGGAGTAAAAAGATCCAAGATCGGAATTGCATCTGGGTTGATAATCGGTCTGGTTTCGGGCATTGCGATTGCGTTTTTCATCATACGTGGAACCAACAAAACGCTCACACGGGTGGCCAGCACACTTGAGAGTGGCGCAAACCAAGTTGCCGCCGCTTCCAGCCAGGTCGCGGCTTCCAGCCAATCTTTGGCTGAAGGCGCCAGCGAACAAGCCGCGTCATTGGAAGAAACCAGCGCCTCTTTGGAAGAAATGGCCAGCATGGCCAGAGGAAATACCGAACATTCAGAAATGGCCAAAGGTATTTCCAACGCAACACGGGGCGCAGCCGAGAGTGGCGTAGAACAGATGAGCCAAATGAATCGGGCCATGGAGGAAATCAAGTTTTCCAGCGCTAATATTGCCAAGATCATTAAAACGATTGATGAAATTGCTTTTCAGACCAACATTCTTGCTCTTAATGCGGCAGTCGAGGCTGCACGGGCAGGAGAGGCCGGAATGGGCTTCGCTGTTGTGGCCGAAGAGGTTCGCACTCTGGCCCAGCGTTGCGCCCAAGCTGCCAAGGAAACCACAGGAAAAATCGAGGATTCCATTCAAAAGAGTGAGCAAGGGGTGGTTATCAGCGCCAAAGTCGCGGCCAGTCTGCACGAAATTGTCGAGAAAGCCCGTAAGGTCGATAGCTTGGTGGCAGAAATTGCCACCGCCTCCAAAGAACAAACTCAAGGCGTCCAGCAGATCAATACCGCCATCACAGAGATGGACAAAGGGACACAATCGAGCGCCGCAAACGCCGAGGAAACCGCCAGTGCTTCAGAAGAACTTCACTCCCAAGCTGAAACAGTTAAAGATTCGGTAGCAGAGCTTCTCCAACTGGTGGGGGCTAAAAAGCACAACACCCATCGCCCTGAGAAACTTGCCCGAAGTCAGCCCTTACGGGTGACCAAAGAGCCTGCGCAGCATTCCAGTGTCGCAGTCAGAAGTAAGTGTTCTGTGTCAGCACAACCCCGCATGATGTCATTGCCTCGATGAAGCAGCCGATCTCGGGTTCGTTCCTGTGGCATTGCAAAGTGGCACCAGATCATTCCCGTCTTTAAGATCGCAGCTTAAGGAGTTGGCTGGAGTAGTTCTTTTTTGACGCATTCCCATTGTTCTTCGACTTTGGGCAATTGCAGGGTGGCGAGTTCGATGTCCTTGGCTCTTCCGGCCCGTTCCAGTTCATGGGATGCCTCGCGCAAAGCCTCGGCGCATAAGGTGGCGGAGGCGCCTTTAATTGAGTGCGCCTGAAGTTCAATGCCCGCCGCGTCCCGGTTTGCCAGATGCTGTTTAAGCAATTCAATTCTTCGACTGGTGTCATTGAGAAAAATCTCGATAATCGACTTTGCCAATTCCTTGTCCCCGGACATTTGTTGCATGAAATTGGCTTGATCAAACACAGGAATTTCTTTTTCGGAGCTGGAAACAGGGCCAACCTCTTTGGCCGCAGTCTCCAAGGGGTGACGGACTTCGTCTCCTGGTTTTAGCCACTTTTCCAGAGTTGCGGCCATTACCGATGCCTCGATCGGTTTGGTGATATGGTCGTTCATACCTGCCTGCAAGGATCGCTCACGGTCAGACTGCATCGCATGGGCGGTCATGGCAATAATGATTACCTCGTGGTTGAGAACACGCGATTGAGGATCGCGAATGATGCGGGTTGCCTCAAGCCCATCCATATCCGGCATTTGGACATCCATCAGCACCAGGTCAAAAGGCAGAGTTTCGAGAGCTTTGACAGCCTCCGCGCCGTTGGCTGCCACTTCGGCTTTGAGCCCCATGTGCCTGAGAATTCCCAACGCCACTTGCTGGTTGGTTATATTATCTTCAGCGACCAGGATTCGGGCATGGCCAAAACCCTGTCCGAAGGCGAAACTGGGCGTTGATATTATCCGCGACGTGGCGACCTTCTTGCCACTGATTACGGCTTTAAGGACTTCCAATGCTTCCTGCCGCCGAACGGGTTTGGTCAGAGTGGCAGCAAAGCCCATTTCTTCCATCTGCTGGCCATCGCCTATTTGAATCGCAGATGCGCACATCACCAACCGAGTGTCTTTCAGGCTGAGATCGCTTTTGATGACGTGTCCCAAGGAGCTTCCATCCATGTCAGGCACCTGCAAATCCAGAATGGCAACTGCAAAGGGATTACCGGCAGTATTGGCTTGAGTTAGCGCATGCAGGGCGGAAGGACCGTCAGCGGCTTCGGCAGGGCGCATGCCCAAAGACTTCAGCAAAACCATAAGAACCTCCCGATTGACGGGGTGGTGATCTACAATAAGAATACGCGCCTCGCGCAGTTCATCTGGAGGTGACGCTTCCACCGGTTTGGAGGGTTGTTTGGCCAAGAGAACCGTAAACCAGAATTCCGAGCCTTTGCCCGCCTCGCTCTGAACTCCCATCTCACCGCCCATCATCGCCGTCAGTTGCTTGGAAATCGCCAAGCCCAGCCCCGTGCCGCCGTAGTTGCGCGTGGTTGAGGAATCGACTTGGGAGAACTTCTCAAATAGCCGTCCAATTTTGTCCGATGGGATGCCAATTCCGGTGTCATGCACGGCAAACCGCAGTCGAACCTCGCTTGGAGTTTCCGAGACCACATTGACGCGGATGACAACCTCGCCCTTGGCGGTAAACTTGATTGCATTGGCGGTTAAATTGATGAGAATCTGGCGCAAGCGTCCCGGATCACCTTGGAGATCCGAAGGAACCTCCTGCGCCACCACGCACCCCAACACCAGTCCTTTCTCTTGAGATCGCATCGCCATCATCCCAACGAAATCGTCCAGCAGGCTGTGCAGGCTAAAACTCAGGGTTTCCAAACCAAGTTTGCCGGCCTCGATCTTGGAAAAATCCAGGATGTCGTTAAGCAGGGCGAGCAGGGCTTGACCACTGGCGCGAGCGGTCTGCGCGTAACGGCGTTGTTCCCCGGTCAGGTTGGTATCCAGCAACAGAGCGACCATGCCAAGCACGCCGTTCATGGGCGTGCGAATTTCGTGACTCATGTTGGCCAGAAACTCGCTTTTGGAGGCGCTGGCCGACTCGGCGTGGGCGGTGGCTTGTTCGAGGTTGCGGTTGGTATGGCGGAGTTCGATGGTTCGATCCAAGACCATCCGCTCCAGTTTCTCCCGCTGGCGGAGGTTAATGCTGATCAGCATGGCCAGCGCGGTTGTGAGCGCCATTCCTGTCACGATAGTGAGCCCGCCCGCCCGCACCGGATAAAGGCGCATGAACTCCGGTCCGGCATAAGCGATTACAGAAAAGACCTTGCCGAAGGCAAGGACGGGACGCATTGCGGAAAGCTCCGTATTCGGCGGCCTGTCGGCATTCCAAGCGGTGGCAAGTGACTCGGGTGCCGTGTTTTCGCGTAAAAGAGAAATGCCCAGAACCACTGAATGGTCTTGTGTAACGCTCTTGAGCAGGGGGACTATCCGTAACACGGCCAAAACGAAGCCATGCAGGCGCTTGGGATTGCCGCCTTCGAAGATGGGTTGGTAGATCAGCATCCCTTTCTGGTTGCCCGCATCCTGCACAAGAGTGATCGGATCGGTCTCGGTGGGCAGGCCGGTGCGCATCGCAGCTTCCAATGCCGAGCGGCGCAGTAGCTCCGACCCAAGGTCGTAGCCCAGAGCGCGATCGTTACCTGCCATCGGCACCACTTGGAACACGGGATAATAGACCGCGCGTTCAGAGACTGGGACGCGTTTCCCTTGGGCATCCTTCTGCCAGATTTCAAACCCTTTAAGACCTGCGGCATGGGCTGCTGCTTCAAAGCTGGATTTGTCCGCCGCCGACACCGCCGGAATCCATTCCCAAGCTTGGATTGCCGGATTCTTCGTTAAATAGCCAGTGAACTTCTCAAACTCCTTCGAAGTTACCGTGACGCTATTCTCGTAGAAATGCGCCAACCCCTCTAATTCGGTATCGCGCAGGACATGCAACGTTTCGGCAATCACTGCTGTCCGGCTTGCTGCCAGTTGAGCGAAAGCCAGCTTGCGGGCATGGGCTTCACGTTCATGGAGCATCCAAGCGGTGAATAGGGTCAAAACCAGTCCAACCGCGACAGTCAGACCCGGTTCGAGTTGCCGCATCCGTTGTGTTGCCGTGCCCGAGATCTGAGAGCGTCGAGCCAACAGCGCTGAGCCTATAAGCGCAATAGCGGTCAGTGCTAGTACAATAACTATTTAATTACGTTATATAATGATGGCCAAGTTTTCTATCGGCATCTTGACATGTGAATTTCCATTTGATCTTGTGCTTTTCACTGTTACGTCGTTGCTGCCAGGCCAAGACTTCTTGGGCAATAAA
>CAIUEN010000144.1 GCA_903898185.1 uncultured Verrucomicrobiales bacterium
CAGCATGAACTATTTTTCCTCAATTCAACACCCTATGGCAGGCATCTGGCCTGCCAGCACCTCGTTATCGAGGTGCAATGATTATTGTGGTGACTGTTGCGGTGCCTCTGGCTCCGCAGGAAGTCGAAAACTTCGTGCGCAGGCAGATCATTGTTTTTTCCCTTCCTTGCTCAAAATGAGAATTGCTGTCATATCCCACTTTTTCAAGTAAGTCGTGTCGATTCCAGTGACGCGGACTGTAACTCCATTGGTCGGAATGTTTTTTAGGCGCGATTCAAATTGCTGGGTCGGCAGGATCAGGATGCGGGGCGGGGGGCTTTGCAGGTAAGATTCGGCCTGATCCAGCTTAATATGTTCGATCATATTGGTGATTTTGCGGCGAAATTCCCACGTCAAGCTGTCCTCGCCAAACCCGATGATGGCCACACGGGTTTCGGCGCTCGCGTAGGGTTCGACTTTTTTCCACAGGCTGGTCGTCATGAATTGAGGCGCGACCAGGGAAAAGCCTGCGAGCGTGAGCACGAGCGCAAACAGGCACATGGTTAAAGCGCCTGTTTCAACAGTCACCCGCCGGTCCAGCCAGCCGATGAACCGTCCGGCTCTTGACTTAACAGAGTCGCCCGAAGTGGGGAGATCCGCCCCCTCGTGGGGCAGACCTCCGGTCTGCCGGTTCCAGGAGCCTCTGGCTCCGTGGCTCTCAACCGAAGGTGCCTGCGCGGCGCACGGGTTCTCAGTCACTCGGAGAGCCAGCCAGAAAGCCAGAATCGGAAAAGCGGGCAGGGTATAGTGAGGAAGTTTGGTTCGCACCAGCGTAAAAACCACAAACATGAGCAACCCTTGCATCAGCAGGTAACAGCCGAAGATATCTTCCTTGCGCGAACCCCACCAGCGAAGCAGGGCTGCGGGAAACTTGAAAGCCCAAGGGGCGAAACTCAGGAAAAAGGTCAAGAAATAGAGCGGCATTGCTCCCAAATAGCCGACCAACCCGCCCACGCCGTGGCCATTGATCACGCCCACTGATCGTTCCACCACATGTTTGCCAATGCCGATTCTAAAAAACTCGCCGTGGGTCTTAACGAGGGCTGGAACACCCCAGATTCCCACCAAGCCGAGAGTCAGCAACAGGCCCACAACAGTGCTGAGGCATGGAAGCCTGAATTCTTTGGAGCGCAAAACCCTGCCCAAAATCATCCCCGCCAACGGAAGCCAAGCTACCGGACCTTTCGCCAGAAATCCCAGCGCAAGTGATAAATAGAAGGCCCACCACCAGCGATTACGTTGCGGCGCTTCGGGACGGGTCAGTTCCCAGCCGCTCCAAGTCGCGGCGGCAACAAAAAAGACCATCGGCATGTCCGCCACCGATAGTCGGCCATGAACCAGAACTTGAAGGCAGGTGATAAACATCAGCGCGGCGTAAAATCCCGCTCGTTGATTCCCAATTCGCCGTCCCCAGAAGACCAGCAGCAGAGCTGTTGCCGTCGTAAACAAGACTGACGGAAGCCGCGCCGCAAAGGCAGTTTCGCCCAAAAGTCGGTAGCTGGCGATTTGGCACCAGTAAATCAGCGGCGGTTTATCAAAACGGGAGTAGCCATTGAGAGTCGGGATGATCCAGTCATGACGCTGCAACATCTCGCGGGAGGCTTCCGCAAATCGAGGCTCATCACGGTCCATGAGCGGCAGTATCCAATTGCCGCTGAGCAATAGGATCAGGCTCAGCAACAGAATTGTTCTCAAAGGCTTGGCCTCAAGCTTGTGTAAATTTTGTAATAATGATTCTCCAGCCATGTTATTCTATTCGTTTATTCACGTAGCATAGGCATCCTTGCCTGTGCTCCTCTTGACGTAGCGCAGACATTC
>CAIUEN010000145.1 GCA_903898185.1 uncultured Verrucomicrobiales bacterium
AACTATTGTTGGGGAAAGCATTTCCGCGTGGGAACGCCGGTCTGTGCATCGTAATTACCCCTCAAATTCAGGACGGTTATTGGTTCCAAAAAGTGGGCATTTCTTGAAGTGGAAAACTGGTCGTTTTTCTACGGCCTAGACTACGCCTGCCTGGAGGTGGCGGACACGGGCTGCGGAATCGCGGCTGGGGATATCGAAAAAGTCTTCGAACCCTTTTTCTCCAAGAAGTTTGTCGGACGCGGTCTCGGCCTGCCTGTGGTTCTTGGAATTGTGAAGGCGCACCAAGGTGCCATCACGGTGGAAAGTAAACCGGGTCGAGGAAGCGTCTTTCGTGTCTTTTTGCCGCTGACGACGGAAGCTATTCTTCAGAAGCCGATCCAAACGCCACAAGGCCAGAGAGCGGCAGGAGTCGGCACGGTGTTGGTGGTCGATGACGAGCCGGCATTACGGAAAGCAGTTGGGTTTGCGCTGAAGAAATCAGGTTTTACAGTGCTGGTGGCGGCGGACGGCGTCGAGGCGGTGGAGATATTCGGGCAGCACCGGGAAGAAATCAGTTGCGTCATGTGCGACTTGACCATGCCCCGCATGAATGGCTGGCAGACTCTGGCGGCGTTGCGCAAACTTGCGCCCGACATCCCGGTAATTCTATCCAGCGGCTACAGCGAGAGCCAGGCGATGGAAGGAGATCATGCCGAGCGGCCCCAGGCATTCTTGAGCAAACCTTATGAGTTCAAGACGCTTGTTGAGACGATTGTGCGCATTATGAGGAATCCAAAGACATCAAGCTGAGCAGCAATTCTCATTATGGCAGGCAAGCAAGAATATCCAATTCAGGCACAAACCTAATCGGAAATAATTCTTGTTTTATTAGCACCTGCTCCAAAAAGTGCCCGTACGGTAACTTGCCTGTTGATTTAACCAGTTTATTGCATAATATTCCCGTACGGCAACATGCAATTGAGCATGAGCTTGGATTATGAGATTTACAACCGAACAGATCGGCAAGTTGATCAAGAACGCTCGAAAAAACATGGGGGTAACCCAGAGGGCTTTGGCCATGACATCCGGTACGGGTTTGAGATTCATTATTGAATTGGAAAAAGGGAAGCCGACTTGTCAGTTTGGCAAAGTCCTGACCGTCATTAATACGTTGGGTATCTCAATGACACTCACTTTGCCATTGACCGACGAATAAGCGAAACGGGTTGCGACGCAAGGAGTATAAACCATGACCCGCACGCTGGACGTTTACCTGCACCAACATTTGATTGGCAAGCTCATTCAGGATGACCATGGAAACATGGGGTTTAATTACGTCGAGAGCTGGCTAACCAATCCCACAGCCATCCCGCTATCACAGTCTATCCCTCTCCAACGAAAGCATTTTAGCCGCAACGAGTGCAGAGGATTTTTCGCAGGAATTCTGCCTGACGAAAGCAAGCGAGAAATCATCGCCCGCAATCTTGGCATCAGCGCAACAAATGATTTTGCCATGTTGGAACAGATTGGAGGTGAGTGCGCCGGAGCAGTGACGTTCATACCGGAAGGGAAGCGCCTTCCAGAGCGTGATGATTCTTACCGCCCCATCAGCCCTCCAGAGTTGGTTGATATTTTAAGAACGTTGCCACGACGCCCGCTCTTGGCTGGTGAGGCAGGCATCCGACTTTCATTGGCTGGAGCGCAGGATAAAATTGCTGTGCATGTCGTGGATGGGCGGATTTCGATCCCGCTCAATGGAGCGCCCAGCACCCACATCTTAAAGCCTGCCATTGAACGGTTTGAAGGGGTGGTGTTCAATGAGGCCCTGTGCATGCAACTGGCTCACGCGATAGGGTTGCGCACCGCCAGCGTTGCAATTGGCAAGGTGGAAGGCATCAACTACTTGCTTGTCGAGCGGTATGACCGTGCTTTGCGCCCTGATTTGCCGCAAGGTTCGCAACGGATAAAACGAGAGCACCAGGAAGATTTTTGTCAGGCGCTGGGAATAATTCCTGAACACAAATATCAAAACGAAGGAGGCCCCTCTCTTAAACAATGTTTTGACTTGGTTCGGGCAATATCCGCAACCCCCATCATCGACCTGCAATTATTGCTGGACGCAGTCATTTTCAATTGGCTGATTGGCAATAACGACGCGCATGGAAAAAACTTCTCGCTTGTGTACCGTGGCGAGTTGAATGCCGGACTGCAAACACATCTGGCGCCGCTTTATGATTTGATCAGCACAGCTTACTACCCTGAGCTTTCTCCGAAAATGGCAATGAAGATTGGTGGCGAGTATTTATCCGAAAGCATTTCACAAAAAAACTTCGATGTGCTAGCCGGAGAGACTGGCCTTGCCAAGCCAATGCTAAAGAGGCGTATTTCGGAATTGGCGGAAGCAATCCTATCAACGTTACCCACTCTTATAATGGACCATCCGGTCGCGGCAGATGTTGGCACGTTAATTCGAAGACGCTGCGAGAGCAAGTTGCGGAAATTCACGTTATGACCTCAACAGAATTCCTCACTTCATTATTGGAAATTCCTTGTTGGATATTGGATATTCAGAAGCAGTCACGCGGAGGCGCGGCGCGGAGGTAGAAATATCCATTGAATATTGGGGATTTTTTCATTACCCGCCATAATGAGAATTGCTGCGGCAAGCTTCCTCATCAAGACGCTTGTTAAGACGATTGTGCGCATCATGAAAAATCCGAAATAATTGAGTTCTTCGCAGAGGTCTGGCACACTGCGCTTTCGTGCGACCGCCGCGAACCGAAATTAAATCAGATTTGCCTAAAAACCAGTGCCATCGGCTCTTGGTCACGGTGGACTATATAGACGCGTACATCAGGATGGATTGGAACCGCTTTGCCGATGCCACTCCTGTGGGCAGCGTCATCGTGCGATGCCTCGGTACAAAGCTGCTGCAGTGGTCGTTTCTTTTCAAGACGAACTCACAAGAAATTCCTAAACTGACCACAAACAAACGACCTGCAATCCGCGCGGAATTGGGAATACTCAGCCGCATTTTTCCAACGTATGCAGACGAATTTCGGGCGCAGTTGAAAAGTTGTGCCGAAAATGGCAAGCCTGCCATTGTGGCACTGCCTCCCCCGCCTCCCGAATCAATCTGGAAGTGGATCGAGGATAAAATTGTGGATACGGGCCAGATATTCAGAGCCAAGATGCCCAAGTATGACTTGTACAATACGCGCCAGAAACCCAATCAAACGCCGCCTGCAATCCGAAAGCCTCGACCGGATAAGCCAGCCAAGGCTGAACAAAAATCGGTTGGAGTCCACGGAGCCAGAGGCTCCGGGAACCAGCAGATCGGAGATCTGCTCCACAAGGAGGCAACGCTGCCTGCGCCCGTTCCACGCCCGTTGCCAGACGTTCCGCAGCGAATGGAAATGTCCGCACTGGAATTCCAGGACAGCGTTATCCCAATACCGGATTTGAAGTCCTATTTTCTCCAGGAACGGGCTGCGCGATGGTGGGTTTCCAATCAGTCGGATGACCTGTTGTGCCTGTCGTATTGCCGGATTGAACGGCTGGACTACCAGGTGCGTTCCGCGTTGCGGGTGATCGGACCGTTGCGCGGAAGAGCGCTGCTGTCGGACGAAGTGGGGCTTGGCAAAACCGTCGAAGCCGGCTTGGTGCTCAAAGAGTATTTGACGCGCGGCATGGTTCGCCGGGCGCTGATTCTGACCGTGCCTTCGTTGGTGGACCAATGGGAGGAGGAAATGTCGGATAAATTCAATCTCACCGCCGCAACCACCAATCACGCCGCATTCCGATCCGCCGCTGGCGGCTTTTGGGAGTCCAACGCGCTGATTATCGCCTCCATGCATACAGCCAAACAACCCGCCCATTTGGCCGCCGCGCAGAAGGTTAGCTGGGATATGCTGATTGTCGATGAGGCCCATTACCTGCGCAACCGGGATTCGCAGGCATGGCAGGCGATCAACAGCCTTCCCCGCCAGTTCCTCCTGCTGCTTACCGCCACGCCTGTACAGAACTCTCTGGAGGAACTCTACAATCTGGTCACCTTGCTTCAGCCGGGACAGTTGCCATCGCCCAAAGAATTCAACGCCCGCTTTATCAACAAAACAAAACCGCATGAGCCGCGCGAACCGGAGGAATTGCGCCGCCTGCTCAGCCAGGTCATGATCCGCAACACGCGGGCCAATGCCGGCGTGAATCTTCCGCCACGCCAGGCGGAAACCGTCCTCTTTGAACCGGAACCCGAGGAGCGGCAGTTTTGGGAGACTTGGGAAACTGAGTTTCGCTCGACACTGCTCGCCTTGAGCGCCAGCCAGGCAAAGCTCTGGGGACGGCTTCTGTTGCAGTCTTCGGGCAGCAGTCCTCATGCTTGGAGGCAGGGTTTGCAAAAATACCCCGACAGGACAGCTTCAAAGCGGTGGGCCACAGCCGCTCCGCTGGAAAAAAGTTGGAAAAAGAAATGCGAAGCGTTAATTCCGCTGGCGCGGGGAGAAGGCGGCGTTGTTATTTTCACGCAGTTTCTGGAGACCCAAGCCGCCATGGCCGCGCATCTTCGCGCGGCCAAACTCCATGTTTGGGTGATTAATGGCCAAACCCCTGCCGTCCAGCGCCAGCCAATCACAGAAGAATTTCGCAAATTTGGAGGCGCTCTGCTTCTTACGCACAGCGGCACAGAAGGACGGAACCTTCAATTTTCCCATACCCTGGTCAATTTCGACTTGCCTTGGAACCCGATGGAAATAGAGCAACGAATCGGACGTCTCCATCGCCTTGGCCAGAAGCATCCCGTGCGCATCTATAACTTTGTCCAGGCAGGCACGCTTCAGGAACACCTGCTGAACATCCTCCAGGAGAAGCTCAATCTCTTCGAGTTGATTGTGGGCGAAACCGGACTGATACTCGGGGACAGCTTCAGCAGCGACGAATTTGCGGACGAAATCTTCCGGCGCTGGCAGGAAAGCGAAGGGCACCTTGCCGAATCGATGGAAAGCCTGGGCGACGAACTTGCCAAAGCGCGCGCCAACTACCAGCAATTCAAGCAGTTGGACGACACCCTGTTTTCAAAGGACTACGAATCGTTATGAATCTGGAGCGCCTGCCATACGACACGTCCGCGTTGGTTGATTTTTACGAAGAGGGTCTTTCGGCTCTGGGCGCAATTTGCGAGCGAAGCTGGCACGACCGCCTCCAATTGATTGCGGAAGGCCCATCTGCGCGGTTATGGTGTCCAAACGGAGCTTTGACGGAATTGGAACTGTCGTTTCCAAGCCCGGAAAGCGCCGACGCGCGCGATGCCGAGCGCCAGGTTTTTCCAGGTTGTCCGCTAACCTTCCGTCTGGTCGAGGCGCTGCGCTCGTCAACGCTGGTGATGAATCGCGCGGCACTGCAACCGTTTGTCCAAAATCGCCCGCCTTCACCCGAAGTTGCCGCCAAACTCTGGCATGCCCAGGTGCCCAATTGCTCTCGCTGGACAATGACCGGTGAATTCAAAGCCGCCTGGCATTTCTCGGTGTTGTTTCTGATGCGCTGCGAGATACAAGCCATTGATCAGCATTGGTCATTGCACCGGATTGCGCTTTCTATGCCCGACGGGAACCGTGACGAATCACTGGCCGCCGCGTTGGAATTTGCCCTGGTTGAGCCATCTCCAGAAACAGCCATTACGTGGCCGCCTCTCAACGGCGCTTCCTTGGAACCACTGCTGCAAAAGGCCCTTCGCGAAGAACTTGCCGCCGAGCTTGGCAGCATCACATTGCGTCAGGAGCAGTATCTGCGACGCGAACTTGACCGTGTGGATCGCTACTTCGAGAACTATGAAAAAGAGATCACTGAGCGCCAGCGACGGTCCCGCCAGGAGCCGACAAAATTCAAAATAACGGAACGGCTGGCAGCCGCCAAAAGCGAACATGAACGACGGCGCCAAGACCAGATCTCGCGACACGAAATTCGCATCATCCCGAGGGTTGACGCGCTGATGCTGCTGGCTGAACCG
This sequence comes from uncultured Verrucomicrobiales bacterium, assembly GCA_903898185.1. GTDB lineage: Bacteria > Verrucomicrobiota > Verrucomicrobiia > Limisphaerales > Palsa-1400 > CAIUEN01. Next base: position 5,981 of record CAIUEN010000145.1, read on the forward strand.
GCTTGGGAAGCATCCGTGCAACATGTTCAGAATCACGAAGCCCGCAATACGCAGGCGCGATTCATCCCGCGCAACCGCCGCTGGATGGTGATCAGTGATTGATGCGTGCAACCCTGTGGGGCAGTCCTCCGGCCTGCCGGTTCGAGGGGTCTCCGCCCCCTCGACACATCTTCCTTCAGAGCAAGTCAGCAATTCTCATTTTGATTCTGATGAATATGTGGGGAAAACTTTGATCTGACACGCGCGAGGTTTCCAATTTTCTACGGAGCCAGAGTACGGCAACAGTCAGCACAACCATACTTTGAACGGATAAGAATGTTACTTTTTGCGCCACGAACGAGGAACGATCTTATCCGTTCAAAGTATAATTCTTCATTAATCTGCGTGAATCTGTGTCATCTGCGGATTATTCTCCAATTACAGAGAGTTGTCCGCAGATTGCACAGATTTTCGCAGATTAGATGGAAAGGTTTTTATGTTCATAATTCTCTACTGCAAACGGGGAAGATCATCATTGTCCAAGTGCAAAACTCACTTTCCAAGCGTTAACATTCGACTAAAGCCGGGTTTTATTGAAAAAGACAATTATCAGAATGAACTATTTTTCCTCAATTCAACACCCTGGCACCACCCCACAGGTTACTTTCCTGTCACGCACACATAGCCTGGGGGAGGTCGGCCTGTGATCTGGCGCAGCCAGGCATCTGCAATCAGCGCCAGCTTTGCGGGTTTTCCCAAGCGGATCGGCGCGGCCCCGAATACGTTGAAACGCTTGGACTCGATCTTGTTAAGCAAACGCCAGTAAACGGCAGCCATCAGTTCGGCGGCAACCATGGACGGGCGCTCGGTTTCTGGCAACGTAACGCGCGCCAGTTCATAGAACTGGCGCGCTTGCTCCGCCACGCTGATGGCCAAGCGGTGGTACCGCTCGGAATACTCGAAGCGAAGAATTTCCTCCGGGGTAACCTCGAAACGGGCCAGTTCGGACAGGGGTAAATAGACACGCCCGCGCTCGGCATCGGTACGGACATCGCGCAAGATATTCGTCAACTGGAGGGCCTTACCCAAATAAACCGCGTAGTCGCGGCAAGCCGTGCTCTTGTAACCGAAGATTTCAATGCTCAGCAGGCCAACGACCGAGGCGACGCGGTAACAGTACTGCTCAAGGTCGTCCATGGTCTGGTATCGCTTGATGTCCAAGTCCATTTCAACACCGCGAATGATCTCGTCAAAATGAGCGAACGGGAGCTTGTAATGAGCGATGATCGGCTGGAGTTCGCGATTGACCAGAAACGCAGGCATCCCGCCATCGCATGCCCGACGAATGTCCTCCCGCCAGTCGGCGAGGCCGGATCGGCGTTCTTCGACGGCAACAACCTCGTTATCGGCAATGTCATCGACCTCGCGGCAGAATGCATAGAGCGCCGACATCCCGTCGCGTTTGCTCTTCGGCAACAGGAAAAAAGCCAGCGCAAGGTTTGAGGCGCTTTTTTTGGTGATCGCTCGGCTATTTTCCATCAGTAGGTCCTGGAGGTGGCGTCTCTCGCACAGGTGGCAACCCGCTCCCTATTTCTGCCAGGGTGGGATTGCGTTTCTCGTTGGAACGGCTGCGGCGCCGACGTTTGCTGGGCATCAGTCCACGGTTTTGGAGGTCGGCGCGAACCAGCCGCCGCCGTCGCCGAACGACCCAAACGACGAAGGCAATTCCAACAACCACGACCGCCAAAAGTACGATATTTTTTGGGCTGAGATAGAAAGGTGGTTTCATTGCGCGTCTTTTGCCACTGTGAATTCCTCTTCAGTTGCATTCTTGAGAGAGCTTCTGGGATATTCTGGATTTGTTCGGCATCTTACCGGGCAGGTTTTTCAGTCACCATAGCCAAGGCGCGTTCGGCAATTTTGTCCACAGGCCAGAGGCGCCCGACTCCTTCGTAACCACAGGACAGCATGCCTTCGTCCGGCCCGATAAACTCCGCGCCCCTGCTCTTGAGGGTGGCCACGTTTTGGCGGGTGGCCGGGTGCAGCCACATTTTGCCATTCATGGCGGGGGCGATCAACAGTCCAGCTTTGGGGTTGAGCGCCAAGGCAATGCAACTGAGCGCATCATCGGCCAGCCCTGAAGCGAGCTTGGCGATGGTTTGGGCTGTTGCTGGTGCGATGAGCAATAGATCCGCCTCTTCAGCCAGTTCAATATGGGTCGGTTTCCATCCTTCTTCTTCCTGGTACAAATCCGTGACTACCGGTTGACGCGAGAGAGTTTTAAAGGGCAGCGCGGTGATAAACTTCTGGGCGTCCGCCGTCATCACAACGCGCACATGGCAGCCGGCTTTGGCCAGCATGCTGGTCAAATCCACCGCTTTATGAGCCGCAATCGAACCGGTCACTCCGATAATAATCTTGGGATCACTGCGCATACGTGCCGACTTTAATCTGACCGACAGCAATTAAACAAGCTGGATTTGGATCGACCTATTTCATCATCGCCACATCGCCTTTGGGCACCCATCCAGTGTGTTTGGCCGCGTCAGTGACCTCGACCCAGTCGTTGTTGGCGTCGATGACCAGCAGTTCTGTCCCATCTCTGGCGGTGGTGACGCTGGGAGATTCAGCGAATGGACCGCGACGAATCACGGCATCGGCGGCGATTACAACGGCCAGCGGATCATCCAACTGGCTTTGCGCCACAGTTGTCAAGCAGGCAATCGATCCGGCGCTGAGCGCTCCCAGAACAATGATTGGCGCGCGCAGGCCCTTCTTGCCGCCCCCCAATTGCCGGGCTGTCAAAATTACAAAAAACATTGATGTGATACTGCCTGCAAGCACAGTCCATTCATTGAGAGTGAGCCGGTTAAGCAGACGCGCCCATCGACCGCCGGGCAACTGTGAGTTGGCGTTTCCCGTCTCGGACCGCGCAAATTGAAGGTTGGCGCGTATATCGGGATCGCGCGGGGAAATCCGTTCGGCTTTGCGATAGGCCAGGATGGCGCGCCCGGCCTGCCCGGCTTTGAACCACGCATTGCCTGAGTTGAAATACAGGATTGAGGAATTCCACCCGCTTTGAATCAGCCGCTCATACCGGGTGGCTGCCTCGGCATATTTGCCTTGTTCGTAAAGCCGGTTTGCCGTGGTAAACTCCGCCGTCAGATGGGTCGCCGGCACAGACACGACTTCCAGTGATTTCCCCTCCGCATGCAACGTCCACGGCAACAGGCAACCCGCCAGCATGCCAGCCATAATCACAGCGCCATTGCCTCTGGAACTGGGCTTGACCCGTTGAAGTTCCGCCAGTGTGGTTTCTATCTTTGGCATTAACGAAGCCAATTCCTGCCCTCCATGCTCAGGCGCATAGCGATACTGATTGCAGATTTGGAACAACTCGCGCGCTGATGTCAGAGCATCGGAACCTTTCTCGGCGGTGTTAAGCCCATCCAAGACAGCCTCAGTAATGCCCGACGCGGGCAGTTCCAGTCGTTCGCCCAAAACCTCCTGCAACAGCCGGAAAACAGTCGCATAGAACTCGTCTCTCTTGTTGGATTTGGCCAGCATCGGCAATTCCTTCAGCCCTTGGCGCGTCAAGCGGGCGACTTCGCGTTGACGCACCAAGCGAGGGTTGTTCGCCAGGTTTTCACGGCGCCGACGCCAAACCACAGCGCCGATCCATATCAGCGGCATCACTGCCTGCAATGCCCAGAATTCCGGACGCAAAATGAACGGCGTTTCAGCGCGACCGATCTTTCCAAGCGCCGGTTTGATATGCACGATTTCGCGCGCTGGCGGCGGCGTGTCCGTGGGCGGCGGAGCGCTCGACAGCACCGTTGGCTGCGGCGTCGCGGCGGTCGGACGCACCGTGATCGGGACGGCAGGACTGGTCAGCATTCGATAGGTTTTATTGGCAGGATCAAAAAAGCTGAATGAAAACGCCGGCAGCTCTTTGATTGCAGTATTCTGAGGCAGCGCCACGGTTTCAAAATACTTTGAACCCTCGGTTTCCAACGGGTCAGTGGGCTCAAATTTGCTGGCGGGCGGATAAAGCTTGAATTCACGCCATTCCGGCTGGTTCTGGGCAAGGGTTACCGAATTGAAGCTGCCGCTGCCAGAGATGCGGATTTTCAATGTGATCGGATCGCCCACTGCCAGATTGGTCGGCCCCACCTCGAATGAGGCGATCTGGAATGTGCCGATTGCGCCGTTGAAATCCGGAGGCGCGCCGTTGGTCGGCAGCGGCAAAACCTGAATTTCAAGAGGATCGCTGTTGACAGTAACGGGTCGGGATTGCGTGAAGTTTCCGAAAAAATCTCTTGGACCGAGCAGCAAGCTTAGCGACCACGATGCCGGTCCAAGCGTGAGCGCTCCGGTTTTGGCCGGAGTGATCGGCGCGTGAAAAACAAGCTGGTTATAGACTTGGCCGGCGTATTGGCCCTGGTGATACGGCTTGTCGTAATCGGTAACCGTTCCCATGCTGAATCCGGACGCTTCCAAGCGTGGGCGCTGGATGTTGGCCGCCTGCTGGCAGTAACATTGGATATCGACCGGAATGGTTTCGCCCAAATACACCTGCTGACGGGGAATGACCAACTTCACGAATGCCAGTTCCGGCGTGCCCGCAGTCTTGGGAAGAGAACCTCTGGACACTTTAAACGCCAGAGGTTTGCTTGCCGCTTGCTGTCCGGTGTTGAGAGTTACGCGGATTGGTCCGATGGCATAGTCTCCCTCTTTGGCTGGTCGCAGATCATAATCGTAAGTAACCGCTACGGTCTGGTTTCCATTCTGGATCGTCATCTGCTGTTGAGATCGACTTCCTGCCACCTTAACATTGGCGACCACAGGTATTTCCGGTTCGCTCGTTGGCGCGCAGTTCTCGAATGTGAGAGTCAGTGTCACCGTTTCCCCAAGGGCGATGGCGTTGCGATCCAGAGTGGCGTTGAATCCCGGCGCGGCAGTCAGTTGCCAACTGCCGAGCATCGCCATGCAAAGCAAGACCACCCACCCCCACTGCGCGCGGGGCGGACACAAGCTCTTTTGCTCAGAATACTTCACCATAAGCAAGACAACTGATTGTTGCTTCTGTTCATTCAAGAGTAAAGGCGAACCCATTGTGGACAAGGGCGCTCTAAAATTCCCCAGCAATTCTCATTATGTGGGGCAGACCCAGCCCGTAGAAAACTGTCCTGTTTTCCTCTGCAAGAAATTCCCACTTTTGGAAACCATCAGCCATACTGAATCTGAGGGGATAAGAAACCACGGAATACACGGAAACGAATTCTTCTTTAATCTGTGCAAATCTGCGTCATCTGCGGATTACTCTCCAATTACAGAGAGTTGTCCGCAGATTGCACAGATTTTCGCAGATTAGATGGAAAGGTTTTTATGTTCATAATTCTCTACTGTAAACGGGGAAGATCGTTCATTGTCCCGGTGCAAAAGTAACATTCTTACCCGTTCAAAGTATAATTTGATGCAACACGCTTCCGCGTGTTCCGCGTATTCTGCGGTTCATTTGCAGTTTTTGGATTTTAAATTTCAAATTTTAAATTTCAAATTTGAGATTTCACCAAAACTCACATTTCAAGCGTTAGCATTCGACTTGAGAATTGCTGTTGCCATGCCCCCAATCCTCGCCTAAGGACATCAATAACGGGATTTTCCCTCTCAAAATCAAGTTGATCCATTTGTACAAAACCTATGGAACTAAAAACATCATTTTCCGTGGTGCAAGAATTCCTTAGGCGAGGATTTGGGCGTGCGCGAACAACTTGACGCAAGCAACTGATCCACTATCTTGTTACAGATTGGTGCTGAGGCCCAGCCTCCTGAAGCGCCAAAAACTCGTAACACTAAGAAAACATGATCTCCAAAACATTGCAGGACGCGCTCAACGAGCAAATCAACAAGGAACTTTATTCATCTTACCTTTACCTGGCCATGTCGGCTTGGAGTGAAGAGAAAAATCTCTGCGGATTTGCCAAATGGCTGCGCGTTCAGGAATCCGAAGAACGAGAGCACGCGATGAAGCTCTACGAGCATCAACTCGACCGCGGAGGCCGCGTGGAACTCAAAGCCATCGCCGCTCCGACGACTCCTTGGAAGAGCGCGCTGGACGTCTTCAAGACAGTGCTATCACACGAACAGGAAGTCAGCGCTTCGATCAACAGTCTCTACGAGTTGGCGTTGCGCGAAAAAGACTATCCCGCCCAAGTGCTGCTCCAATGGTTCATCACCGAACAGGTCGAAGAAGAGAAGAATGCGGCTCAGATCGTTCAACAACTGCAACTGATCGAAGAACGCGGCACCGCAGTCCTCATGCTCGACCATCAATTGGGCAAACGCGCAAAAGAGTAACGATCTTCGGACGTAGCGCAGACATTCTTGTCTGCCGTTCCGCCGACTTTCTAGTCGGCAAAACGTCGGTAGTAAGACAACCGCTGGAATTACCAACGCGCCCCGCAGGTTAGAAAACCTGCGGAACGGCAGACAAGAATGTCTGCGCTACATCCGAAGGTCGTTCCCTGCTCTTGGCGCAAAAAGTAACGTTCTTACCCGTTCAAAGTATACTTATACTGGTCTTGTCATCTTTAGAAGGAGAGCGTTAAGTTCACTGACTTTCGGCGGCTTGGCGATCACTGCGTCCACCTCGGGAGCGTGTTCGCCATGATCCGTCATGATGTTGCCCCAACCGGTCATCATAATAACCGGTGTTTCAGGCGATTCCGCCTTGATAGCTCGAGCTACTTGGTAGCCGTCCATGTCCGGCATGCCCAAGTCGGTAATCACGATGTCAAAAGGCTGATTTTGCTGGGCGGCATTGCGGAATGAATCGATCCCATCCTTGCCGCCACCAGTGGCGGTTACCGAATGGCTCAGGCTGCTAAGGTAATCGGTAAGGATTTGACCAATGATCGGCTCGTCATCAATGCAGAGAATGCGCAACGAGCGGGCTACCGGGGGCGGTGCCACGACAGCGGGCTTCGTTTCGGAAACGGTCTTCCGAATCGGGAAGATCAGCCGCACATGAGTGCCTGCCCCTGGCGCCGTATCAATTTCAATGGTGCCTTGGTGCCGTTGCATGACGCCATAGACCATGGCCAATCCAAGTCCGGTGCCGCCGCGCTGAGCCTTGGTCGAGAAAAACGGCTCCAGGCAGCGTTTTTGGATATGTTCATCCATGCCGACGCCATCATCCAGGACTTCGATTTGGAAATAATAGCCGGAAACGGTGCTTTCGTCGCTGGGCGGAAGGCAGCCAGAACTGGTTTTGATGGTAATGGTTCCGCCCTGGGGCAAGGCGTCAACACTGTTAAACACCAGGTTGGTCAAGGCTTCCCGCAATTCGCTTGCATCGCTCATAAGTGGCGGCAAATCCGGCTCCAACCGAGTGTTCACGACGATCGTAATCCCCTGCTGCTGCGGTAGATCGCGCCAGCGTGGACGGGTAAGTTCCACCACTTCTTCAACGACCTGGTTGATATCGACTTCCACCAGTTTTTCAGAATCGGAGCGCCGACGGTAAAACTCGCGCATGCGCTCGACAATGTTGGCGATGTCCTTGGCGGCTTTATTGATGTTCTGAAGATAACGCCGCGAGCTCTCCATCAACCCGGGTTCATTGTCCATCACCATGTCGGGATAACAGGTGACCGGGCAAAGCGCATTATTGATATCGTGGGCTACGCCGCTGGCCATCTGTCCCAAGGCGCGAAGACGCTCCTGCTGCACAACAACCTGCTGGGTCCGGCGCAGTTCATCATACGCCTTTTGGACGCCTTCGGTCAGGCGTACTTGGTTATAAAGATTGCGGCACTTCTCCTCAGTCGTCAGCACTCGCGACTGCAGCGCCTCGTTCTCAGAGCGCACGGCGTTGATTTCCGCCCGGAATTGTTTGTCGGCATGGCGCGCATCCTTCAGCGCCAGCACAATCATGCTCACGGCAATGAAAAGTTGAAGGGCTGACGCCACAAAGAATCCGACATTGTAAGGCTGCTTGTGAAGAAATGGGTAGCTGCCCAAGTAGAGACCCCAAATGAAAAATCCAAGAGAGAGAATCCCTGAGACGACGAAGGGTTTCTTTTTGCGATTGAAGAGCGCTACCAAAACCAAAACACTCAGCAAAGGCATCATGAGTGCTGTCGGCGGAAACTCTCGCATAAAATCCATGAGCTATTATAGATAGTCCGGTTTCGGAAGGCCAGTCTAAAGCCGAGCATCACAGCAATTCTCATTTTGAGCAAGGAAGGGGAAAAACGCTGATCTGCCTGCGCACGAAGTGTTCGACTCCCTGCGGAGCCAGAGGCACCGCAACCGGCAGCCCAGAGGTCTGCCCCACATAATGAGAATTGCTGCAAGCATCACTTTGGAGCTGCCTCGTTTTCCTTTGATTCACGTTGCTTTTGAACTCTGGCCAGGCTTTCGAACATTGAGGCGGCTTGGGGGCAGCCTTGGCCGTGGATCGCTTCCAAACTGGCGATGGCGCGGTTAAGGATATCTTCGGCCTGCTCGATGCGGCCTTCCTGTTCGCAGATAAGAGCGTATTCGTTTTGTATCTTCGCAATCTCTTCGATCAAATGCCTCCGTTTGGACAGAATGTCATCCTCGAATGAGAGGTTGAATTGAGCGTCGTCGAGGAAATTGAGGCTTCGGCCGTAAAAGATCTGAGCTTCCTTTTTCCTTCCTTGAAGCATGTAAAGGTGGGCGCGTTTGGCCAGGTAAACGCCCGCCAGCGGACTTGATGATCCACGTTTGGCAACGGTGACCTCCTGAGCCCGTCGATACAATTCTTCAGCTCGTTCGTACTTTTTCAACATTTCCTCCAGTTCAGCGAACCGGACTAATTCATCCGCGAAAACCATGCTGTTGGTTCCAAGGCGTTTTTCATCAACCGCAATTTGTCGCGAGCAGAGTTGCTCCACCTCGGGGTATTTCCCTTGAGAATAACGAAGGAGAGCGAAGCTGCCCAGACTGGCCGATAGATGCTGATTGTCGCCCGTTTGCTCGGCTCGATGAATGGCTGCCAGAAAAAAACGTTCCGCCTCCTCACGGTCGCTTCGCGTCAGAGCTTCCTGGGCGCTTTGCATGGCGTTGTTCCAGACTTTATCCGCCGTTTTTTTTGAAGCATCCGAGGCGCAACCTGCCCACAGAAGAACTCCGAGCAAACAAAGGCATGTCAGGCCGCTTGCGAATTTACTGTCATTTCGAATCACTTGAGCAGATTGCCGCATTCCTTATTGGCGGCAAGAAAAATGCCTTATATACTTTGAACGGGTAAGAATGTTACTTTTTGCGCTAAGAGTAGTGAACGATCTTGGGATGTAGCGCAGACATTCTTGTCTGCCGTTGCGCCGACTTTCCAGTCGGCGAAGCGTCGGTAGCAAGACAACCGTTGGAATGACCGACGCGCCCCGCAGGTTGGAAAACCTGCGCAAACGGCAGACAAGAATGTCTGCGCTACGTCCGAAGATCGTTCTTGGCGCAAAAAGCAGCATTCTTAGCTGTCCAAAGTACAGCAAGACAAATCAACAAAATGAACGCGATCGAAAAACAAAATCTTATTAGATTTTTTGCATCTCCAGAGCGCGCCAGCGATGATGAACTCAAACATGAGATTCAAATTGCAAGGCCAATCCAATCATTAATGGAATCCTTCGCAATAGTTCAGATTGTATGGAATTAGCGCCGGAAAGCGATAGACGGAAGATTAATTTGCGCCACCCTGATCTCATGGCGGCGGTGCAAGCCCAAGTATTATCGCATTACCGTAGCGGCTTGGTGGACCGCATTCGCGCCAATGGCCAGGTAATCTCGGCCGACGGGTTGGTAACGATCAAACTGGCCAAGGAATTCGGCTTTTGCTACGGGGTGGAGCGTGCCATCGATCTGGCTTATGCGGCGCGCCAACGATTCCCGCCGCCCACAGCGATATACCTGCTCGGTGAGATCATCCATAACCCCGAGGTCAACGACCAGATTCAGAAGATGGGCATTCAGATCATTTCGCCCAAACCAAGCAACAAGGATTTGGCGAGGCTGGGGGCAAGCGATGTGGTGATCATTCCGGCGTTTGGGACGGAGGTTGAGACGCGCCGAAAACTTGATGCCAAAGGTTGCGTGCTGGTGGATACCACCTGCGGCGACGTGATGAGTGTTTGGAAACGCGTGCGGCAATATTCGAAGGAGACGGTTACCAGCATTATTCATGGCAAGGCCAAACACGAGGAGACCAAGGCGACCACTTCGCAGGCCACCGCCAACGGCACCGGCCATTACTTGGTGGTCTATGATCTCGACGAGACCGATTCTGTCTGCCGCTACATTGTCCAAGGCGGCAACAAGGAAAAGTTTCTCGATGCATTCAAAGGTTCGTATTCGTCCGGTTTTGATCCTGACCTTCATTTGCAGGCCATTGGCGTGGCCAACCAGACTACGATGCTCCGCGGCGAAACTGAAGAGGTTCAACGCCGGATTAAGAACGCAATGATCAAGCGTTACGGCTCTGAGAACGTGGATAAACACTTTCGATTTTTCGATACCATCTGCGGCGCCACGCAAGACCGCCAGGACGCATTGGAGAAGCTATTGCGCGAGCCAATGGACCTGCTTCTGGTCATCGGCGGATACAATTCATCCAACACTTCGCATCTGGCTGAGATGGGCGAGGCAAAACTTCCCACCTACTTCATCAAGAACGCGAAGATGATGGAGTTGGACAAATTGATCCGCCATTACAGCCTGACTCTCCACAAGGAAATTGCTACGCGCGACTGGCTGCCGCAGGGAAAAATCACAGTGGGCATCACCGCTGGCGCTTCGTGTCCGAACAATCTGATTGAAGATGCCATCCGGCGGCTCTTTGAGCTGCGGGGCATTTCGGTGCAAGAACTTCTGCCCAACTAATCATGCCTTGCGCGCGAGAAGAATTGGAACAACGGGAACGGAATACGCTCGCGCCTTATGCCCAGCTTAGCGCCGAGTCGCACGGCCGCGTTTTTCCAGAGGAGCCGCCTTTGTGGCGCACCGAATACCAGCGCGACCGCGACCGGGTAATTCATTCGCGCGCGTTCCGCCGGTTGGAGTATAAAACCCAGGTCTTTCTTAACGGCACAGGCGATCATCTGCGCACCCGCCTGACGCATACGATGGAAGTGGCCGCCATTTCACGGGGAATTGCGCGGGCGCTCAGGCTCAACGAAGACCTGGCCGAGACGATTGCGCTGGCTCACGACTTGGGCCATTCCCCATTCGGCCACAAAGGCGAGCGTGTATTGAATCGGCTGATGAAATTGCATGGCGGTTTTGAGCACAATCTCCAGAGCCTGCGTATTGTCGAGGAATTGGAACAAAAATACCCCACGTTCTCGGGGCTGAACCTCACCTGGGAGGTCCGCGAGGGGCTGCGCAAGCACCAGACCAGCTTCGATCACCCGGGATCAACATCAGCGCCGTGTGCGCATTGCCCATCGCTGGAAGCCCAGGTGGCGAATCTCGCCGATGAACTGACTTATTACAGCCACGATCTGGACGATGGTCTGGATTGCGGGCTGTTGTCCGAAGAAAAGCTGAACCAGGACGTACGGATATTTTCAATGGCGTCGCGCAAGATGAAGGAAGAGCACGGCGAACTGCCGGACGAAACGCGGCATTATTTCATCATTCGGTGCTTGATTGACTGGCAGGTTCGTGACGTGGTCGAGACCAGTGAAAAACTGATTTTGAAATCGAAAGTAAAATGCGCCGACGACGTGCGCCGCCAGAAGCGGCCCTTGGTGCGCCACAACCCGGAGCGTCGGAAAATGAACTTGGAACTGCGGAGCTATCTTTTCAAGAACCTTTACTATAATCCCGTGGTTCATCGGCCTAATCTCCGCGCCGTGCGCATGCTGCAAAAGTTGTTCGAACACTACGTAAAACACCCCGAAGAATTAGGGGAAACATTCCAGAAAAGGGTGCGCAACGCCGGTCTGTACCGGGCCATTTGCGACTACTTGTCCGGCATGACAGACCGCTACACCATGTCGGAATACGAGCGGCTTGGTCTCGGGCAGCATCATCAGTAACACCCGACTTTAGTCGGGTGTTACGCTTGGAATGTGAGTTATCAGGCGTTTTAACAGCTTCAAAGCGCAGGGAAAGCTGTTAAAACGGCTCGATTTCATTGGCTTGTGCCTGACACCTGGCTAAAGCCAGGTGTTGCTGAAAAGAAGAAAAAATGGAACAAATGCAGCGGTAACTTGTTAGAGCGAAATTCCGATCAATTCAACACCCCTAGATCCACCCCCTCGACCATCTTCCTCCAGAGCAAGTCAGCAATTCACCCTTTGACCTGAACTCCGTAGGCGACACCACGCAGGCGTCCAAATCATAGACCGGATTATGCAAAAAAAACAGGCCGACAATGAAGTCGGTCTGAATGCGTTTTAAAGGGGTTACCTGAATTACAGGCGATTCTTGCGAATGGAGCGGATTGAGCTCACACCGAAAGGCAGGAGCACCAGAATACCAGCGACAACGGTGCTTGGTTCCGGGACGGCGATAAGGGTCAATGTGGCCGAAATAGGTATGTCTAGAGGAGGGCCTGGAGGGCCATTTCGAGAGATGGACTCCCCTGGGTACAATTCTTTCAAATCTACAAGTAACTTGAGATTGGTTCCCAAATCGAATGAAAATAGATGTTTATCATAAGACACTTGTACAATGTCCATACCGCCGGGGATGGTTCCATCGGAGATGGTTATAACATTAACCGTGAATGTCAATTCTTGTCCCACTATGGCTGGGTATGATGTCTGGTATGGTGTCTGATAAGCAGTTATTTTCTCAGAAAGAGACGAATATGTAAATGCAACTGGAACAGTTGGACCGCTGCTGTTTGCAATGTAACTGACATTTATTAGTGGCTCTGTTATAGAGACTCCCACAGTTAAATTCAAGTCTTTTTCAACACCACTGAGCGTAATTCCTCCAGAGCTACTGGTGTCAAAAACACTCCAATGCACTAATGTTGCTTGCGCAGTTCCGGCTGCGAGCGTCACCGCCGCAAGCCCCGCCATGATTAACTTAATTTTTGTTTTCATTTTGTTTTTCAGTTTTTAATTGTTTTATGTTCAACCGATTCTCTCGATTGGCTAATTCATAGCCTTGAGTGGATTATATGTCTAGTCATAAACGGGACATCTTAGTACACTTTTGGGACATACATTCTCGCAACAAAATACCAGACTTCTAATTGGGGCGGATTTCTTTGCCCCCCTTTGCGTGGTTTGGCGCACATGCATGCTCGTTTGCAAGTAATTACTGTTACGCTATTTAATCGCCTTTATGGCAAGCATGACACAAGACTTTTTCATCGCGCAAGGGTTCAACGCCCAAAAAATCATCGCCTGAGAACATCAAAATCAGAGTCTGCTATACTGATAGCGCTATAGCCGACAACGTGACCGAACAAGTATAAGGACTGAACGGCTTTGAATAATCATGAAAACTGAGGCGGAAAACATACTTTTCACATACGTTTCTTAAGGTGTGGTAAAAACACAAACCACGTAACCAATTGTAATTACGGGTTTTAAATCGAATTGGCGACCCTAAGGGGACTCGAACCCCTGCTACCGCCGTGAAAGGGCAGTGTCCTAACCGCTAGACGATAGGGTCGTCATAAGAGGGCCGAAATATACCAATGAAATCGGGAATGTCACGCGTTTTTTTGAAAATTGCGCTTTGGAGTAAAGCAGCAATTCTCATTATGGCAGGTCAGCAAGAATATCCAATCAACGGAAGATTCCTGCCTTCCGGGCCAGCGTATGACTGGGATTGAATATCCAATATCGAACAAGGAATGTCCAATAATGAAGTGAAAAAGCGTTCCAACCCAAGTTCAGTTCCAGTGCCGCAAAAGAGTTCGCGATATCGTTTGCGATACAATAGAAAGAGCAAAACAGCAGGCAGGATTTATGATGTTGGAGTGAGTTCACCTTCCGCGTTCCGTATTCTGCGGTTTCAATTGCCATTTCCAGGTTTGATGGTTTTCCTACTTCATTATTGGACATTCCTTGTTCGATATTGGATATTCAGGCAGAAACCTTCCACTGCATATTGGGTATTCTTGCTTGCCTTCCATAATGAGAATTGCTGGCGCTTTGGGGTAAAGGCTTGACCGTGCCGGTGGTGCCCTTAGATTTGCATTGCATCAATGATGATGAAAGCGATTCTAGCCCTCGAAGACGGTTCGGTTTTTCATGGTCAAGGCTTTGGCGCGCGCGCCTCTGCCTGCGGGGAGGTTTGTTTCAACACCTCCATGACCGGTTACCAGGAGATTCTCACTGATCCCTCTTACAAAGGGCAGATCGTCACGATGACCTACCCGCTGATCGGCAACTACGGAGTGAACCATCTTGATGTCGAATCGTGGCAACCGCATGTGGCCGGGTTTGTTATTCGCGAACTTTCGCCTGTGGTCAGCAACTGGCGTTCGGAGAAGTCGCTGGCGCAATACCTCGAAGAAAACCAGATCCCAGGCATTCAGGGGATCGATACCCGTGCTCTGACCAAGAAACTGCGAGTGCGCGGCGCGCTTAATGGGTATATTTCGACCGAACCGATCAGCGACGAGGATGCCATTTCGAGGGCGAGGAACTGGCCCGGGCTGCTTGGCGTCGATTACGTCAAGGAGGTCACACACAAGAAGGCGTTTCTATGGGACGAAAAAGACGAGATGAGTTCTTCCTTTGAACTGGCGCGCGGAGTTAATCCGGTCAAATCGCCACCCATGCCGCCTGCTGACATTCCGATTGTCGCTTACGATTTTGGGATGAAGTACAACATTCTGCGCCGCTTGCGCCAGCATGGGTTCAAGGTGCGGGTCGTCCCAGCCGCCACTCCTGCCGCCGAAGTTCTCGCTTACAAACCTGCGGGCATTTTTCTGTCAAATGGTCCGGGCGACCCTTCTGCTCTCCATTATGCCGTGCAGGCGGTCAGTGACTTGGTGGATTCGGGCATCCCGATTTTCGGCATCTGCCTGGGGCATCAGATTCTTGGGCAAGCGTTTGGAGGCAAAACATTCAAACTGAAGTTTGGCCATCGAGGCGCCAACCAGCCTGTCAAAGATTTGGCCACTGGAAGGGTCGAGATCACATCCCAGAACCACGGTTTTTCGGTTGATCCCGCCACATTGCCTTCCGATATCACTGTGGACCGCATCAATCTCAATGATCAAACCGTCGAAGGCATGCGCCACCGCCGAAAACCGATTTTTTGTGTCCAATACCACCCTGAAGCTTCGCCAGGACCTCACGATTCGACGTCGCTGTTCGCTGAATTTCGCAGTTTGATCGAAGGTAATTGTTAAAGTCAGAAGGAGAAATTAGCGTCTCGCTGACGCTCGACGGAAAGAGAGGCGCAGGCAAGGATGCCTATGCCACCCGAACAGGCACGAACCAAGAATCATGGATCATGTTCAGATGCCAGGCGCAAAAGATTTTTTTGCGGGATGCAAAACCGTTTGACTTGCCTCACAGGGTGGCGATAATTCGCAAACGCTAAAACCGAAGCATGGCACGATTAGTAATTCTTAGCGAAGCGCAAATGGGACGTTCTTTCGAACTGAAAGATGGCACCACCACTGTGGGCAGGGGCGAAGACAATGCGTTTGAGATCGCCGAGCCTTCGGTCTCCGGCCACCATTGCGAGATCGTTCTTGATGGGGATGGAGTTAGCATCCGCGACCTTAATTCGACCAACGGCACGTTCATTAACGACCAGCGGGTGGTATCCAGTGCGCCGCTCAGACCGGGACAGATTTTGCGCTTGGGTCAAGTCGAACTGCGCCTTGAGCCCGGCACTCCGGCACCCGCCCAAGCCGACAGTTTTTCGTCGGCAAGTTCGCCCAAATCGGCGCCGCAACGTCATTCTCCGCAAAAGAAGCTGCCTGATCAAACGATGGTCGTCCCCCAAGGCGTCAAACTGGGACAGGATTACGGTGTCAGGCGGCCATTCAAAAATGGTGTGTTTCCCAGGAAGAGCAACACTGGAACCAGGATTTTCATCATCGTAGCGGTCGCTGTCGGCTTGATCATCATTGGGTTAATCGTTGAATCGTTGAATCGTTGAATCGTTGAATCGTTGAATCGTTGAATCGTTGAATCGTTGAATCGTTGAATCGTTGAATCGTTGAATCGTTGAATCGTTGAATCGTTGAATCGT
>CAIUEN010000146.1 GCA_903898185.1 uncultured Verrucomicrobiales bacterium
CGGCAGGTTGGAAAACCTGCGGAACGGCAGACAAGAATGTCTGCGCTACAGACGCCTGAAAGAATGGGAAAATATCCAATATCCAACAAGGAATGTCCAAGGATGAAGGAAAGACACCTTGTTCTGCAAATCGCTTCCCCCTTGGAAATTGGACATTCCTTGTTGGATATTGGATATTCAGTCCTTTCCTTTTTGTCTGCCGTTTCGCCGACTTTCCAGTCGGCAGGGCGTCGATAGCCAAACAACCGCTGGAATTACCGACGCCCCGGCAGGTTGGAAAACCTGCGGAACAGCAGACAAGAATGTCTGCGCTACTCTCATTTACTGTTTTCATCCACCTCAGGGTAGTATTTCTTAAGGCAATCCGGACAAAAGCCGTGGCTGAATTGGGCAGCGCTGTGTCTCGATATATAGGTTTCTATCTGGCTCCATTGCCCTAAAGTATCGCGGATTTTTTTGCAACCGGCGCAGATCGGCAACAAACCGCTCAGCATTTTGACTTCGTCGGCCAGTTTGACTCGCGCTTCTTCGGTCCGCTGGCGCTCGTCCATGGCCGTCATCAATGCCTGATTGACCGTCTTCAGATCTTCGATGTGCTTTTGCCGTTCCACCAGCAACTGGCGCAGGCGGGCAAACACCTGCACCTTCGCGCGTAGAATCTCTGGAACGACAGGTTTTAGCAGGTAATCCACCCCTCCTGCCGCATAGCCTTTCAACCGATCACCGCCCCCCACCGCCACTCCGGTGATGAAAATGATGGGAACATGCTGCGACTGCGCGTGATCGCGAATGATGTCGGCGGTTTCAAACCCGTCCATCAAGGGCATTTGGACATCGAGTATTATCACCGCAAACTCGGTTTTGAGAATTTGCCGCAACGCTTCCTGACCGGAATCCGCTCTTACCACACGGTGTCCGAGGGGCGTGAGAACCGCTTCAAGGGCGGTCAAGCTGCTGGCGACATCGTCCACCAAGAGCAGGTTGACCGGATCTAATGTAGGACTGTCAGCAATGGGGTTCATGGTTGAATTCATGATTTCACTTATACAGCCACACGCGCATCAACGAACGCAACTGGTCCATATTCACGGGCTTTGTGATGTAATCGTTGGCGCCGGCTTCGAGGCATTTCTCGCGGTCGCCTTTCATGGCCTTGGCGGTGACGGCCAGGATGGGCAGTTTCTTGAAGTTGGGCTGGGAGCGGATGCGCTTCATGCACTCCCATCCGTCCATCTCCGGCATCATCACGTCCATCAGCACGATGTCCACATCGGGGGTTTTGGCGAGCAGGTCGAGCGCCTGCTGGCCGCTCTCGGCGTAAAAGGTCTGCATCTTCCACCGTTCGAGCGCCGTGGTAAGGGCAAAGACGTTGCGCATGTCGTCATCCACCACCAGCGCCTTCTTGTTCGCCAGTAACGGGTCGTCGTTCTGGGCCTGATTGAGCATCTTCCGTTTGATCTCCGGCATCTTTGAGCGCATGCGATGCAAAAACAACGCCGTCTCATCAAGCAACCGTTCGGGCGATTTCACGTCCTTGATGACGATGGTCTCGCTGAGCTTATCCAACTCAGTTTCCTCCTCGCTTGTGAGTTCCCGGACAGTATAGACGATGATCGGCAGCGTGGCGTTGGCGGCAGTCTGCCTGATGCGGTGGATCAGCTCGACGCCGCTCATGCCGGACAGCTTGAGGTCCACGACCGCGCAATCGAACCGCTGCTGATCGAGCACCGCCAGAGCCTCCTCGGCGGTGGCCACAGCGGTGGCCTGCACGTCGCCGTTGCCCACCAATTCGACGATGGCTTGACGACCCTTTTCGTCATCCTCGACCACCAGCAGGCGTTTGACCTTGGAATTGATAAACGCCCGTGTTTTGTCCAAGGCCAATTCCAGGTTCTCCTTGGTGACTGGCTTGGTCAGGTAACCCAGCGCGCCCAAGCGCAGGCCGCGCTCGGCCTGTTCTTCCACCGACATGATATGCACCGGAATATGAGCGGTGGCGGGGTCATGTTTCAAGCGGTCCAAGATGGCCCAACCGTTGCCGTCGGGCAGGCGCAGGTCGAGGATGACGGCTATTGGCGAATACAGGCGGACGAATTGGCCGGCCTTTTCCGCCGTGAGGGCGACAACGCACTTGAACCCCTTCTCTCGCGCAAGTTCCACCAACAGCCCGGCAAAGGCGCGGTCATCTTCGACTACCAACAACACCTGGTCGCCGGAGGTCAAAAGGGAGCGGTCGTCGTCAAATTCCGCCTCGATTTCGGATTGCGGATTGCCGATTGCCGATTGCGGACTGGGTGCCGGGGATTGCGGATTGGGAGGCACACCGCCGTCGCTGCCACCCTGTCCGGGCAGGGATGCGATGGGCAGAAACAGGGTGAAGGTGCTGCCTTGGCCGGGCGCGCTCGATAGATGGATGGTGCCGCCAAGCATCCGGGCAATCTCGCGGCTGATCGAGAGACCCAGCCCCGTGCCGCCGTACTTGCGGGCCGTGCCGGCTTCGGCCTGCTGGAATGCCTCGAAGATGATGAGCTGTTTTTCCTTGGGAATGCCGATGCCGGTGTCGCGCACGTCGAAGGCGACAACCAGCTTCGCGCCGTTGAGATGTTCGTGGGAGATGCCCCAGCCATGGGTGGCCACTCGCATCGTCATCTCCACCTCGCCCTTCTCGGTGAACTTGAAGGCGTTCGAGAGGAGGTTCTTGAGCACCTGCTGGAGGCGCTTGGTATCGGTGTATATTGCGCTCGGCATTTCCGGCGACACGGTCTGGCGGAAGCCGAGATTCTTTTGATCGGCAACATGGCGAAAGGTGCGCTCGCAGAACCCGGTCAGCTCGGCGCAGGTCACCTCGCCCAGTTCCATCGACATGGTGCCGCTTTCGATCTTGGAGAGATCGAGAATTTCGTTGATCAACTCCAGGAGATCGCCGCCGGAGCCGTGGATGGTGCGGGCGTACTCGACCTGTTTGGGGTCCAGATTGCCCTGCGGGTTTTCGGCTAGAATCTTGGAGAGGATGAGCAGGCTGTTGAGGGGGGTGCGCAGCTCGTGGGACATGTTGGCGAGGAATTCGCTCTTGTACTTGGAGGTCAGCGCCAGCTCTTCGGCCTTGGTCTGGAGGGCGCGACGGGCGCTTTCGACCTCGGCGTTCTTGGCTTCCACCTCGCGGTTCTTGGATATGACCTCGGTCTTTTGCTCGGCGAGAAGTTTGGCCTTCTCATTGAGCTCCTCGTTGGTTTGCTGGAGTTCCTCCTGTTGCTGCTTGAGCATCTCCTCGGAGGCTTGAAGGAATTTGGCCTGATCCTCAAGGCGCTTATTCTTGCCGGTCAGATCGCTCTGCTGATTCTGCAACTCCTCGGTGAGGGACTGGGATTGTTTGAGCAACGCCTCCGTGCGCATGTTGGTCTGGATGGTGTTGATGACGATGCCCAAGCTCTCCATAAGCTGGTCGAGGAAGGTGAGATGAATCTCGCTGAATCGTTGGAAGGAAGCCAGTTCGATGATGGCTTTGACGTCACCTTCAAAGATGACGGGCAGGACGACAACATTGGCCGGGCGGCCATCGCCGAGGCCAGAGCTGATCTTCACGTAGTCCTCCGGCACATCAATGAGAAGGATGCGCTCCTTTTCAAGCAGGCACTGGCCGATGAGACCCTCGCCAGACTTGAATTGGTTGGCGAGGTGTTTGCGCTCGCGGAAGGCATAGCTGGCCAGTAGTTTGAGCATGGTCTCTTCGTGCTGAGCCTCGTTGATATAGAAAACTCCGTGCTGAGCGCCGACGAGCGGGGCGAGCTCGGAGAGCGTCATCTTGCAGACGGCCTGAAGGTCGCGCTGGCCCTGAAGCTTGCGGGTGAAGGTGGCCAGGTTGGTCTTGAGCCAATCCTGCTCGGTGTTCTTGGCGGTGGTGCCCTTCAAGTTGCGGATCATCTCGTTGACGTTGTCCTTGAGGAGTGCGACTTCGCCGGCGGCCTCAACGGTGATGCTGCGACTGAGGTCGCCCTTGGTGACGGCGGTTGAGACATCGGCAATGGCGCGGACCTGAGTAGTGAGATTCGCGGCCAGACGGTTGACGTTGTCGGTAAGGTCCTTCCAAGTGCCGGCGGCGCCGGGCACGTTGGCCTGACCGCCGAGGCGGCCCTCGACACCCACCTCGCGGGCGACACCCGTAACCTGGTCCGCGAAGGTGGCCAGAGTGTCAATCATGTTGTTGATGGTGTCGGCCAGTGTGGCGATTTCGCCCTTGGCTTCGACAGTGAGCTTGAAGCGCAGGTTGCCGGTGGCGACGGCGGTGACGACCTTGGCGATGCCGCGCACCTGATCGGTGAGGTTGGCGGCCATGCCGTTGACGTTATCGGTGAGGTCTTTCCAAGTGCCAGCGACACCAGGAACCTGTGCCTGACCGCCCAGCTTGCCCTCGGTGCCCACCTCGCGGGCGACGCGGGTGACTTCCGCCGCGAAGGCGTTGAGGCGGTCCACCATGATGTTGGTGGTGTTTTTGAGTTCCAGAATTTCGCCGCGGGCGTCCACGGTGATTTTCTTGCCGAGGTCGCCGTTGGCAACCGCAGTGGTGACGGTGGCGATGTTTCGCACCTGGTTGGTGAGGTTGGCCGCCATGAAGTTCACGTTGTCGGTCAGGTCCTTCCATGTGCCGCCGACGCCTTTGACATCGGCCTGACCGCCCAGCTTGCCATCCGTGCCCACCTCGCGGGCGACGCGGGTGACTTCCGATGCGAAGGAACCAAGCTGATCCACCATGATGTTGATCGTGTTCTTGAGTTCGAGGATTTCGCCTTTGGCGTCCACCGTGATCTTGCGGGCAAGGTCGCCCTTGGCCACAGCGGTGGTCACGTCCGCAATATTACGAACTTGGCCGGTAAGGTTGGCCGCCATGCCGTTGACCGAGTCGGTCAAGTCGCGCCAAGTGCCGCCGACGCCTTTGACATCGGCCTGGCCGCCCAGCTTGCCATCGGTGCCCACCTCGCGGGCGACACGGGTGACTTCCGATGCGAAGGAGCCAAGCTGATCCACCATGATGTTCACCGTATTCTTGAGTTGGAGGAATTCGCCCTGGACATCCACAGTGATTTTGCGCGTCAGATCGCCTTGGGCGAAGGCGGTGGTGACTTCGGCCAGATTGCGCACCTGGCTGGTGAGGTTGGCGGCCATGCCGTTGACCGAGTCGGTCAGATCTTTCCAAGTGCCGGCCACGCCTATGACTTCCGCTTGACCGCCGAGTTTGCCATCGGTGCCCACCTCGCGCGCCACGCGGGTGACTTCCGCCGCAAACGAGTTGAGGCGATCCACCATGTCGTTGACGGTGCTCTTGAGTTCGAGAATTTCGCCGCGGGCATCCACCGTGATCTTGCGGGCAAGGTCGCCGTTGGCGACGGCGGTGGTCACATCCGCAATGTTGCGCACCTGGTAGGTGAGGTTGTTGGCCATCATGTTGACGTTGTCGGTAAGGTCCTTCCATGTGCCGCCGACGCCTTTAACCTCGGCCTGGCCGCCCAGCTTGCCTTCGCTGCCGACTTCACGCGCCACGCGGGTCACTTCCGAAGCGAACGAGTTCAGTTGGTCCACCATGATGTTGATGGTGTCCTTGAGTTCAAGGATTTCACCCATGGCGTCCACCGTGATTTTCTTGCTGAGGTTGCCGTTGGCCACAGCGGTGGTCACTTGGGCAATATTGCGGAACTGGCTGGTCAGGTTGGCCGCCATGAAGTTCACGTTGTCGGTCAAGTCTTTCCAAGTGCCGCCCACCCCGCGCACATCGGCCTGGCCTCCCAGCTTGCCATCCGTGCCCACCTCGCGGGCGACGCGGGTGACTTCCGAGGCAAACGAGTTGAGCTGATCCACCATGGTGTTGATGGTGTCCTTGAGTTCGAGAATTTCACCCTTGGCATCCACCGTGATTTTCTTGCCAAGATCGCCGTTGGCTACAGCGGTGGTCACTTGGGCGATGTTGCGGACCTGACTGGTCAGGTTGGCCGCCATGCCGTTCACGTTTTCCGTCAGGTCGCGCCAGGTGCCAGCCACGCCTTTGACATCGGCCTGGCCACCCAGTTTTCCGTCGGTGCCCACCTCGCGGGCGACACGGGTGACTTCCGAGGCAAACGAGTTGAGCTGCTCGACCATGGTGTTCACCGTGTTCTTGAGTTCGAGCATTTCGCCTTTGACTTCGACGGTGATCTTACGGTTGAGGTCGCC
Organism: uncultured Verrucomicrobiales bacterium; assembly: GCA_903898185.1. Lineage (GTDB taxonomy): Bacteria > Verrucomicrobiota > Verrucomicrobiia > Limisphaerales > Palsa-1400 > CAIUEN01. Next base: position 6,202 of record CAIUEN010000146.1, read on the forward strand.
TTTGGCGATGGATGTGGTGACTTCCGCCAGGTTGCGGACTTGGGCGGTGAGGTTGGCCGCCATGCCGTTGACGTTGTCCGTCAGATCCTTCCAGACGCCGGCGACGCCGGGCACGACCGCCTGTCCGCCGAGTTTGCCGTCGGTGCCCACTTCGCGGGCCACGCGGGAGACTTCGGAGGCGAAACCACGAAGCTGATCCACCATCGTGTTGATGGTGTCCTTAAGTTGGAGAAACTCGCCGCGCACATCCACCGTGATCTTCTTGGAAAGGTCGCCACTGGCGACAGAGATGGTCACATCGGCGATATTGCGAACCTGAGCGGTGAGGTTCGACGCCATGGAATTGACACTTTCGGTGAGATCCTTCCAAGTGCCGGACACCCCCTTGACTTGGGCTTGGCCACCCAGTTTGCCTTCGGTGCCCACCTCGCGCGAAACGCGGGTGACTTCCGAGGTGAAGGCGCTAAGCTGCTCGACCATGCTGTTGACGGTCTTGGCGGCGCGAAGAAACTCGCCCTGCAACGGACGGCCCTCGATCTCCAGCGCGGCGGACTGCGAGAGGTCGCCCTTGGCCACAGCGCCAATCACCCGCGCCATTTCGCGCGTCGGGGTGGTGACATCGGAGACCAAGGCGTTGATGTTCTCCACCTGCGCGGCCCAAGCTCAACCGATGGCCAATCTTGCCCTCCTTGCCCACGATGCTGGCCACGCGCTCTGTTTCCTTGGAAAGCCGTTCATTCAATTCCATAATCTCATTGAATGTGTCCGCAACTTTCCCCGGCAGTCCCGTCCAATCAACCGGCAGGCGCACCGAGAAGTCGCCGTTCTTGATATTGGTGAGGACATGCAGCAACAGCCGCGTGTCAAACTGGTTATCGCCGTTGGGTTTAGGCGTTTCCATTTTAGGCGTTTTTTCGGAAGGCATAATTTTATATTGACAACTTACTCTGGCTGACGTTCCACTCAAAACGGTGGCGGAGATGGTTTGCATTTGCAATCTTTTTTTCGACACTTTTTTTCGACAAGGGGTTTTCTAAAAACCACCGCAGAGGCGCAGAGGCGCAGAGCAGGAAGAAAAAATAATGCATGACTTCCTTCTCTCCGCGCCTCCGCGCCTCTGCGGTTTAATGTAATGGTTCCATTCACCGCAGAGGCACAGAGTAGGAAGAAAAAAATAATGCATGACTTCCTTCTCTCCGCGCCTCTGCGTCTCTGCGGTTTAATGTAATGTTTCCATTCACCGCAGAGGCGCAGAGCAGGAAGAAAAAAATAATGCATGGCTTCCTTCTCTCCGCGCCTCCGCGCCTCTGCGGTTTTTTTACGGGTAGAGCATCCCTGTGCGCCCACGCAAAAGAAAACACTCACGCATCATTGATTCTTGGGGTATAATGGACAGGCACGATAATTTTTACCGATGACAACACGTATTTTTTCCGAGCTCGGAATCTCACCCGATCTTCTCAAGGCAATCACGAAGCTTGGCTTTGAACAGGCATCGCCGATTCAAGCTGCCGCCATTCCAGTGCTCATGCAGGGCCTCGACGCTGTGGGCCAGGCCCAGACCGGCTCGGGCAAAACAGCGGCCTTCGGCGTGCCGGCGATTGAGAAAGTCGATGTCCGGGTGCGGGCCGTCCAAGCGCTCATTCTCTGCCCCACACGCGAGTTGGCTGTCCAGGTCTGCGAGGAAATCCACAAGCTGGCCTTCTTCAAACGCGGCATTCACGCCTTGCCGATTTACGGTGGACAGTCGTACGACCGGCAGCTTTCCGGGCTCAGGCAAGGGGCTCAGATCGTCATCGGCACTCCCGGACGCATCATGGACCACATGCGACGGGGCACGCTGCAATTGAACTTGGTGAAGTTTGTTGTGCTGGACGAGGCCGATGTGATGCTCGACATGGGTTTTCGCGATGATATCGAGTTCATCCTGCAGGCAGTCCCAACTACGCGCCAGACGGTCTTCTTTTCAGCGACGATGCCCCGGCCCATCCAGGATCTGATCCAGCGCTATGCGCGCGATCCGCGCATATTGCACATGGAGGATAAGACGCTCACGGTCTCGACCACGGAGCAGATGTATTACGAAGTTGACCGCCGGTTCAAAATCGAGTTGCTCACGCGGTTGATTGATATTCACGATCTTCGGCTGGGAATTATTTTCTGCAACACCAAGCGGATGGTCGATGATTTGGCTGACCATCTGAATGTGCAGGGCTACTCGGCTGATCGGTTGCACGGCGACATGACCCAAGCCATGCGCGACCGGGTCATGAACAAGTTTCGAAAATCCGGCTTGGAATTTCTGGTCGCCACCGATGTGGCGGCGCGGGGAATCGATGTGAATGATGTGCAGGTTGTCTTCAACTACGACCTTCCCTATGATGCCGAAGATTATGTGCATCGGATTGGCCGCACAGGCCGCGCCGGGCGCACAGGACTGGCCATTTCATTTGTCGCAGGACGCGAACTGTTTCAAATCCAGCACATCGAGCGTTTTACAAAGATGCGAATTCAGCGGGGACGAATCCCGACGCAAGTCGAAGTCGATGAAGCGCGGGCAAGCGTTTTCATGGACAAAGTCCGCGCCACGCTTCAAAGCGGCGAATACAAGCGCCAGGACAGCCTGATCGAGCGACTGCTTGAAGAGGGTTTCACATCAACCGATATCGCCTCCGCGCTGATTCATCATCTTCAGAACCCGGATGCCGCGCCAGGAGCAGTCCCTCAGCAGAAAGAGTCTCGTGGAGATAATCGCTCCAACGAAGAATCTCGTGGCGGTTGGGGACGTCAGGAATCGAATGATCGCCAATCCCGTGCCCGCGATGATCGACAAGATCGGCCTTACGCGCCAAGATCGGCGCCCGCGCCCACGAGATTTGCTGCGCCTCGAAAAGATCCGGTGGTCGCTCAGGCCAAGGCAACATCCGAATCCAAGCCCGCGCTGATTTCTGCGCCAAAGCCCGCGCCCGCTGTCGTTTCCAAACCAGCGGCGACTGCGCCAAAACTCACGCCGTCGGCAGCGCCAAGTGGCGCGCCAGTCCCAGCCAAGTCGGCTGCCGCGTCAAAACCCGCATCCATTGCGACACCGAAATCCGCGCCAAAACTGACACCTGCTGTCGCTCTGGCCTCGCCAAGTCCCACGCCCGAACCCATTGCGGTGCCACGTCCGGCGGCTGAACTCCCGGCCCCTCAACCCACTGAAAAAACGGAGCGTCCCGCACAGGTCGAAACGCCTGACGGTGTGGCGAAGTCAAAGGGCAGTCGGCGTACTCCCGAAGAGCAAACTCGAATTCATGTGAACGTCGGCCAGGAAATGGGCATCACTTCGAGTGACATAGTCAGCTCGATACTCGGAGAAACCGGTCTTCCGGCAAGCAACGTGGGCACTGTGGATGTTCGCGAACGCCATCTCTTTGTCGATGTCGCCACCGAGCATGTCAATGCAATCATCGCCAAGCTCAACCGCGCCCAAATCAAAGGCCGCCGACTGAAAGTCAAACTGGTTTAGTGCCGGTTTTAATTTAATCGGCGGCAGGCAAATTCGAGAGCCATGACGGAGTAGGCGGTCACCAAGGCGGGGTCTTTCTCCCACCAACGACCATTGTCGTTGGCCCAGGAACCGTCGGTTTTTTGCAGGTTGATCAACTTGAGGCTAACCTGCCGGGGCCAGGCGACGGTTTGACCGTCCTTGGTTTCAATCGTGTTGACGCCGTAGGTGTTCATCGCCTTGGACATGAGATGCATGTAGTAATAATAGCCCTGCGGGCCCATGCCGGGATTCTCATCCAGAGAGTAATTGAGGCGCAGCCAATTAAAAACGGCGACAACACGCGGGTCGTCTTTCTTCAAGTCGGCGTAAATATAACTTAACAGTCCGGCGTAGCTGATGCTGCCGTAGGAGCGCAAAGCAATGTTTCCCGCTGCATTGGTTTGCGCGCCCGCCTTGCTTTCAACAGGTGAATAAACAAATCCGCCCCTGTCCGCCGCGTTGGTCGAAACCGACGGTTGTTTGTTATACTCAGGCAGATTCTGGCAATTCTGAATGAAATGGACCACAGCCGTCCAGTTGAGGTCTTTCGAGTCGGTCGCAGGCGCGTCGTGATCAAGGTTCTTGGTGTAATAGAGGGCTTCGAGCGCCGTGAGCGTGTTATTAAGATCGTAGTAGCCGGGCTTGCCGCCATAACCGATGCCGCCGTCGAAAGGAGAATCCATTTTGCCCGGTTCATTGAGATCGGCTTGCTGACCGATGATCCATCGGCGGGCTTTGCGCAGAATGGGATCGTATTCGGGGTTGGCCGCCGCAACCAGTGCCATGACGCAGATCGACGTGTTATAGTTTTGGAGATCCTTCTCGTAGATGCCACCATCTGGTTTGACGTGCGCGAGAATGAACTTGTAGCCACTTTGGACGGGTGCCGTATGCTTGCCCTTGGCGCTGCCGGAAGGGTCCCCCATGAAGGCGCTCAGCGCCAATGCCGTCACTGCCGGATGGTCGGGCACCGACCACGAACCGTTGGTGCTTTGATGCGCCGCCAGCCAAGCCAGCCCCTGGTCAATGGCATGCTGGACTTCATTGCGCACGGAGACATCGGCAGCGGAAACAGTCGAGACCATTTCAGCGCAACGCGCCAGACAAGGGGGTAGCGCAATTGCAACGGTGGCCAGAGCCTTCAGATAAATGCTGGACAATCTCATCGCAACAAATTTGTCCGAAACATCGGGAGAATCAAACTGAAAATGTAACGTTGCTGCCTGAATATCCAATATCGAACAAGGATGGGGTGCGTGACAGGAAAGTAACTATGTGGGGCAGACCTCCGGTCTGCCGGTTTGAGGAGTCTCCGCCCCCTCGACACATCTTCCTCCAGAGCAAGTCAGTAATTCTCATTTTGAGGAAATATGGGTGGAAAAACCCTGATTTGCCTGCGCACGAGGTTTCCAATTCTCAGCGGAGCCAGAGGCACCGCAACTGGCAGGCCGGAGGCCTGCCCCACAGGGTTACTTTCCTGTCACGCACCCACAAGGATGGCTTCCCCACTTCATTATTGGACATTCCTTGTTCGATATTGGATATTCAATCCCAGTCATGCTACTTTCTCACTGCCCCTTCCGATCCACGTCGAATCCCAGTTCACGGAGCCGTTGGACCTTATAGAGCAGGGCGCGTCGGCTGATACCCAGGGCCTTTGCGGTTTCGGTTCGATTGAACCCGTGTTTTTCCAATGCGGCCAACACAGCTTGGCGCTCGACTTCTTCCAGTCGGGCGTCGTCAACCACCTGTCCGACGATTTGCGTTGCGCTAACGTCCGATTGTCGCGGGGGTTCTGCGGAGCGGACACGGGCAGGCAGGTGGTCGGGCAAAATCAACTCCCCCCGAGAGAGCAGGGCGGCTCGTTCCATGGCGTTGCGAAGCTCTCGGATGTTTCCGGGCCAGGCGTATTGTCGCAAACAATCAAGCGTCGAGGCGGACAATCGAGCGCGGCCCTGGGTGAACTGAGCAACGAAACTGTTCGCCAGAGGCACAATATCTTCGGGTCTCTCGCGTAGCGCCGGAACATTTATTTCAACCACGTTCAACCGATAATAGAGATCTTCGCGAAATCGTCCATTTTTGACTTCTTCTTCAAGGTTGCGGTTGGTGGCGGTGAGGATGCGCGTGTTGGCTACGATTTCCGTATTGGAACCGATTCGCTGAAAACGCCCATCTTGCGCAACATGAAGGAGTTTGGCTTGGAGATGGGGTGACATTTCGACGATTTCATCCAGGAAAATCGTGCCGTTATGGGCCTGTTCAAAACGGCCTCGCCGTTGCGCCACGGCTCCGCTAAACGCGCCTTTCTCATGGCCGAACAGCTCGCTCTCCAGCAACGTCTCAGGAATCGCCGCGCAGTTGACTTTGACCAAGGGGCCGGCGCAACGCGGGCTCCAAGCATGAATGACGTCCGCCAGCACTTCCTTGCCGACACCGCTTTCGCCGGTGATCAGCACTCGGCTTTCAGAAGAGGCGATGAGTGAGGCATCGCGAAAGACCGCCTCCATGAGCGGACTAAACGCCACCACCGACGCTGGCAGACGTTTGCTCTCGAACTTCATCTGCGCCACTTGAGAACGGCCTGTGGCCTGATGCACACACGCCAGAAGCTCGTCCAAGTCGATTGGCTTGCTGAGGTAATTAAGCGCGCCGTCGTGAATTGCGCCGACCGCGTCGCGAACGTCCGCATAAGCCGTCACCAGCAAGATCGGTAAAGTGGCGTGATCTCGGCGAGCGCGGCGCAGTGTCTCCAAACCGGAGATCCCGGGCATCCGCACGTCGGTGATCATCAGTTCAAAGTGCGTTTCCCGAAGCGCATTCAAGGCTTTTTCTCCTGAATCCACTGTGACGATCTCGAATCCTTGGCTGCCCAAGAAAGAATCCAGAAGGCTTCTTTGGCCCGGATCGTCATCGACGACCAAAATGCGAGAGGGCTGCGCTTCAGATTCAATGGATGTTTTCACCATGTCGAATAAAGCAAACCCGAGAGAGTCCCGGCCGGAGCAGTTCTCATTATGTAGGGTAGGCCTAGGGTGTTGAATTGATCGGGATTTAGCCATATAAAGTTCATGCAATATATGTTCCTATTATACCTTCCCGGTTGCGAAGGCTTTCTTTCTCTTGCTTAACATCGTCGGTTTTCCGTTACCCTCAAACCATTCCTTTA
>CAIUEN010000147.1 GCA_903898185.1 uncultured Verrucomicrobiales bacterium
AACTATTGTTGGGGAAAGCATTTCCGCGTGGGAACGCCGGTCTGTGCATCGTAATTACCCCTCAAATTCAGGACGGTTATTGGTTCCAAAAAGTGGGCATTTCTTGAAGTGGAAAACTGGTCGTTTTTCTACGGCCTAGACCAAGTCTTGGTTGAACTGCGTTTCCGCCATCATGTAGCGGAAAGGCCCGGCAGATCGCCCACCAAAGATTTCCGTGATGATCGCCTGCAACAAGCTCTTGCCGCACTGCGATGGCCCCGCCAGAACCACCACCTGCCCCGGCCTGAAATCGCCATCCCGAAGGCTCTTCAACGCGACCGCCAGCCAATAGCAAAAATGCTGCGACTGCTCGCCCTGCAAAAGTTGCTCAATGAATTTCTTGAACCATACCGGTTCAACCGTCTTTTTCTCCGGCGCATTCCAGACTCCGCCCGCCTCATCGGTCACCAGGAAGGCCCGGCCTGCTGAATCCTTGAACATCCCCACGCGATGACCGGCCAGCGACCCCGCATAGTCAATCAAGCGTTTATTCTGGGCATGCCACAACGGCCAATCTATTTCCCTAATCCCATTGTGATAAATATCGTCCCGCAATTTCATGCTGCGGAAATGAAGCTGAATATCCGCCTTCTTGAGCTTCACATACCGGCCATTGAGCCGGTACCAATAACCGCTGTCGCGAACGTCAAAATAAACTTCGACATGCTCCGGCGGTTTGGGTGGTTGCTCCTTCTTTGAATCGCTCATTGATTTGTTTTTTTCTGGATATTGGAATTGATAAACTTGCAGACCTCATCCTCCGGCACCCGCACCGTTCCCGGTGTGGGCTTGAATTTCTGGTAATGGATAAACCAGCGCCGGATGGTTGAGGTCGTGACGTTGAACCGGCTGGCCAGTTCGTTATACGTAAACAGCTTGCTGTTGGTAGTGGTCATGGTTGGAAGAATTGGCGTGTGCTACTGCGCATTCCCCGCAAACCCAAAGCAGCCTGGGCCGTCCGGAAGTTTTCTCAACAATGCGGCACCAGCCCACCGAGTCACACGACATCAACGCCGCCAACGCTGAATCGTGTGCCTGCCCCGCTGCGCCGCAAAGCTCGCATTTCTCATGGTGGATGGATCTCATTCAGACACCCTCCTTGGCATGTTGGATTCCCCCTTGGCCAGTTTCTCGGCCCTTTTCGCCAAGAGTGGATCTGCATTGAGGCACGATCCGCAAAACCAAGCGGCACCCTGTCCGATGTTGACGATTCTGAAATGGGCCTTCTTTGCCGCGCCAACAGCTACCATCCAGATGGTAGTCGCGCTTGACTTGTAGCCGCACCCCACGCACCTGATAGAATACTCGCTCATTGCGACACCCCTTCTACGAGCCCCGGCATTTCCTTGCCGCAAAGCTCTTGAGTTGTTTCAATGTCAAGGTGTGACGTCCAGCAAAGACTTAACGCGCTCACGTAATACCCGACCTTGACCCCGTTCCAATAGGCTTGGTGGGTTTGCGAGCCTGACTCCGCCGCCTTGGCCGCGCGCCGGGCATTCGTCATCAATTCGCCCACAACCTTTTTCAACTGGTCTAGTTTGATGGCCGCCATTGCGCGTCTCCCTTGCGGATTGGGCTATGCTCGCCGCACAGTCTGCGTTCTGTCTCTGCATCTATTCCCTCCATGCCACAGACCCGATGCGCCGCAAGCCAGAATCCTGTAGAAATACCCTGCAAGTGAAAATACTCCGGGGAAGACTTTTTTACTGACTCCGCCTCTTCAACGGCTTCTCTCGCGCCATCCATCAGCTTTTCAACGATCTGAATCGGAGTGTAAGGGAGTTGGAACTTAAAAAAGTACCAGCGATTTGGCCAAAAAGGTGTAGAATAGGAAGAGGAGTTAAATTTTGTGTCCTTGAATATTCCTTCTTTAGACATCGTCAAAGTGATCAAAGACGCCTCCCGCAAATTGACGGGTGCTGCGCGGCGGGCCTTTGAAGCCAACACCACCTTAGAACTATTAAAGGGTAGCACCCGCCGAGCCGAAACG
>CAIUEN010000148.1 GCA_903898185.1 uncultured Verrucomicrobiales bacterium
ATGTTGGCATTGGGATAGAGGCGTAGAAACTCCTTGGAAAACTGATCGACCAAGTGATTTGGCACTGCAAACAGGGGTTTGCGAGCCAGTTTCAGACGCTTCAATTCCATGGCTGCACCGATCATTACGAAAGACTTCCCACCGCCAACTGAATGTGCCAAGAGAGTCGTTGGGCTTTGCAAAATCCGCCAAATGGCGGATTTTTGGCTGGGGCGCAACTTGATGTTCCGGTTGCTCCCAGGAAGCGTCAAATGGCTTCCGTCATACTGTCGCGTCACACGGCTGTTGAACTTGGCATTGTAAATGGAGGCCAGCATTTGGGCTCGCGTGGGATCACTCCATGCCCAATCGACAAATGCCCTCTGAATCTGCTCCTGCTTCTCTCTCGCTGCCGCTGTTTCTGGCAGATTTACGATTTGACGGTCGCTCTCCGTTGGATGTGGGTCGCGAACAGTGGGCAAGTGCTGATTGAGACTGTCTTCAATCAGTTCCACGGCGTTCCGGCGATGGGTGCCAAAGATCTCGGTATTGTTTGGATTGTTCATAAGCCCATAACGAGAGGCGCTAAGAAACCACCGGCTTTGGTACGCGATGTGACGGACAGAAAGGTCAAAATTGTTTTCACTCATAGGATGAATAATTGAAATACCCTTTGCCCATATTTGAGACCGGAAGGAAGGACGCGTAGCGACCTACTGGGAATGGGGGACTTGATGAATGCCAAGTTTCAAGTCCATTGATTTTAGACCACCTCATACTACGGCCAATTGAAATCAGGTTGTTTCTCCGCCTTGGGTCTTGGAAAGCAGGTCTTCGGCGAACTGCTGGATTACCTCGGCTGGAATCCATGGTGCGCCAAGTTTGATGCGAATTTCCCCAGGCCCGAGCGGTTGCGGTTGGGCGGCTTGGAGAGATGCAACATTAACTGCAAAATCAGGACAGCGAAGTTCCTGAACAACTTTGTATTTGTGGACTACCTCTCCGGAGAGGTAGTCATCGCCTGTTTCCCATTGATTCGATTCTGGATTCCAGAAGATGCGGCCAACGAGCTCATCAATGAGAATCTTGGTTTCCTTGCCGGTCAACTTGGCCATGAATTCCAAGTCAACCCGGCCTTTTTCATGGAGACTGTAGATGAGGGCGTCAGAAGAGGAATCAGCATGGGTGATCTCCGTCGTGACGTCGAGGGTGCGTTGGGAAAAGAATGGAGCCTTTGTCGCTGTTTGTGCGGTGGCATCGAAATCTTCCAGTGCCATGAGGAAAGGAAGGTCAGGATCACCGGAGAGCGCCAGTTGATTGGCGCGGGTGTTGATTGGGCCATGATCGGCAGTAAAACGATCATACTGCTGGTTGAGCTGTGCGCGGTGGGTGTTCAGTTTGGCATCATCTGATCCTTGGGTTTGCGCTTCGAGGTAGGCGCGGGCGGCATCACGAACTTTCAGCATGCTTTTGATTCGCTGAATGCGTTTGACGCCAAGTCCGTCCAGTTTGGTCAGCCCGTCGTTTTCCCTTCGCCAAACGCTTCCATCCTTCCGAACCACGTAGCCATATTCTTTGACCTTGGACAGAATTACCTCGTCAGAGACCTCGGATTTCGGCTCGGTGCCGAAATGAATCCCTTCGTCTGAATGATAACAATTTGCTGGAAGCCTCTGGATTGCCACCGTCAGCATTGAGGCCATGTCGGCAGGATTATCCAACTTGCACGCAGGATCACCAAATCGACCAACATTGGGCACCATTTTGCCGACGATCATTTCTGGGTGATCGACAAAATACTGGTTGATTTGGAACTCGCCATCCGGCGTTTGTAGCTTTCCTGTGTGTGTCCAAGCCGTATCTCCTACTGCCTGCCCTTCGGATCGGCGTTGCAGGAATAGAATGTCGGTGGTAACCGTGGTCAACGCACGGCGCGAAAAGGTTGATTCAGGAAGGCGAATTGCTCCAATCAGGTCACTCGTGGAAGCAAGACGCTCGCGGATTTCTGCATTGGCTTTGTCCAAGGTGCCACGCGATGTAATGACCGCCACGATGCCACCTGGACGAACCAGTTCCACCGAACGGAGCAGAAAATAGTCGTGGATCAGAGGATTGCCCAATCGTCGGTCGTGAATGGGATAATCACCGAATGGCACATTTCCAATGACCAGGTCGAAATTGGCACTGGTAAAGTTGGCATCTTGGAACCCGCAAACCTGAACCCGTGCATCAGGTTGCAAATGTTTCAAAATAGCGCCACTGACCGTGTCGATCTCCACGCAATGCCAGTCCAAATTCATGGCCTCTGGCTGGGTGGCTGGGAAGATGCCAGTACCAGCCGATGGTTCCAGGGTTTTGCCACCACGGAAACCGAACCGCTCCAAGGCTTGGTAGATGCTCCGAGCAACGGCCCAAGGCGTGAAAAAGGCGGAAGTAACCGTGGCTCTGGCACTTCTGTACTCCTCTGGCGTCAGTAAGGTTTTCAACTCCTGCGCTTCGGATTGCCATTCTCTTGGGTTTGGTTCAAATGCCAGCGACAGCCCGCCCCAGCCGTTGTACCGAGCAAGAATCCCTTGCTCCTCCGTTGTGGCTGGGCGTTTGGCCCTTTCGAGGCATTTCAGAAGGCGCAATGCCGACAGATTGTCGGTCAGCTTGATTCGCGCTGTAGATGTCTCAAACTCAGGTTCCTGTGACCACCGGAAACAAGATGGCACAATCCGGGGCGTGAACGGCGCTGGCGGTGGCACAAAGGCCATGACGGGTGCCAAAGCAAAGAAATCCAGTTCGGTTTGAAGAGATGAAACAGTAGATGTACGCATAATCGTCAAAGAGATGATTCCGCAAAGGGGAGAACGGCGTAGCCGTTCGAGTGGGGCAATTACCAGGCAAAATAGCCAAGCTCGCGCAAACTTACATAATCCTTAAGTTTTTCCGCTGTAGCCTGTCCAAGTATTACATGGTCCAAGACTTCGATTTTGAGAAGTTGCCCAGCTCGAAACAGGTCGCGGGTTACCCTAATATCAGCTTCAGAAGGATTTGGATCTCCGCTTGGGTGATTATGAAATAGCACAATGGCGGCGGCATTCGCTGAAAATGCCGTCCTGAAAACCGAGCGACTGTCCACCATAACTGAATCCAATCCGCCTTGGCTGATGGGAACAATCTTGATC
>CAIUEN010000149.1 GCA_903898185.1 uncultured Verrucomicrobiales bacterium
AACTATTGTTAGGGAAAGCATTTCCGCGTGGGAACGCCGGTCTGTGCATCGTAATTACCCCTCAAATTCAGGACGGTTATTGGTTCCAAAAAGTGGGCATTTCTTGAAGTGGAAAACTGGTCGTTTTTCTACGGCCTAGGGCTAGCCTGCCTTCCGCGTCGTAAGACAATCCAACGTCAAGCCCGCGAAAGTCGGTCAAATGCGTTGGAAATCCACGCCGATCAATGGCCGTTCTCTGCCAGTGCTGGTGATTGCCTTTCTCCGTCGAGGGGTACTCGGTTACCGAGGAGAGCAAACCGTCTTCGGAATACTGGTAGGAAGCCGAATAAGAACCAGCCACGACCTTGGCAACCTGGCCATCCAAGTGCCATTTCTGTTCCAAGAGCGTGTGGTCATCCTCAGCAAGAGTCGTTAGGTGGCCGCCTGCATCAAATTGTTCAGTGATTTCGGGTGCGCCATCAGCGCGTATCGTTCGCTTGCGACCTCCCGCCGATTCGCTCACCGTTACCTTCTGGTTGTCTGGCGTTGTTACAATCGTATCCACTCCACCATCGGGACGGTAATCCCAATGAGTGCTCGTGCCATCGGCCTCTTTGGACTCGATTGGCCGCATCTGACGATCGTAGCAAGTCACTGTTTTGAGACCGTTGTTCGCTTCCTCTGTGATCGACGCCTCCATGCCACCTCCAGACACAGCTGCAATCGCGTTGCGCAAATTGGACTTCCCCCGTCTTTCCGAAGTCAACTGTCCTTGGGCATTGTATTCAAACTCGCTTAGTGCTTTCGGTTGCGCACCGGACGCCTTGTCAATCCATGTAACCGTGGTTACCCAAGTGCCGCGATATTCGTAGCTCATGGTGCCTTCGGAAAGTCTGACGCCGGAAAGATGGCCGGACGAATCGTAGGCATAGCTCACCTCCACAGGCTGCGCTTGCGTATTTTCCTGCACCTTACCAACAGCCTTCGACAAAGTCCCGTCACTGGAATAATCCAGCGTAATCTCTGACGCGCGGACACCACCCAACAAGGCGACAATTCGCGTTACCTCAGCCCGGTCTCCCCGCTCATAGACAGTAACCTGTGGTCCATCCTCAATGGCCACCATATCCCCGTGCTTCGTAAAATGCCAGCGAATGCCGTTTTTGAGATAGAGCATCAGCGTCTCAGCATTCTTAAGGAACTTGGGATGGTCGTTAGCGAGGCCATAAAACGGCCCGTCCTGGTCTGGCACCTGGAGTTTGCTGTTTTGCAGTTCCGGCACCGGACGCACTGCGGCGAACCGGGCGTAGAGGCTGTTGAGCGGGGTGATCAACTCGTAGTGGGTCGCATAGGAGACTTTACTGCCGTCGCGGCTCACCGGCACTTGGACCTCCTGTAAATGCGGAAGTTCCAAAGCCCAACCTTTTCCCCAAGGTCCTTTGGGGTTGAAAAACGAGCTAAAGCTTCGCACGATCTGGATGTCCTTACCGCCAACAACTGGGACGGCAAGGTCAACCTCGTCGAGACGGCAGGGTCCCAACGCCAGCGATTGGGCACCGGGGATCGATACCGCTTCGTAGGTGTGGCTGCTATCCTCCACCCGGTGGATAGTCAACGGGGCCACACCAACCGACGGGATTGCTTGCGCCACCGCTTTTTCCAGGCGATCGGCTAGTTTGACGCTACGGTCCACTTCGGCGCGAACCGCTGGAGGAGCCTTTGCCGTGTCCGCAGCGGTGGCATACGTTTTAACAGCTTTGCTTTCTGGTGACATCTCCACGCCGCCGAAAATACATGCTTGGACTCTTTGGTTGGACCGCGTGACCTCCATTCCCGGGGTTGTCTTTTCAAACGGAACGGATTTCACCTCGTAATCCCGCATCCAGAATGGCATGGGAACTCCCTGATCGCGGAGTTTCTCGGCAATTGCGGTCATCAACGCAACCCGGCGCAATTCCGCAAAAACCGGCACCGGGTTGGTCAGCCCGGATTCTGGTGGCGGCAGCAGATACTGCTCGCCTGAGATACCCTCATAGTTCTTGGTGAACCACGACGTGAACGCTTGCGCGCCCGGCGACGACTTGCTCGTCAGATCATCCACCAATTTGTTTTTCTCCCACTTCATCTTCTGGGTCTTGACCTTGAGCGGCACATCAAAAAGCGTCAGTTCCCGGCGCGTTCCCTCAAAGCGATTCGCCTCAGCCGGCACGATCCAGAAGCGTTCCCAATTACCCTGCTTCTGGCTCTTGCGCGGATCTTCGCCGCCGAAATAGATTGTGTCCACGATCTCGCGATAGCCGGGCACTTGGCTGACCACATTGTTCGTCGTAATGTTGTCAACTCCCAAGGTGTAGCCTTTCATCAGCCGATCAGCCTCGTAAAGGATCCAGCCGACATAAGTGTCCCGGGTCGCCTCCGAATGCACGATGATCATGGCCGACTTTTCCGGGTCATCGGGATTGGGATCAATCGTTACCGTCGGACCTTCGCCGTTCAGATAGACGGAGCGGAAAACCGTGACTAAATCGTCCAACCGCAGCGGCGGCAATTTGACATCACCACCGTCCTCACTGATGAGGACAAGATTGCCGTTGGAATCGATGCGGATACCTCTAAGCGTGCCGAGACCATCAATCGCTCCTCCTGCTCCACCGAGGTAAACGCCACCGACTGGGGAGGGGTTGAGTGCTTTGTATTGGCCTGCGGCCTTGTAAGTCGCGATTTCCTCTGGCGTGGCGCGACCAGAATAAGAATGGATCACTGCACCATGCCATTTTACATTGGCGTACAGCGGTGACTTGGGATGAACTGGCATTGCATGTTCTGTTTCGATACTGTCAAGAGCACCAGTGATTTTCTTGGCTCGATCCAAAGTTCGTGTTACGGATTGATTTGCTACCCGGTCCAAGTCTAGCGAAACACGGTAAGGGATGTGCCCATTAAATAGTGTCTGGCAGAAAACGAGATAAATAATTGAAATAGAGCATATTGTATTGAACATGATCGTCGAATCTGCGCATAATTGTTAGCGATGGCTTTGGATTTTGGCCGGTTTATGACCAACATGAGCCTAAAACGACA
>CAIUEN010000150.1 GCA_903898185.1 uncultured Verrucomicrobiales bacterium
AGCAAGACAGCAGGCAGGATTGATGATGTTGGAGTGAGTTCACCTTCCGCGTTCCGTATTCTGCGGTTTCAATTGCCAATTCCAAGTTCGATGGCTTCCCCACTTCATTATTGGACATTCCTTGTTCGATATTGGATATTCAATCCCGCATGCCCAGAAGGCGGGAATCTTCCATTGATTGGATATTTTTGTCACCTGCCATAATGAGAATTGCTGGTATTGGCTGGTTTTCCATTCCCATGCCTCTCAATTCATGGTAGTAAAAACAGCATTCAGATGAACTGGTTACGGAAAACGATTCAGCAATCGCCTCTCAGCGCGCGGGTGGCGCCGTTTTTTGTCTTCGTGGGACTGATGGTCGCGCAGCCGGGGGGCGGAGAGGCTGGCGCCTATTGGCTTTATCTTGCCCGAACCATCGCTGGTGCATGGACCCTTTGGATGGCGCGACCCGTGATCACGGAGTTCCGATGGGCATTCAGTTGGGAGGCAGTCGCTGTGGGCATTGTCGTTTGCGCGATGTGGATCGGCATCGACGGCTGGTACTACCACGTTGGCGCCAAGGAATCGGCACAGTCCGCCAGCCAATTTTGGAATCCGATGCGCCAGTTCGGAGAGGGGTCGATTCTGGCCTGGTTTTTCATTATCGTGCGCATTGCCGGGTCATCGCTGGTGGTTCCCCCCATTGAGGAACTATTCTACCGATCATTCCTCTACCGCTACATTGTCAATCAGGATTTCATGAAGGTCGCCTTGAGCCAGTTCGGCTGGGTGCCGTTCCTGGTCACATCCCTGATCTTTGGGTTTGAGCATTCCCAATGGCTGGCAGGCATTCTGTGCGGCTTCGCCTATCAGTGGCTGGTCATTCGCAAGGGCCGCCTTGGCGACGCCATCACGGCACATGCCATTACCAATTTTCTGCTCGGAATCTGGGTTGTCTGGCGCTGCGAGTGGAAATTCTGGTAATTTGGGCCATCAATTGAGGCGGGGCGCCGAAGCATTGCTGGGCGTCGGCACGTCGAAATGTATCACCGTCTCGCCGGGCTTGGCGTAGCTTAGTTTCTCTCGCGCCAGCCGCTCAATGGTACGAGGATCTTGCATCGCGCGAATCGAGTTATCGAGTTTCTTGCCGCTTTCAATTTCCCGCTCAATCCTTGTCTCCAAGTCCAGCTTTCGCTGGCGCAAACGCTCGTTTTCCTGGATCACAGGGCGATACCACCAGACCACCGCCAACACAGCGGTAATTAGCGAGAGCACCACCACCAATCGCGTGAGCTTATCCCAGATGCTTAGAGCAACATCATTCATGGTCTGAATTCAAGCGCATAACTTTAAAAAAGAAAAGGTGGAAGTGGAATGATTTAAGCGTTTGAGAGCGGTTCAGTTCAATTTTCGTTGCAGAGGGTGTCAAAATTGCCTATTTTCGCCATCAGGCAACTGCAACCATTGACATTTTTATATTAAATGAGCGTTCTTATCGTCGGTTCTACAGCACTTGATTCCATCAAAACGCACAAGGCGGAAAACCCCCGTTTGCTGGGCGGTTCGGCCAGCCATGCAGCGGTGGCAGCGAGCTTTTTCGCTCCAGTCAAATTGGTTGGCATCGTTGGACAGGATTTTCCCAATCGCTACATTCAACTCTATAAAAAGCACAACATCGACATCGAAGGCCTCCAGATTGTTCCGGGCAAGACCTTTCATTGGTCTGGCGAATATGAAGTCAACATGAACAACCGGAGAACGCTGGCGACCGAACTGGGAGTGTTCGAGTCGTTCACACCGGTGTTGCCTGCGTCGTATCTGAAGACCGGATTTGTGCTGCTCGCCAACATCGCGCCAGGGCTTCAACACCATGTTCTCGACCAAATGACGCGTCCGAAGTTCGTTGTTGCCGATACCATGGATTTGTGGCTCAACATCGCCATGCCTGACCTGCTGAAACTGCTCCGCCGGGTGGACGGTTTTGTGTTGAACGAGAGCGAGGCCAGACAGTTGACTCAGGAAGACAACTTGGTGCGCGCTGCCAAGAAAATTCACAAGCTGGGGCCCAAGTATGTCATCGTCAAGAAGGGCGAACACGGCGCCATTCTTTCCGGCCCGTCGGGAATGTTCATCTCACCTGCATACCCGCTTGAGAAAGTGGTCGATCCCACTGGCGCGGGCGACTCGTTCGTTGGCGGCATGATGGGCCATCTCTCGACCACGCGCGGATCAATCGAGTCCAACCTGCGCCGGGCCATGATCTATGGCAGCGTCGTTGCGTCCTTCTGCTGCGAAGGGTTCGGTTTGACCTCGACTCATCGCGTGACCCGGGCCGCCATTGATGAACGCGTGAAGACTCTGGAAGCCTTGACAAAGTTCTGATGTGAGCGCCCAAGCCGATTCAGCCCAGCAACCGCAATCCCAACCCGGGCTGCCGCCGACCGCTCACCGCCGCCGACTGCGGTATTCGGGGAAAAACCCGCGGCGATTCGAAGACAAATACAAGGAGCGCGATCCAGAGCGTTACAGCAAAACTGTGGCGAAGGTGCTGGCTTCGGGCAAGACTCCGGCCGGAACTCATCGCCCGATCATGGTTAAAGAGATCTTGGAAATTCTTGATCCCAAACCCGGCGAAACGGCGGTGGATTGCACGCTTGGTTACGGCGGTCACGCCCTTGAGATCCTCAGCCGCCTGCAACCCGGCGGCAAACTGTTGGGCATGGACGCCGACCCGATCGAATTTCCGAAGACCGAGGCGCGCTTGCGCGCAATGGGATATGGATCCGACACATTTGTTTGCCGACGCGGCAATTTCGCCGGTCTTCCCCAAGCGCTGGTCGCGGCGGGATGGGATGGCGCGGACATGATTCTGGCCGACCTGGGCCTTTCATCCATGCAGATTGACGACCCTTCCCGCGGTTTTTCTGTGAAGCGAGAAGGTCCGCTTGACATGCGCATGAACCCGGGGCGCGGCCAGTCGGCTTCGGCGCTGATTGAGAAGATTGAAGCCAAAACGCTGGCTGCCCTCCTGGCTGACAATGCCGACGAACCTTATGCTGCGGAGTTGGCTGCCGCCTTGGCCGGGCGTTCGCTCCAAACCACGACCGCTTTGGCCGTCGCCGTTTGCGCTGCCCTGCCGCGTCTCACGCGCGAGGATCGAGACCTGAGCATTCGCCGGGTTTTTCAAGCATTGAGAATAGCTGTCAATGACGAATTTTCAGCCTTGGATGCGTTTTTGAGGAATCTGCCTGCCTGTCTCAAATCGGGAGGGCGCGTTGCGATTCTCACCTTCCACTCCGGCGAAGATCGGCGTGTCAAAAAAGCGTTTCAGGCGGCTGCTCGTGAAAGCCTTTTCGCGGCGATTGCCGAAGAAGTGCTGCGCCCAAGCCCCGAGGAGCGCCATGATAACCCGCGCTCGGCCTCCGCAAAACTCCGATGGGCCAGGAAAGCGTAGCGTGATTTCGTGGTCAGGGGTAATTGACCAGAACCCTGTAAAAACGCCCTTTGGTTGAAGATGCGCCTTTATCGGTTACTTTCTGCCGTTGCCCGTTACCGAGCACCGACTGCAACAGTTGCCACGACTGTGGAAACTGATCCGTATAGTACACGGTGTTGGTGCGATTGCTGACACTGTTCCAAGATATGTCCGTGGAACCGCCGCTGGTTTTGACTGCGCTTACCTCAAGCAAGGTGATATCAACGTAAATGAGATTGGTGAAGTATGGCCAAGTCCGGCCAGAGTAAGTCACTGGCAAATCGGTGAATAAATTTGCATCGAGCCTGACGATGCCAGCAGCCATTGCCAAATGATTGAAATACTCCAACACATTTGTGCCATCCACCACCCGGCCAAAAACGGTGAACCCGCCATTCTGGTTATCCAAGTTGGTCGAGTTGTTTGCCAGATTAAAGAACCATTGACTCGTGGCTGAATTGGGATCACCCGAGAGTTTTGCCATTGCAATGGTCCCGTAGGTGTTGCTGTATTTTTGGCCAATGTTGAACTCATTGGTGATGGCCCCAAAATTGGTCACGTTAGAATAGCGATCGAAAAAACCGGAAGTGTTTTTGGACGCAACGGCCACTCCGCCGCCTTGAACCACAAATCCTGGCAGGCAACGGTGGAAGAACGTGTTGGTGTAAGCATTGCTCTTCACCAACTTCACAAAGTTTTCCACGGTTTTTGGCTTTTCCTGGTCAAAAAGCTCGACCTGCATGTCACCTTCGGCAGTTCGGAACTGAACCAATGTTCCGGCGGTCAGACGCATGCTCATTGTCACCATTCCAACCACAACAAACATAAAAGCAAATCGTTTCATGCGACAATCATTGGAACATTTTTCGCGTCTCATGACAACATTCTTAAGAAAAAACGCAAATAATCTCTTTGACCCAAAATCAGCTATACCCCGAACCCTTCTGCTTGATCATTGGAAATTCCTTGTTCGATATTGGATATTCGTTTCCCCTCAAATCCATTACGGCTGATGGTTCCAAAAAGTGGGAATTCCTTGAAGCTGGAAACTGGCCTGTTCAGTTTTCTACGGGCCAGCGCTTTTCTTCCAACTGAATATCGACAGTATCCTACTTCTTTTTTCGACCGCTGAGAGATCCCAATATTCTGCCAACTCCGTCCGCCATTGCTGTTAGAGGCATACATCTTGTCAGCCATGATCTGGATAGCTCAATTGCCTTGTGCGGGCAGAACTCGTGGCAGCAGTAGCAACCGATACAACGATCGTCATCGACCTGCCGGGCGGGGGCCAGTGATGGCTGAATCGCCGGGGGCGAGACTGGGCAGCCTTTGGCGCAAATGCCGCACCGAATGCAACGGTCGGCAAGGATTCGTGGACGCGCCATCCATTGCCTGCGAATCCAATGCAACATCGTCTGGGGCAGGGGAATGAGGCGAAGCAAATCGACTGTCTGTTCGACATTCTTGAAATCGGGAACTTTCAGCGGGCGCCAATCATCTCCAACGGTTGGAATCGAAGCCAGGTCGGTTTCTCCGAAACTATATTTCCGCGCGGCCGCCAACATCGGCACTCGTGATGGTTGCAAACCGATAATCTGACAGGCGATAGTATCGACCGATGCAAGGTCGCGACCCGCCAGCAGCGCTCCCACAAAACGCGGTGTTCCAGAAACGGGACCGGGGCCTTCCATGGCGATCACGGCATCCATGATTGCCAGTACCGGGTGAACCGTGCGGTTCACGTCCAGGATCAGGGCTGCGAGCCATTCCTGTTTCTGGAGTCGAAAATGCCATTGGCCCTTGAGTGCGCCGGGGATCAGTCCGTATTGGTTCTTGAGAGCCCCAGTTATGGTCATTTGCGAATGAGTCTTGAGCTTGGGGAGGGAGATGACGACATCGGCATCCATGAGCGCCTTGGTCAGGATGAGCTTCTTGGCAACGGTGTTGGCCTGCTGCTCGAATTCGTGAGGCTCGGAAAAATCGACCAATGTCGCGCCGGTTTCTGTGATGACCGCGCTGATGCCGCACACTTGGGCTGCTCGCGCCAAGGTTCCCATCCCCGGACTGTCCCCCACCAAGACACGCCCTCCGGCTTCCTGCGCCAGCAGAATGGCTGCGCGCACGACGGAAGGATGAGTTGTTGCAGCGCGATCGACGCCAAGGGCACTGATGATATTCGGCTTGAGCAACACGCGCTGGCCCGGGCTGACGAACGCCCGCATTCCACCCAACGGCTCCAGGCATGCGCGCATTGCCTCGATAATCCGGTCCGGGGCGTAGTCCGGTACCGATTTAATACTGACAGTTGAAGGATTCAAGTCTTTGGGTTGGCCACGATCCATTGGCCAAGCTCGCCCCGGTGTTCTGAGCTTCTATTTCTTGGAGACTTATCATTCTTCATGTATCTAATCTATGAAGAACGGTGACATCCTCTGCGAGGTCGAGTCACCGGTGCCTTTGACAACGTGCCTGTTTGGCTCGACGAGGTATTGCGTTATGTGTCCCAGCAAGAAAACAAGCTTGCTGGGACAGACTCATCTATAGGCCAAGATTGTTCAGATGTGCCGCTTATTCTCCGTAAACAGTAACTTTGTATTTTCCAAAAAAGCCAAGAATATTTTCAGCTTCCCAATCCACATGCGAAACCTTTGTGATTCCGCCATTTTTCTTGGCAGTTTCGATGCTTGAATCACCTGTGGCTACCAAGCCGAAATAACTGAAAGATTCAGACATGCCAACTTTTGTTGATACGCTGTTGTCAGTAGCTGTGACTGGCAGTTTAAGATTCGTGTAAAATGATCCCACGGGAACAGAGGAGGCGCACCCGGTAACAAAAAGACCACATACAACCGTCAATACTGATGTTAATGAGATTTGTTTCATATGTTTGGATATTTAACTAATTAAGTTGGAACTTTAAACAACGCCAGAGATTCGCCCCAAAAAGGGTCAAAACGCGGGTGCTTTCAAAGCTTCAACTTTTAAAAATAAAGAATGAAGTCAGGTATGTCAAGCCCAAATCCTCGCCTAATGGAACAAACACCGTGAGTATGGTAAACCAACCCCATTCTGGGATGCCGGTCAGTTGTGGCAGACGGATTTTTCCAAACGCATCGGTAAATGGAAACGATCTCAGTGTTGACACCCTTCATGGTTGCACTCTGCTCCACCCGATGCCAAAGCGCCGTTCAAAAACGCCACCACCAGTTCTTCTGCGCGCCACCGGATTTGCCGGTCTTGATGGCAATCCCGCTTTGTGTGAATAGGTCTTTGGCGCGCTGGCCCATTCCCCCTGCGATAATGGCATTGACGCCCTGTTGATGAAGCCAGCGTGGCAGAACTCACGGTTCATGCGCAGGCGGCGTAAGGTGTGTCGTGTTGATGATTTGTTTCGATGTAGGATCCGCTTCGATAATGACGAATTGCTCGGCATGACCGAAGTGCTCAGACATTTTTCCTGCGGCTAATGGGATGGCGATTTTCATGATTCTATAGTTATTTTGTGTTTAGGCGTCGTTTGCATTGGGTGCCGTTCTTGTTCCGCCGCCCGCAGCATCCAGGCATCTGAAATGCGGATTCATGGAGGTTCCCGGTGTGGAAAGCCTGAATGACTTCCTCAATTGACCCGCAAACCTCAGACACGACCCGAACGCCGACCTGAACGAGAGTTGCTTCCAAGGGCTTTGAGATCGCCCCGCAAATCAGCACATCCACGCCCAAGTCAGCGACACTGCGAACGATGGCCAACGGCTCTGTGTCCACCAGCATGACTTCCAAGCGTTCAGAATTGCCATTTGCCATGCGCACCAGCACAAGGCGGGCAGCAACATCAAAAACCGGCGATACCCGGCCTTGAAAACTAGGAACGGCAATTGTCACGACTTTTCCTCGTATGCGATTTTCGTGCCAACGGCGAATTTAAACCAGAGAACCTAAAAACACCTGTAATACGAATTTAGGATGAAAGCGATAAGGTGTTGCATATTGCAATATGCTTTGTTGCGTGGTATCGCGCTTTGCAAGCTTGATCCCTTGCATGAACAAAGCCTGCAAGCCAATTCAACTTGCATTCGTAGAAAGCAAATGAAAGCGCTGATCTGCCATGTCAGGTTTGGTATGCACTCACCTATGGTTTTCAAGAAGCTCAGCCGCGTGGGCGACGCAGACTTCGCATGGGGGCTGCTTTCTTGCGCGCAGTTCCCGGCACAAGACGGACCCCAACTGCCTTTCAAATTGCGCTTTGAAATCCTCGGTTTCGTGAGGAGCGACCGTGGAAGCGGCATGGAGAGCGCCACAGAGACCACCCGGGGCACGACCACCACCAAAAGGTTTCATCTCGTCGATGGAAAGGCTCATGTCGTTCGATACTTGTTGATAGCCATGAAGCACCGACTGGGCGCAATTAAGTCGAAGAGGAGGTTGTCTAAAGGCAGCGAGAGCGTGTTTTTTCATAAGAATGGAAATTAGGTGTTGTGGGCATGTATCCTGTCGGTGGATACAACCATTTGTTCCAGCTTGAATGGGCAGCCATCCAAGCCAGATTCGTGGCCACGGTAGTTTTCCCCGTGCCGCCTTTGCCGCTCGCAATGTAATTCTTATAGAAACGCTGCGAGGAAAAGATGGTCTGGCCGGATTGCTCGCATCATTTTTGAACGGGCTGATTGGCGTCTGCAACTGTTGGTTGCTCCCTTTGTTGAGGATTGGCATTTCCAAAACCACGCCCCTGACCTCTCATGCCTTGGCCCTGTCCCCGGCCATTTCTGCGGCATTGTCCTCTGCCTTGACCACGACCTTGTCCGCCGCTACAAGGTCCCATACCTTTGCCGATTGGCCCTTGGCCAAACGGCCCTGTTCCATCATTCATTGGTGTCATAATTTTATTTTCCTTCGCTTTGATTAAAGCTGTTTTCATGCCAAATCCAAGGACGGGCAAACCAACGTCCCTTGAGAGCATGCGCTCGGAAACGCCTGATCTGTGAGTGTGGTGTTTTGCGATGTTTCAATTGGATGCCCCTTGCATTTTGCATCGACTCAAATGGCCGTTATTCCGCTGTATCACCAAGCTTCCCAGCGTAACAGTTTAGCTTGGTTTCAATTTTTCTTACTCGTTTTTTTGAACTGTTTGGTTGACGCAAAAGAAACGAAGTGCTTCCTTAGTTTCTTGGATTAAAACTAGTAACGCATTTATAATAAG
>CAIUEN010000151.1 GCA_903898185.1 uncultured Verrucomicrobiales bacterium
AAAAAGCGATCAACTTGCTCTTTGGGCTTTTGTAGGATTTGGCATTCATTCACTTTCTTGCGCCGATAGTATAAAACAAATTCCATCGTTACAAAAGAATAAGTAAAGCATGAACTAATTTTGATCAATTCAACACCCTACCACCACCCTATTGGCGGAAAACAACAGTATTGACGGATTTTATGTTGGCTCGGATGTTGGTGTCAATATAATAAATGACGTTAAAAGCAACGATAACGGTACTACATCCTTTGAACCGGGCATTCGATGGGATCTCACGACTGGCTATGCCTTCAAGCTGGCCGAAAATATAACGTTGGCACCGGAAGCTGAAGTCGGGGTCATGTTTAATTCTTTTAAAACAGGGAACAACGACTTGGTGCAGGTTCCGCTGCTGGTCAACTTGGTGTTGAATTGGCACATGGACGCAAACTGGGTTGTTTATGCGGGGGGAGGCGGAGGCGCAAACTATTATCAAGTTTCCGGAGATAGCAGCTCCGACGAAACCGTTGGCGCGTGGCAGGTTATGGGTGGCATTCGTTACAAATTGAACAAATCTATGGATTTGGGATTGGGCTGCAAATATTTTTCGTTCACTCCCAAACATGCCGAGGCGGCCGGGGAGGAAAGCATCAACCTGTCCTTGGCATTTCATTTCTAAGCAAGACGGCAAAAGTCACTTTTGCAGCTTGCCGAAATTGCGTGTGCTGCTCCTCCTGCAGTTGAAAGCCGCTCCTGTTTTGCCTCCGCAGAACAGGAGTGGCGGGGTGGCTTCGAGCCTCGCTTCCAGACGTCATCAGACCGCGCCAGAGTTTTAAGGGCGTTACTTATTTGACGTTGCGCCTGCTCAATGAATCAACCCCAGCATGGGGCGAAATGGAATATTCAGGAAGTCTGAAGTTACCTTCCGGTCATGCGCCCTGTCTTCACAGCTACTCTAAAGTCGAGTGGCGTCTGCGGAGCCAGAGGCTCCGGGAACCGGCAGACCGGAGGTCTTCCCCACGACTTTAGAGTGCCCCTGCCCGTTTTCCGCCTGTGGCATTTCCAGATTTGCAAACGCCAAGCCGTTGATTATGCTCGGATCATGCTCGTTCAGACGAAACATCGGTTTAGTGTGAAACAGTATTATCGAATGGCTGAGACGGGTGTGCTGCCTGCCAACGCGCGAGTGGAACTGCTCGACGGTCAAATTGTCGATATGTCACCTATAGGCCCATTTCACGGAGGCGTAACAAACGCTTTGCTTCAATTTTTCGTCATTGCAGCCAAGAACCGGTGGCTGGTTGCCGTCCAGAATCCTGTCCGCTTGGACGATTTTTCGGAACCGCAACCGGACTTGGCATTGCTCAAGCCAACTCCTGATTCCTACCGCAGTCGCCATCCCGGCCCGGACGATGTGATTTTGCTGATCGAGATTTCGGATTCGACTTTGCAATCGGATCGCGAAGAAAAATTGCCCACTTATGGACGGGCTGGCATCGCCGAGGTCTGGATTGTCAACCTGGTGGACAAAACCATCGAAATCCATCGCGAGCCCAATTTCGCCGGCTATGCCAGCAGAGTCGTGCTTAGCGCTGGAGATATGGCCACTCCCCTTGCATTTCCAGATGCCGCAGTGGATGTGGCCTTCCTGCTTCATAGATGATGACTATTACCGTAATTCGTAAATTCGTGAATCGAATTGACGCTCATTTTACCCAGTAAAATCTCCAATTCATCGCTCGTAAACTTACGCCTTGCTGTAATAGAGAGGAGAAAACGCAAAGGGCAAAAGGCGCGGAGACGCAAAGAAGACAAACAACTTCTTCCCCTTTGCGCCCCTGCGCCTTTTGCCCCTTGCGTTTGTTCTGGTTCAGAAAGCTGTGCGTTGGAATCCTGCACACTGCCGGGCTGGCATTAAAAACTGAATGATTCATAATATCTGCGTTAATCTGCGTTCATCTGTGGTTAGAAAATTGTTAACCGCAGATGACGCAGATTAACGCAGATGAAGAACAAGGCATTTATACTTTGAACGGGAAGAATGTTATTCTTGCACCGATAAGAAGGGAACGATCTTACCCGTTTGCAGTATAATCCCGCATCCCTACCCTATCAGAAAAATGTCAGATACGCCCACCAGTGAATCGGCACGAAACGGCCAAAATGCGGATACTCTTAAATCTTCCAACTTCATTATTGGAAATTCCTTGTTCGATATTGGATATTCAGCCCCTCCCACTCTCAAGTCTTAATGCTCTCCAACTCCTCCCATCGTGCGAAGAGGGCGGCGATTCGTTCCTTTTCGGCGGCAAGCTCGGAGGTCAGTGTGTCGATGTTCTGACCGTGTTTGCGGTGGAAATCCGGCCCGGCAAAGAGAGCTTCGATTCGCGCGATGTTGGCTTCGGCAATGTGGATTGCGGGTTCAATTGCCTCCAGTTCGCGCGTTTCCTTGAACGAGAGCTTGCGTGGACGATTCCCCTGGGACTTTGGCGCGTCCTTTTTTCGTTCCGATTCGGACGCGGACTTGTTGGCGGCTAACGCTGCCAGTCGCTGGTCGCGTTTTTCGCGGTAATAATCGTAGTCTCCGGGACTGTAAACAATCCGTCCGTCGCCCTCAAACGCCAGGATGCCAGTGCATACCCGGTTCAGGAAATAGCGGTCGTGGCTGACCACCAGCACCACTCCGGGAAACGCGACCAGCGCCTCTTCAACCACGCGCAGGGTCGCCAAATCCAAATCATTGGTCGGCTCGTCGAGAATCAGGAAATTGCCGCCATTCTTGAGGATGCGCGCCAACAACAGACGGCTCCTTTCGCCGCCGCTCAGGTATTTGACTTGGGTGGTGATGCGCTCGTCAGTGAATAGGAATCGCTTGAGGTAAGCCCGCAACGAAAGCTTCTGCTCGCCGAAAATCACAAACTCGGTGCCATCGCCAACTTCATCCATGACCGTGTTTTCGTCATTGAGTTGGAGCCGACCCTGGTCAACGTAATTGAACCGGGTGAGCTGCCCGGTCTTGACTGTTCCTTCGGTCGGTTGAACCTGTCCAAGAATGATTTTGAGGAGCGTTGTTTTCCCCAAGCCGTTGCGCCCGGTAATGCCAAAACGCTGGCCATTCTCGAAATTGATGCTCAGGTCCGAGAAGAGCCGCCGACCTCCCAGTTCCATGCCAACCTCCGCCAATTCGACCGTTCGGTTGCCCAGCGGCGGTGGCGGTGGGATGACCATGTCGATATCCTTGTCAATCTCCGGCGGCCCTTGGGCTTCCACCTCGTAGAAGCGATCAAATCGAATCTTGGACTTGGTTCGGCGCGCGCTGGGGCCGCGGCGGACCCAGGCCAATTCACGTTTCAAGAACATTTGGCGCTTATGTTCCGTGACCTCAGCCGCAGCCTCGCGTTCGGCCTTGGCAGTCAGGTAATCCGTGTAGTTGCCCGTGTAGGAGTAGGTCTTGCCGTAGGCGAGTTCGATGATGCAATTGGTGATGCTATCAAGAAAGTAACGATCGTGCGTCACCATGAGGAACGCGCCCGGGTAGTTCTCCAAAAAATCGCCCACCCACTCGATGGATTCGGTGTCGAGGTGGTTGGTCGGCTCATCCAAAATCAGAAGGTCGGGTCGCGAGATGATGGCACGGCATAGCGCCACCCGGCGTTGCTCGCCGCCGGACAGGGTTTCGATGCGTCGCTCGCCTGGCGGACAATTCAAATGCGCAATGGCGGTGTCGATGCGATGGTCCAGTCCCCAGCCGTCCAGAGCCAGAATGCGTGTTTCCAATTCGGCATGCCGTTTGGATTCGGGGGGAAGCGATTCAAATTGGGCGATCAAATCGAGCACATGCCGCGCGCCGGAGCGGATATTTTCCGCGACGTTCAAACTGGGATCGAGTGAAAATTGCTGAGGCAGATAGCCGATGGTCAGATCGCGCCGTTTCGTGACTTCTCCCGAATCAGGCGCAGACAGGCCGGTCAGGATTTTCAGCAGAGTCGATTTTCCAGAGCCATTGCGTCCGACCATTCCGACGCGGTCGCGCTCCTCCAGCGCCAACGACGCGTGATCAAGAATCACACGCTCATTGATCCGAACATCAATATCAGTCGCAGCCAGAATCGCAGCCATCGCCAGATGATGATGCAACGGAGGGAAGTTTGCTAGTTTTCAGTTTCCAGCAAGAAGCACGGCAACACGAAAAAGGATCCCTACTGGTGCTTGGTGTTGTCATCGTCAATGCCTTTCGGCAAAAAAACACGGCTTTCTTATAACACGTTGATACTATGCAGGCAAATTGGTTCGCACGTTATCAGTTTTCAGCCAACTTTCAACTCCACCTTCATCCGACTGGTTGCGACGAGTTTCTCCAGCTTGCCATCGCAAAAGATGTCGCGGTATTCGAGCGTTTCCAGCAGGTGCTGGTGGACTTCCTTTTTCTCGCGGCTGATCAGGTATTTGAGTTCGTCGAGGTTGCGCGACCACTGCACGCCGTTAAAGAACTCGGCTCCAGCGAACTGGGTTTTGTAGAGCGCATTTTGCGAGTAACACGATCCGAGATAAAGATGGCGAAAACCTTTCTTGCGAAACAGGTCCACGGCAAAGGTCATCATGTGCATGCCCAAGTTGCGCGCGTAGTAGTTGAGGTCGTAAAACGCGTAATAATAGTAGGCCATGTCGCCTTCAATATAGAGCGTGGCCGCGCCCATTTCCGCATGAGTATGGGTGTCGGTGAACACCAGCAAGTGCGAGGTGATCGTCGAGGTGAACAACGCGTCCAGGCGCTCGTAACTCATTACGTCCTTGCCGAAGCGGATGTCGGCATAGGTCTTGTAGAAGTCACGGCGCTTTGCGGTAAATTCGAACTCGGCCCGTGGAATGAGCTTGGCGCTTACACCGGAGCCTTTGCGCAGAACCCGCCGGTTCTCCGACGAGGGCTCGAATTCCTTGAGCTCAACGCGCACATGCCGACAGAGATAAAAACGGTCCAAGTCGCGCGACGAGGGGAGGAATCCCTGATCGAACAGACTGGCCGGGGTCTCCCCCGCCTCTGGGAAGCCCCAGATGGCATAAGGGAAGATGTAGTTGTTGTAGTCGGACTTGTATTCCGAAAATAGCAGTTTCATGGATTCTGTTTTCAGCCGAGCCTCAATGAAAATGTCTCGTTGATCCCTTCCGCAGGAAGATAAATGCGGGGCAGCCTGAATTTCCAACTGACCAGAATGTCATAAGAAACAGAACCTTTCCATTTGGCAACCTCGTGGACGGAGATTTCGTCCGCGCCCTGGCGTCCCATGACGACCGCCTCGTCGCCGACGTTGACCGCCGGAATGTCGGTGATGTCCACCATCAGCGCGTCCATGGCAATGGAACCAATGATTGGCGCGCGACGTCCATGAAGGAGAACCGACCCCATGTTTCGCACGCGCGGAAAACCGTCGCCATACCCTATGGGGAGCACAGCGACCCGTCGATTCGAAGTTGCTTCATACCTCATGCCATAGCCCACCTTATCTCCGGGCTTGAGCTGCTGAATGGTTCCCACGCGCACCTTGACAGACATCACAGGCTCAATCCCGGCGATCCGCCGACAGACTTGCGATGGAAAAATTCCATACTGCAAAATCCCCACGCGCGCCATGTCAAAGTGCGCCTGCGGCAAGTCCAGGAATCCGCCGCTGTTGCACAGGTGGCGCAGGCGGACCGAAATGTTGCGAGCCTTCAGTTCGTCAAGCACCCGGTTGAATCGCTCCAACTGGAGCATCGCGAAACTCTTGTCGGTTTCGTCCGACATCGAGAAATGGCTGATGACTCCTTCGAGGTGGAGGGATGATTGACTCTTGATTTCTTCCATCAGCGGGCCGGCGTCGTTCCAAGCGATGCCGTAGCGGTTCATTCCCGTGTTCACCTTGAGATGAATGGGCACACGCTTGCCAGCCGCAGCCGCCAGTCCCGCCAGTTTGCGAGCGATGTTCAGATCGCCCACGCAACAGGTCAGGTTGTGATGGACACACCAGGGCAGTTCCGATTCCTGGCGCTCGTAGAGCAGAAGAATTGGGGCGTTGACGCCTCGCTCGCGCAGGGCCAGAGCTTCGTCGAGATCGCTGACGCCGAGGAAATCAGCGCCGCATTTCAGAGCCACCTTGGCAACCGCTTCGGCGCCATGCCCATAGGCCTCGTCTTTGACGATCGACAGCAGCCGAAGATGTTTGGGCTTGTCTTGGTTTATGAGTTCGTAGTTTCGCTTCAGCCGACCAAGATCGATCTCGATCCAAGCGGACCTCAGCGGAGGTGTGGAGAGTTGCATAATAGAAAACCGCAAAAATACCAGACTACAGTTTACCGGGAGGCCAGAGGCTCATTCCGACGTCAGGACGAAAATAGCTGCCCAGCACGCGGATGCGCCGGATATTCGAGTAAGCCTTCTTAATGGCTTCATCAAGCGATCCGGCCAGCGCGATGACATCGGCAATGCGCGGACCCGTTGTCAACAAACCGCGCTCCGATTCGCGCGTTACTTCGTTCCACCAGACATCGCAGTCGAAACTTCCTTTAACATCGACTGGCAATTGAGGGCCGCGCACTTGGACGAATGGATAGCCGTAGCCCGCGAGGGTCAGCGAGCAACCGTAGCAGAGGTCAGGCTTGAACTGCAGGTCGAGTGGCTCATTGCGCGCTGTTCGCAGAAGGACTTCCACCGGGTTCTCAAGCATCCGCAGAATCATCGGCCCGGATGTGACGCCAATGCGAACATTGTACTCAATCACGTTCCATGTATTATCGCGCAGCACCGCTGTCACCTGGATCGGGCCGTGATAGTTGACTTCGCGGAACCACGGCAGCAGCGGGTGGATGAGCTTGCGGGCCAGGCCGTATTTGTCGCCCGGATCCTTTTCAATCAATCCGCCCAGCGGCGCGCCCGCCACAATCCCCATATCGCCAGTGAATGCCCGCTTGTACTCCTGATTCGTCACCACCGAATAAATCTCGCCGCCGCTGATCAGAGCAATGTGCCCGGCTTCACGCCGCCCCAGGTATTCCTGAAGAAAAACGCCTTCGGCATAATCGATATGCCTGAGCCACGAGCGAGTGTCTTCGACCGTTTCGCACAGAATGGTATGCACCGGGCTGGTCGGCGAACAGAGCGGGTTCTTCAGGACGTAAGGACACGGATTGGAATGGAGAATTTTTTCAGCTTCAAGTCTGTTCGGTGCCACATACGCTTTTGGGAAAGGAACATGGAAACGTTCGCACAATACCCGCGCAAAATCCCGTTCCCGCTCGATCTTCATCGCGTCGCCGGTCGGACAAAAAATCGGCACACCCGAGTTAATCAAGTCCTGGCTCCAAGGCGATTGCGCCCAATCGATGGACATCGGCATGACCAGCTTGACCTTTTTTTCGCGCAGCAATGGGCATGGGCTGGGATAATTCTCGCGGCTGAAGGTCGAGCCCACCAAAGAGGGTGGGTAATGACCATAGTTGCGCGTTAAATAGGTAGATACCTCTGCGCCGTTATCCTTTAAAACTCCGGCGATGCTTTGGGCAAACGAACCCACCCCTAATACCATAATCGCCGGACCAGAACTGTCTCGATTCATCTCCAGACCAGTTATAGGCAGTTTTCAGACCAACACAAGAGGGAACGCGAAGCGAGTTTTGTGGGCTTGTGGCGCGAGGGGCGACGGAGTAGTTTATGCTCATGACAACGACCGTGACTGAAAGCAATCAGGTTAGTATCCCGCCTGAAATCGTTCGGGAATTTGACATTCATCCTGGAACGCGGCTGGACTGGGTTAGCGCGGGGGAAGGATCAATTATCGTCAAGCCTTTGCGAAGCCGGGGTGAAATGGCCCGGCAACTCTTGGGCTCGGGCAAGCGGTGGCTTAAACCTGGAGCAGATCCTATCGGCGACCTGCTTCTTGAACGGAAGCATGACGACAATCTTGATCAAACTGACGAGCAGTTATGACGCACTTCAGTGGAACTAAACCGTTACCGTGCCTTGTTAAATGAAGTTGTAAACGTGGATGAGGTTGTGCGGAGCGAGGCGGTTCGCTTGCGAATCAGTGCAAGCGCCCGCGTTGCCTCAATGGACGCTCTGATCGCCGCGAGTGCCTCATTGCGAACAGCGACGCTCGTTCATCGTGACCCGCATTTCGCCGCCATTCCGTCCCAACTGCTGAAGCAGGAAGTCTTGTCGGCTAAATGATCGATTGGCGCAAAGGAGTGGCGAAAAAAGAGAACTCAGAGCTCTTTCTTGGTCTTGACTATATCGCCTTATCCGAACGCTCTTCGGTTCGAATGCGGACCGCGTCTTCTACGTTTGAAATGAAGATCTTGCCGTCGCCGATTTTGCCGGTTCTGGCGGCCTTGATGATGGTTTCAATCGCTGGCTCGACCTGTTCGTTGGTGACGATGATTTCGAGCTTCGTCTTGGGAAGAAAATCGACGGTGTATTCGCTGCCGCGATAGATTTCGGTGTGTCCTTTTTGACGCCCAAATCCTTTAACTTCGCAGACGGTCATGCCCTGAATCCCCAGTTCCAGCAAGGCTTCGCGAACGTCGGTCAACTTGAACGGCTTGATGATGGCTTCGATTTTTTTCATAGGCATCTTAATCGTTGTAAGCGCTTTCTCCATGCTGGCTCAGATCCAACCCCAGGCTCTCTTCATCTTCCTCAACACGCAAGCCCACAGAGGCTTGAACGATTTTGAGGATGACCATGCTGGCCAGCGCGCTCCATGCCAATGTAATCAAGACGCCCTTAAATTGCGCGACAAATTGCGCAATGCTTCCGACGCACGAGAGTTTGTGTCCGTCGATGCTGACGCTGGCTATGGCTTCATTGACGCCGGCGTTTGCCGCCAAACCGAGCAGGAGCATTCCAACCACACTGCCAACACAGTGGACGCCAAAGACGTCCAGCGAATCATCATAGGCGAAACGGGCTTTCACCTTGGTAACCGCATAATAGCAGACCACGCCGCCTGTCAGCCCGATGCAAAACGCCATGGGAACCGTCACAAACCCGGACGCAGGCGTGATCGTCGCCAAGCCCGCCACCATGCCGGATGCCGCGCCCAGCACGCTCGGTTTGCCTTTGCTCAGCCATTCGATAAAGGTCCAGCTCAAAGCCGCGCCGACAGCCGAGAAATGCGTCGCCGCAAAGGTGCTCGTCGCCAGTTTTCCCGCGTTGAGCGCGCTGCCTGCATTGAACCCGAACCAGCCGACCCAAAGGAGGCCGGTGCCGATCAGACTGTAAACCACGTTGTGAGGCGGCATTGGCTCCCGGGGATAACCCATCCGTTTGCCTAGAACGAACGCGCAAACCAGCGCCGAAATCCCTGAGCTGATGTGAACCACCGTGCCGCCGGCGAAGTCCAGCACCGGGATTTTTCCTCCCAGAGCGTAATTCATCAGTCCGCCCTTGCCCCAGACCATGTGGCAAATCGGGAAATAAACCACAACCATCCATAGAAAAGTAAACAGGAGAAACGCCTTGAACTTCATGCGTTCGGCAATCGCTCCGCTGATCAGTGCCGGGGTGATGATGGCGAACATCATCTGGAAAAGCATGAAGCTCTGGTGCGGGATGGTGGGCGCGTAATCCCCATTGGGGACGCCCCCCACGCCGTTAAGCATCCAATACTGCATTGGGTTGCCGATAAAGGCGTTGCCGTCCCCAAAACTCATGCTGTAGCCGAATACCATCCACAAAACCGACACCATCGCCATCAAAATGAGGCTGTGCATCATCGTTCCGAGCACGTTCTTGCCTCGCACCAGGCCACCATAGAACAAAATCAAGCCCGGGGCGGTCATCATCAGCACGAGCGCCGAGCTGATGAGAATCCAGGCGTTGTCGGCTGGCACGACTGTCAGGGCAGTTGCGGCGGCTGGAGCATTTGGGGGCGCGGCTTGGAGTTGGGACATTGCGGGCGTTGTTTGCGCAAACAAAACGCCCTGCGTGACAGCCTGGAGAAATACTCCGGCCAGCAAGGTTTTAACACGAGCGGATTTCATGCGGCGGAGAAACTACCTTAATGGGCCATGTCGAGTGAAGAGAGAATTTAAGAAAAATGAGAATGGAGCGGGACCGCGAAACAACATCAACAACGTTCGGCAATACATCCTAAATCTGGTAATTGAATCTGGAATGGCCCGTGTTTCCCCGATGATAGGGTTCAAGTGGAGGCATTTATTACCCACGTTTACCCGCAGAATTTTCACTTCCGCAGACTCTTTGAGTCGGTCTAATCCAGATGGATGACAGGACAAAACGTAACGAAGGGCAGGGCAAAGCGGCGAGGGTGGCGGATGTTGGAACCGAAACCAGGAAGTTGTCGGCGCAATGCAGCGGCCTCTTGGCAGAGCAAGCGTGTGTGCGCATCTCAGATTTTTCCGATGTCCGGCGAGAGTGGCCTGAGCGCGGACAGAAATGCTCGCGCTCCAGAAAAATCTGAGATGCGCACACACACCGATGTATTTGGATGTTTTCGTTTTCGATCAAGCCCGATATTTTTATGATCTCGTTCCAACATTACCCCTTTTGCTGGATCGGTTGAGGTTTCCTGACCAATGCATTCTGCGCGTCTGCATGGACGGCATTTTTCGACATACCGCTCAGGTCTGTGGTGAATGGTTCCATGCCAGCACACTCGCGGAAAGGGGAGTGCCTGGCTTCGAGTTCCATGATTTGCCGGAAAGGGAGACGGTCAAAGGCGAAGGTTCGGGAGCAATCTGAAAATATGTCACGCAAAATAACATCTGCCGGGGACAAACAATTCCAGTTACTAGCCTGAATTTCCACGGTGGCAATTGACCTAACACGGGGCGGAACTGAACCAGAGATGTGCTCCGCTGGGAATACACTCGCCGTTTGATCTTGGCCCCAGTTTGACGGCATTTTTCACATTTAGGAACTGCATCTATCGTGTAGCACTGTTGCTATAAGGTTAGCGC
This sequence comes from uncultured Verrucomicrobiales bacterium, assembly GCA_903898185.1. Taxonomy (GTDB): domain Bacteria; phylum Verrucomicrobiota; class Verrucomicrobiia; order Limisphaerales; family Palsa-1400; genus CAIUEN01. The sequence goes on from CAIUEN010000151.1 coordinate 10,936, forward strand.
AATGGCGCGCTTTAATAGGGATTGATGGATGTAAAACGGCTGAAAACTGAAAAAAACAGCAAACTTCTTCGCTGTTTGCTCTTTTGAACGGCGGGCTTTACTGTTTAGTGAATGGATAAGGTTGCATTTGAAATCGGAGGATTCCAGATCGCATGGTATGGCGTGTTCATGGCGCTCAGCTTTATGGCTGGGCTCTGGACGGCCAGCCGGCGCGCAAAACGCGATGGAATCGAGCCTGTGACAATACTTGACATCGGGCCGTGGCTGCTGGTGGGCGCATTGATCGGGGCGCGCGCGCTTTACGTCATTTCCTATTGGCGTGAGTCATTTGCTGGCGAGCCGTGGTGGCAGATGTTCAACGTGCGCGCCGGGGGCTTGGTCTATTACGGCGGCCTGATCGGCGCTTCTGCGGCATGCATTCTTTATGCGTTGCGCAGGGGAATGAAACTCTGGAAATTGGCGGACATTCTGGCTCCGAGCGTCGCTCTTGGTTACGTATTCGGACGATTGGGCTGCCTGATGAACGGCTGTTGCTACGGACGGCCAACGTCGCTTCCTTGGGGAATCGAGTATCCATTCGGCCATGCAACGCACCCAAACCACGTTCATCCCACGCAGATTTATGATTCGCTGTTGAACCTTGGCTTGTACCTCGGCTTGGCCTGGCTGTTTCAGCGCAAGAAATTTGACGGCCAGGTTTTTGCGGCCTACTTGGTCTGTTATGCGTTGACACGCTCGTTGGTCGAAACGTTGCGTGGCGATTACCCGGTGTATTACTTTGGGGGATGGATTACGCCCGCACAACTGATCAGCGTGGCGATTTTGGCCGCCGGAGTGTGTCTCTGGTGTACCTTGTCTCGGAAACAGCCTCAAAGATTACCGCGACTCACCTTGGGGTGATGTTGTCTATTTCGCCAGGAACCATGCATTCCTTCCCAGCAATTCTCATTATGTGGGGCAGACCTCTGGTCTGCCAGTTGCGGTGCCTCTGGCTCCGCAGGGAGGGCAAAAACTTCGTGCGCAGGCAGATCAGCGTTTCTCGCCTTCCTTCCTCAAAATGAGAATTGCTGATTCCTTCCCCATCTCCATTGTTGGCCCGACGGCGGTCGGAAAATCGGACGTTGCGCTGGCGTTGGCCGAGCGCGTTGGGGGCGAGATCATTTCGGTGGACTCAATGCAGGTCTATCGCGGGATGGTTATTGGCACGGCCAAACCGACCGCCGAACAGCAACGGCGCATCCGCCATCATCTTATAGACATCGCCGGCGTGAGTGAATCTTTTGACGCCGCTCGATTTGTTGTGTTGGCCCAAGCGGCGGTCTGCGAGATCCAGGGCAGGGGCAAAGTTCCAATCTTTTGCGGCGGGAGTGGTCTCTATTTCAAAGCGTATTCCGACGGTCTTGGAGATGCGCCCCCATCCAATCCGCAGTTGCGCGCCCAGCTTGAGGGACTCCCTTTGGCCGAACTGCTCGAAGAATTGAAGATGCGCGACACGGTGACCTTCGAAAAAATCGATCGTTGTAATCTCCGCCGTGTGGTTCGCGCACTGGAAGTCATCCGGCTCACAGGGAAACCCTTTTCTGCCCAGCGTGCCGCCTGGCCGTCGGGCGAATCGATCCCAAGCCCTTGGTTTGCGGTGGGACTGAGGCGCGCGCCGGAAGACTTAAAAGATCGTATCAATCGCAGGGTGGAGCAGATGTTCGCCGACGGTTTGGTGGGAGAAACACGATTACTGCTGGAGCAGGGGTTGGCGGAAAACCGGACGGCGATGCAGGCGCTGGGTTACCGCCAGGCTGTCGAACATCTGCTGGGCAAACGCGCGCTGGATGAAACGATTGACCTCGTCAAGATCCGCACCCGGCAATTTGCCAAACGCCAATTGACCTGGTTCCGTCGGCAGATGGCGCTGGAGTGGATCGACGCCAACTCGTCCCCTGAAATCCTGGCGCAACAAATACTTGACAAATATCTCAACTGTTCAGGGCGGAAGGAGAAATTAGCGAACTGTTCAGGGCAGGAGGAGAAATTAGCGTCTCGCTGACGCTCGACGGAAAAAGGATGCACAGGCGAGGACGCCTATGCTACTCAATAAATATCAAATCACTTGAAAGCACTCATATCGACCAACACGAAACGAACCGAGCGGGTTTTTCTGATCGGCTTGGAATGGAAATCACGCTCATCATTGGAGGTGCGCGAATCATTGGAAGAACTGGCCGAACTGGCCGCAACAGCCGGGGGTGCCCTTGTCGGAACAGGCACACAGAAGCTTGATATGCCGGTCTCCGCGACGTTCATCGGGAGCGGAAAAGCAGAAGAATTCGCTGTTTATTGCCGGGCAAACACAGTGGATACTGTGGTGTTTGATGACGAACTTTCACCGGCGCAGAGTCGCAATCTCGAAGTGATTTTCAACTGCAAAATTCTTGATCGCACGGCGCTTATTCTCGACATCTTCGGCCAGCGCGCCCGCACGCGCGAAGGCAAATTGCAGGTTGAATTGGCGCAACTGCAGCATCTCCTGCCACGGTTGACACGGTATTGGGGACACCTTTCGCGCCAATCGGGCGGCATCGGCATGCGCGGCGGCGAAGGCGAGTCGCAACTCGAATCCGACCGACGCCGGGTACAGGAGCGCATTGACAAGATTCGCGAGGAACTGGACGTCGTCCAACGCCAGCGCTCGACCCAGCGCAGCGGACGCCAGCGCCACCTCTGGCCCCTGGCATCGATCGTCGGCTACACCAACGCTGGCAAATCAACGCTGCTCAACTCCTTGACAGGCGCTTCCGCGCTCGCTGAGGACAAGCTGTTTGCCACGCTTGATCCGACCACGCGCCGACTGCGCCTGCCGACCAACCAGAATGCGTTGCTGACCGACACGGTCGGCTTTATTCGCAAGCTCCCCCATGGCTTGGTGGAAGCCTTCAAGGCAACCCTTGAGGAGGTCGTGCAAGCCGACCTGCTCCTGCACGTCGTGGATGTGAGCCATCCGCGGGCGCTTGATCAGATTGTAGCGGTCAATACCGTGCTTGAGGAAATCGGTGCCCAAGGCAAGCCAACCATCATGGTTTTCAACAAAATCGACCGGTTCAACACGGGAAATGAACTCCAGAAATTCACGGAGCTTTTTCCGAACGGCGTTGGCGTTTCGGCGAAAACGGGGGAGGGCATCCCGGCGCTGCTGGCCGAATTGGGAACGCAATTGCGCCCCATTCGCCAATTCGTCGAACTGGCGGTGCCGCACGAAAACTCAGACGTCATCGCGCGGTTGCATGAGGTCGGCGAGGTGATTGAGCGCGATTACGAGGGCGAGTCTGCCCGGTTCAAGGCTCGCATTCCGCCATGCTGCCATGCGGAATTTGCGCCATACATTGTAAAGGAATTTCCGAATGGATCACTCGCCGATGGAAGAGGGTGTGTGACCGGAAACTAACTTGAATCCCCGATTGGCGTGCGTGCCCAATGATTTCCATCGCCAGTTGATCCTTGGTGCGAAATTCTATTTTCTGCTTTGGTACCCCGGTCTCAAGGCATCGCTTTGGATCATCGGCACATTCCTTGGGCAGACACAGGCGGTCGTCAATGGGCGTGGACATCTTTCCATTGCATAGAACACCATGGACACTCACACGCTATGATCGCGAAATTCGGTTGCCGTGATTAGTAGTGATCGCGTAATCACCTTTGGCTTAATTGGTTATGCTATTTTTAAGGGATGATCGGCTTAGTCTCTTTCGCTGAAGATTTCGTTTGGGTAGGTTGTCTTTCCTCATTTCCGCAAGATTATTGGCTTTGTTTATTGACATACTTGACACTATTATGGCACACTATATGTAATAGTTACATTGACACATATAGTGTGCCATTTACTGAAATGTAGTTTACATCGTGAAAACTTTCCAAGACGCAAACACCTCGCTGCTTCAACGTTGGCGAAAACAAAAAGTAATTACCTTGCCTGAACTCATGAAGGATATGCCCGCTTCGCTGCGCACCCTGCGGCGGCG
>CAIUEN010000152.1 GCA_903898185.1 uncultured Verrucomicrobiales bacterium
ATCCAAGCGGCCATCATTCCGTCTTGGCTGCGCCTCCCAATGCCAAAGAAAAACCGCAGCTCCTTTTCACAAACTGTCAAAAATGAAAAATTCCTGGTTTGAAAACTACAAAGAATTCCTGGTTTGAAAACTCCGCGACAATGTCGGCGAGCAATCGGATTCTGATCGCATCGCAGTCAGCCCGCTGGATAAAGAGCCGTGTTACATCAGCATCTTTTCCGTCTGAAACGCTCCGCATTTCTGCCATTTCGAAAACATCTCTTTAACAGCTATGCGCACATCTGTCTCTTCTCTGCAAATCGAACTCGATTTCTTCGCGTCGGCCCCGGTTATTGCTGGGGTTGCAAGGTCAGCGCCATTTACTCCGCAAGTTTTGCCATCCAGTTTCCGTTGGGCAGAGCAACCGGCTTTCGAGACGACTTCGCCGCGAATGAAGATCGCGGATAACATGGCAGCGCTGAGACTTCTGAAATACCTGGACGATGTCAAGCGTCCGGCTACATCGGAGGAACAAGGTGTGTTGGCCCGGTATAATGGCTGGGGCGGTCTCTCCCTCGTGTTCGAGCAAGATCCACGCGAGTGGAGGACCGAGGCCGAGGAGTTGAAAACCTTGCTGACTCCCGATGAATACAGGAGCGTCAGGGCAACCGTCAACACGGCCTTCTTCACGCCTTGGGCCATCACGCGAGTCATCTACCAAGCCTTGGAGCGGTTTGGAATCCATGGCGGCAAGGTACTGGAACCATCGGCTGGGAGTGGAATCTTCCCCGCAACTCAACCGGACGGTTGGAGTCTGGACTGGCATTGCGTCGAGATCGACACGGTGAGTGGTGGAGTTCTGAAACATCTGCAACCCGATGCCCGCATTCAAGTTTGTGGGTTGCAGGATGCCACTCTATCCAGTGGAAGTTTTGACCTGGTCGTAGGGAATGTTCCATTCGGTGATTATCCCATTCACGACCGGCGATTGGGCAATCCTTTGGTTCACGATTATTTTCTGCTCCGCTCGGTTGAACTGGTTCGACCCGGCGGCATTGTTGCGGTTATCACAAGCCGAGGTACGCTGGACAAAACCAATGGGGAAGTTCGCCAGCGATTGGCTTCCACCAGCGATCTCATAGGCTCCATTCGTTTGCCGCAAACAACGTTTGCCCGGCGTGCACTCACGACAGTCACCACGGACATTTTGTTCCTTCAACGCCGTTCCCAAGGCCAGCCCATCTGCTACACCACTTGGCACAAGACTGGAACACTTCAAACGCCGGACGGCACAGTCGAAATCAACCAGTATTTCGTTGATCATCAAGAGATGATCATTGGCACAATGGTTCCCAACGTCGGTCGCTTTGGAGATCCAGCATGTCAATTGGATAATCCTGCCGACATGGCCGCGATGCTGACGGCGGCCATCCAAAGACTTCCGGCCAACTGCTACCATCCAGAGGAGGAAGTCCATTTCGCCCCAGAACCAAGCTTTGATGATTGCGATGAGCAACCTCTATCCAAGGTCAAGGAATCCGGCTACGTGGCCCGCCAGGACGGCAGCGTCTGGCGACGGGAAACCGGGACGCTGGTCAAACTGGAAGGCATCGGGACCAAACGTATCCAACGAATCAAAGGGCTATTGAAAGTCAGGGATGCCGCTCGTGCGTATCTGGAAGCACAGACCAAGGGAACCGCTGATGCCAAATTGGAAACCCACCGCGCCGACCTTAACTTGGCGTACGACCGGTTTATCGCCAACCACGGTTCGATCAACACCCGTGCCAATCAACTGGCGCTTTGCGGTGATCCTGACCTTCCATTCTTGATGGCGCTGGAAGATTTCGACGCCACCACACAAACAGCGACAAAGGCTCCATTCTTTTCCCAGCGCACCCTCGACGTCGCGACCGAGATCACCCATGCCGATTCCTCTTCTGACGCCCTCATATACAGCCTTCATGAAAAGGGCCGCGTGGACGTAGATTACATGGCCAAACTGACCGGCAAGGAAACCAAGCGCGTCATTGATGAACTGGTTGGCCGCATCTTTTTCAACCCCGAATCCAGCCACTGGGAAACGGCGGATGAGTATCTGTCAGGCGAAGTGGTACACAACCTCCGGGTCGTCCAGAAGCTTCGACGCCCCGATCTGGCAGTCAATGTCGCGGCTCTTGAAGTCGCCCAGCCGTTGCCGCTGGGACCGGGGGAAATCCGCATCAAGCTGGGGGCTCCCTGGATTCCTGCCGAGGTAATCCAGCAGTTTGCCGAAGACCTTCTTTCCCAGTAGGCCGCTACGCGTCCTTCCTTCCGGGGTCAAATATGGCAAAGGGTATATCAATTTCTTTTTCCTATGAGTGAAAACAATTTCGACCTCACTGTCCGCCACATCGCGTACCAAAGCCGCTGGTTTCTTAGCGCCTCCCG
>CAIUEN010000153.1 GCA_903898185.1 uncultured Verrucomicrobiales bacterium
CGGGAGGCGCTAAGAAACCAGCGGCTTTGGTACGCGATGTGGCGGACAGTGAGGTCGAAATTGTTTTCACTCATAGGAAAAAGAAATTGATATACCCTTTGCCATATTTGACCCCGGAAGGAAGGACGCGTAGCGGCCTACCGGGAAAGAAGGTCTTCGGCAAACTGCTGGATTACCTCGGCAGGAATCCAGGGAGCGCCAAGTTTGATCCTGATTTCCCCTGGCCCCAGCGGTTGCGGTTGTACCGCTTGAAGGGCCGCAACATTAACGGCCAAATCAGGACAGCGAAGTTCCTGAACAACTTTGTATTTGCGGACGACTTCGCCGGATAGATATTCATCGGCTGTCTCCCATTGGCTGGATTCCGGGTTTTGAAAGATGCGGCCAACAAGCTCATCAATGAGAATCTTGGTTTCCTTGCCAGTTAGCTTGGCCATGAATTCAACGTCCACGCGGCCCTTTTCATGAAGGCTGTATATGAGAGCGTCAGAAGAGGAATCGGCATGGGTGATCTCGGTCGCGACGTCGAGGGTGCGCTGGGAAAAGAATGGAGCCTTTGTCGCTGTTTGTGTGGTGGCGTCGAAATCTTCCAGCGCCATCAAGAATGGAAGATCAGGATCACCAGAGAGCGCCAGTTGATTGGCTCTGGTGTTGATTGGGCCGTGGTCGGCAGTAAAACGATCATACGCGTGGTTAAGGTTGGCGCGATGTGTGTCCAATTGGGCATCATTGGTTCCCTGGGTTTGCACGTTTAGATAGATGCGAGCCGCGTCACGGACCCGCAAGAGTCCTTTGATCCGCTGGACGCGCTTGACTCCGAGGCCCTGCATCTTGGTCAATAGGTCGTGTTCCCGCCGCCAGACGCTGCCGACCTGCCGAACCACGTAGCCGCCTTCCTTCACTGCCGACAGGTTCTCTTCCTCAAAGACTTCAAGTCGCGGTTCGGGTGTGAAATGAATCTCTTCCCCGACCTGGTAAATGTTGGCCGGAAGCCGCTTGATCGCCGCAGTCAACATCGCGTCCATGTCATCCCCAAGGTTCAACCGGCACGCCGGGTCTCCAAAGCGCCCGGCATTGGGAACCATTCTGCCGATGATCATCTCGGGGTGCTGAACGAAATACTGGTTGATTTCGACTGTGCCGTCCGGCGTTTGAAGGGTTCCCGTTTCCTGCCAATTTGCGTCTCCGATTGGCTGGCCTTGGGAACGGCGTTGAAGGAACAAAATGTCCGTGGTGACTGTCGTGAGCGCACGCCGGGCAAACGTTGTTTCCGGCAAACGAATGGAGCCTATGAGATCGCAGGTGGAAGCCAATCGCTGGCGAACTTCCCCATTGTTTTTGTCCAGCGTACCTCGGCTTGTGATAACCGCAACAATGCCGCCGGGTCGAACCAGTTCAACCGAGCGGAGCAGAAAATAGTCGTGAACCAAAGGATTGCCCAATCGCCGGTCGTGAATGGGATAATCACCGAATGGAACATTCCCTACGACCAGGTCGAAACTTCCACTGGATAGAGTGGCATCCTGCAACCCGCAAACTTGGATGCGAGCATCGGGTTGCAGATGTTTGAGAATTCCACCACTAACCGTGTCGATCTCGACGCAATGCCAGTCCAGACTCCAACCCTCTGGTTGTGCGGCGGGGAAAATGCCGTTTCCTGCCGCCGGTTCCAAGGCTTTCCCGCCACGGATTCCAAACCGCTCCAAGGCTTGGTAGATGACTCGCGTGATGGCCCAAGGCGTGAAGAATGCCGTATTGACCGTTGCCCTGACGCTCCTGTATTCCTCTGGCGTCAGCAAGGTTTTCAACTCCTCGGCCTCGGTCTTCCAATCGCGTGGATCTGGCTCGAACACGAGGGAGAGACCGCCCCAGCCATTATACCGGGCCAACACACCTTGTTCCTCTGATGTAGCCGGACGCTTGACATCGTCCAGGTATTTCAGAAGTCTCAGCGCTGCCATGTTGTCCGCGATCTTCATTCGCGGCGAAGCCGTCTCGAAAGCCGGTTGCTCTGCCCAACGGAAACTGGATGGCAAAACTTGTGGAGTAAATGGCGCTGACTTTTCAACCCCAGCAATAACCGGGGCCGTCGCGAAGAAATCGAGTTCGATTTGCAGAGAAGAGACAGATGTGCGCATAGCTGTTAAAGAGATGTTTGCGAAATGGCAGAAATGCGGAGCGTTTCAGACGGAAAAGATGCTGATGCAACACGGCTCTCCATCCAGCGGGCTGACTGCGATGCGATCAGCATCCGATTGGTCGCCAACATCATAGTCGATCACATGAATCTCGACGTCGGCTGGGATGTTAAAAACGTCCTGCGCCAATCCTCCAGAAATCAGAACAAATATGGCGTGTTTCTTATTCATATTTTGCACCTTTGAGTCAATAAAAGTATCCGCCTTCGCGCAACGAGTAGTAGTCCTTGGGACGTTCGGCTGTGGCCCGTCCAAGAATGACGTGATCAAGGACTTCGATTTTGAGAAATTGCCCAGCGCGAATCAGATCGCGGGTCACCCGGATGTCTGCGTCCGATGGCGAGGGATCGCCAGAGCCGGGGTGGTTATGAACCAAA
>CAIUEN010000154.1 GCA_903898185.1 uncultured Verrucomicrobiales bacterium
CTGTCAAAGGGCATGAGAAAATCAATGATGTCCTCGCTACGATCGAACTGGAACATTCAACGATTGAAAAGCAGGCACTAAACTGAAAATTAATCCAATTAACCACTCAAAATATTTTCAACTAAATTCTGGACATGCTCCACAAAGAATACGTATTGTTCTTGCAAGTAGCCTCAGCAATCTTGGCTTATCCAGTCTTTTTTCACGTACTGACGTCGGCACATCTTGATTGCATTTAAGTGTAGTGCTAGGTTTTAAGGTGTTAATAGGTGAAGATTCTTGTGTTGAGTCTTCACCCAATGCTGCGTCACAGGATAGCGGCTTCGTGGGTGCTGGTTTCGATAATATCTCTACGTCACTTCTATGAGGTATTCGGACGATTAGTTGTAGCGCATTTTCATCCGTACTGGTTTGTGTACTTAATTGTTGTTCCGATTGATTACTTTGAGTTTCCATGATTATTATTACATTTTTACATTTCTTTTAGGATTTTGGCGGCTCGTGCTGGCCATACATGTGTGCCTTGCGAGGGCGCATCGAGTTGGGCGTCTGTATTTGCAGGTGACAGACCTGCGTGAGCACGCCGCCAAGAAATGAAATCGGACCAAAACACATATCCCCGAATCGAGGGAAAGCCTGGGAGGCGAAACCAATTACGCGCAGTCGAATAGGAGAGACCAGCCATAACAGCAAACTCTTTTGCGGTTAATGCTTGATCTTCCGATCTTTTTTTGCGAACCTCGGCTAGTCTAATGCCACCCAGTTGTTTATCCTTTTTCACTCTGGGATAATTTTACTGGTCAATTCGTAACTATTGGCTCGGACCGAATAAGATTTTTTTTGGCACCAAAAGAATCTGTTTTATCCAAACTGAAAAGTATTGCTTAACATACTGGTAATAAGTCAGTTAATGACTCTATATTATTGCAATATCGTGAAAGAATTGCATTTGAAACAATGATTATGATTGGGTACCAAAACACTGTTGAGTCACCAATTGGGTAACAGCGCCATTGAAATGGAGATTCATCGACTAGATTCTCAGGTTCTGCAGGAGCTTGCCGCCTCCGCAAAGAAGGCGGAAAGCCGTCGAGCAAAAATTGTCTTGATGTCACTGGATGGTGTCAGTGCAAAAAAGATTGCCTTAGATCTGAGTATTTCGCGCAAATGTGTTTGGTCTTGGCTTTCTGAATTTAGAAAGAATGGAATCAAGAATCTGCGACAACGACCATCGCCTCGATCCTCAATTGCGTTGAAATTGCCCCAAGAGCTGTTGGACTCGAGTACTTGCATTTCAACAAGGAAAGCGGCGGAGTTATTGGGTGTCTCCCAAGCAACAGTCTCCCGGCGTTTTAAGAATGATCTACTGGTTGGACGTAGGGGCCGGATTCGGCAGGGTGCCATTCGGGCCAAGGCTCAGTTGCCGCTGCTTCCGGAAGCACAACAAAGTGCTGAGGCGGTGATTGGGGAAATGAATCTGGACAAAATAGTTCCAAAAAAGTTCTATCAACTCGTAAACGAGATTCGTCGACCTATTTTTAGAATATTGGCACAGGTTCTTGGTGGAGAGAAAAGTTCTAAAGTTGATAAAGGCCACAAGAAACGGCGTCTTCGTTTGTTCAAAAGCGCTGACTTGAACATCAAGGCAATGGAAACAAAATTGTTTGCTCTTGCAAACGCAACTAAAGGTAAGAAAACACTTTTGATTGAGCCATTTGCCCTGGAAATGCCGCCCACCAAAGATGATAAAACACCGGCTCCACGCCTGGGATTAGTCGCGATTTTGTGCGTTGACGGAAAGTATTTTCCGTTGAGTTGGGTGCCAATCGGAAAAAAACACACAGGAAATTCATCCACATATCTATTCAAATCGAAAGAGATCATTTGTTCTTTCGAGTCATTCTGTGAGCAATCTGTTGTTATGCTGCCCAATTTCTTATCCTGCATCGTGGACCAATCTTTTTTCTGTGGTTTTCACAATTTGACAGTGCTGATTCCCCAAGAGAATACCGAAGTCGCAGTCCTCGCCAAAGACGGGGAAGGCCGTGCGAAATTTAAGGCTGTTAAATGCCTTGATCTAACGAACCATATGAAGAATGAACAATATGCAAAATACTATATGGACCGGCCCATCCTGAAAACGGTTTGGACTGTTAAATTAGGGGAGGCGAATCGTATGGGTTTGAACGTAGGTTCCGTCTCGGGATTACTGGAATGCACATGTTTGCTGGCTGGCAGCACATTCAAGTGCCTGTTGATCGCAAATAGGTCTCAACCGGTAATGATGGATGACGCCGCCAAACTCCGATATGGAGCATTGCAGGGTTTGTTTGAGATTCGCCAGAATTTTGGACTGGGTAAAGGGAGTTTCTCCGATGAATCCGCTTGGTGTAGGCACAAGCTTATGGTGAGCTTCGCATGGTTTGTGGCGCAACAGGTTGGACTGGCAGAAGTGCTTGTGGCCCGCAGGCGAAAGACTGTTCCCACCACCCAGCTTGAAAAAGCGATTAACTGTTTAGTTGTCGAGAACGCTGGAACCTGACTTCAGGTTGCATGTTGGAAATTGATCTTGTTTTTCCTGTTTGGCCGATCCAGCACTGAGTGTTCATAGTCCCATTCAATGGGGATTTTGATAACCCTCATCCAGGAAATTTTACTGCGTCGCGCCACTTTTCAACATCTACGATAGTTTCCCTTTGGTAAACCTTATGGATTAACTCAGAAGCATGGTTTACCAAGCGCATAGCGTCTTGAATTGGAACGCCCGCCCGTCGTAACCGGCTGATGTATGTAACGCGAGTGCAGTGAAAACACAAATGCGTCATTTTCATTTTTATGAAAAACTGCGACCATCGTCGGGATGGTTGAAAAGGAAAATCCAGAGTGTAATCCTTTCTGGATTCGGTAATTTGTCTTAATAAAAGCTCCAACGCTGTGGGCATCGGAATCGAGAATGCTCTTTTATCCCCGCCTTTTGGTGTCGGAAATGTCATTTTCCTTTCTTTAAAGTCGATACAGTCTATCGGAATTCGCGTCTCGCGCAGTCGGCAACCGGTATGGAGGGCAATGGCGAAGGAGACTTGCATCCACTCGGGCTCTTTCTTCAAAGCTGTGCAGATTTTTATGATTTCTTCATCGCAAATCTCTGGTTTTTTTGTGGGTTTGTCTTTCGCAAGTTTCAGGCTGACCAGTGGGTTGGCATCCGCCAAACCGAGCCTTACGGCTTCGGCCATGACCATTGAGAGGATTTTTGTTTCGAAAATGGCTGTGTTCTTCCCTACCGTTTTTCCGGAATGTTTCTTGAAGTTCGTCCGCCAATCAACATATTCGGTACCGAGTTTATACGTGAGCTGCCGAGGTGAATAAATGCGTCTGCGTTGCAGCCAAAGCGAAGGCCATTTCCAAGCGTCAATGTAGCGTTCGAGGGTTTTTTCGGTTTTGCAGTGACGTTCAAAGAATTTCGGGACCCAGGAATCCCATGATGAAGTTTCCACCATTGGCGCACGATGGTGCTCCTTAGCTTCCAACTCCGCACGGAGTGATTTTGCTTTCGCGGTGTCGCCGGGATCGTCGGCACGCAGTCCAGTGGAGCGGTGGCGCTCCTTTTGGTCGCTGTCAAAATAGACGACGTACCAGAAGGGCGAACGGTCTTTGCGATAGAGATAGGCCATAGTGAGTGCAAGTAGTGCAAGTAACTATAGCGAAAATAACTCAAAAAGCCCCGTAAATCCACGTTTATTTACCACTATTTACCACTTTACCAGAAATGAGGGTTCGATTCCCTTCACCCGCTCCAATGTTTATAGGGGTTTTATCACTTCCACCGGTTTTAGTTACGTTTTAGTTACGGAATGTTTCCAGAAAGATTGGCTGGGTGTTTTTGCGTTTAAACGAAAGAGTCGCTGAC
>CAIUEN010000155.1 GCA_903898185.1 uncultured Verrucomicrobiales bacterium
CCGTTTTAACGGCTTCAAAGCGCAGGGAAAGCCGTTAAAACGGCTCGATTTCATTGGCTTGCGCCTGACACCTGGCTAAAGCCAGGTGTTGCTGAAAAGAAGAAAACAGTGAACAAATACAGCGGTAACTTATTAGAGCGAAATCCCGATCAATTCAACACCATAGCATAGCCCAGTCGAATTTTTTGTGACCTTTTCGGATAATAATACTGCCGAATGCCGTCGCGATTAAATCCCCAAGTCACCAGGGCATTATCTCCACTACAATCGGAAATGCTCTGGTCGGGCAACCTCGCACTTTCATAACTGCTGTGGCTCGCAAAATCAGATGAAAGGACTATATTGAATCTGGGCACTGGATTGATCGTCAAACAGACCGTCAACCCCGTATCAATTATATGAATGCCTTCTTTGAGCCAGTCGAGGGGAATTCAGGCCGCGCGTCCGAGGGTTGTCGGGCGGAAGCGGTGGCCTGTGCTGTCTTGATGCCGCATGCGCCCGTTCTTGTGCCCGGCGTGGGTGGTGATCGGGGTGAGGAGGCCCAAGCCAGTTGCCGGGCGATGCGCAAGGCGGCCGCCTGCGTGATGGGGGTTCAACCGGAGACGGTGGTCGTAATTTCACCGCACTCGCCGCGCAAATCGGGGGCTTTTGGCCTGTGGTCAGATCCTCAACTCCAAGGCTCGTTTGAACAGTTTAACACGCCGCAGGCGTGGGTGAGCCTGCCTAACGACCGATCCCTGGCAAATACCATTGCCGCTGAGGCTCACTCCCGCCAGGTGAAGACCTGGCACATCCGCAATTGCAGCCTTGATCACGGGGCTTTGGTGCCGCTCTGGTTTCTGGCAGAAGCAGGGTGGGCGGGGCCGACAGTGGTTCTGAGTCTTGATTTTCCGGGTGAAGGCGACTTGACCCGTTTGGGCGAAGCCATCGCCTCCGCCGCCAGCGAGTTGCGCCGCTGTGTCGCGATTGTTGCCAGCGGGGACATGAGTCATCGTTTGACAGCCAGCGCCCCGTGCGGTTTTCATCCGCTGGCGCGTCAGTTTGACGAGAATTTTATTCGTCTCATTCGTGTCGGCGACTACCGTGATATTCAGAACATCGATCCCGAGCTGAGAGAATCGGCGGCGGAAGACGTGGTGGATTCCACCTTGGTCGCGGCGGCCGCGACTGGCTGGAACGTATCGGGCCATGAAGTCTTGAGTTACGAAGGGCCTTTTGGGGTTGGCTACGGGGTGGCCATCTTGTTTGCGAATGAATCCAGGCAGCAAGTCGCAAAGGCGGCTTGCTTGGACACCAGCGACGGCGAGTCATTGCCCGGCTTGGCCCGCCGGTCGGTTGAGGCGGCGTTGCGCAACAGTTCCGAGTCTCCTCCGACGGCGATGGGTGACTATCTACAGTCACGCCATGGCGTCTTTGTGACGGTGCGCTGCCGGAATGGGGATCTGCGCGGTTGTGTTGGCACTTGTTTTCCAGTTTGTGACAGCGTGATTGCAGAGACGTGGCGAAACGCCCGTTTGGCAGCCTTCCAAGACAATCGGTTTCCGGTGGTGATGGCGAAGGAACTTGCCGATCTGCGTTTCGAGGTCAGCGTGATTCATTCGGTGGAAGACGTTTGCTCGCCGGACGAACTTGACCCGCAACGTTACGGCGTGATCGTTTCTGCGGCACAGGGACGTTGCGGCGTGTTATTGCCAAAAATAGAGGGGATTGACACGATTGAGAGCCAATTGTTTATTGCCCGGAAAAAGGCGTGGATTGATCCAGACGAGCCTGTGAGCCTCCAACGATTCCAAGTGGATCATTTCGAGGAGCCGGGCTGACAAGGAGAACTCATGGTCAACGCCGACGTCGAATCCGATTACACGGCAAGATGGTGGACACCGCTTCCGGATGGCCGCCTTGAATGCCATCTATGTCCGCGTTTGTGCAAGCTCAACGAAGGTCAGCACGGCTTCTGCTTTGCGCGCCGGAACATCGGCCACCGCATGACGTTGACCGCCTATGGCCGCAGCAGCGGGTTTTGCGTTGATCCCATCGAAAAGAAACCGCTCAACCATTTTTATCCGGGAACAAGTGTTCTCTCATTTGGCACGATCGGCTGCAACCTGGGCTGCCGGTTCTGCCAGAACTGGAACATCAGCAAGGAGCGCCAGTTTGAGCGGCTGACCGACCAGGCTTCGCCGCAAACCATCGCCGCCGCCGCCCACAGGATCGGGTGCAAATCGGTTGCGTTCACATACAACGATCCAGTGATCTTCGCGGAATACGCCATCGACGTCGCCCAAGCCTGTCATGAACTGGGCATCGCCACTGTAGCCGTCACAGCGGGTTACATGACCGATGATTCCCGACCGGAGTTTTACCGGCAGATGGACGCCGCCAATATTGATCTGAAGGGTTTTTCGGAGGAATTCTACTACCGTCTCTGTTTGGGCAAACTGGCACCGGTGCTTGACACGTTGAAATACCTGCGGCACGAGACCAAGGTCTGGTTTGAGGTGACCACATTGCTGATTCCAGGCCAGAACGACAGCCGTGAGGAACTCGAAAAAGCTTCCAACTGGTTTGCCGCCAACCTCGGGCCGGACGTGCCATGGCATTTCACCGCCTTTCATCCAGATTACAAAATGTTGACCACGCCCGGCACATCGTCCGCGACGCTCAGGCAAGCCCGCGAGATCGCGCGCGCAAATGGCCTTCGCTATGTTTATACAGGCAACGTCCACGACCTCAGTGGCAGCAGCACCGACTGTCCCGGTTGCGGTCAACGGTTGATTGAGCGCGACGGGTATGCGCTCGGCGAATGGAACCTCAAAGGAAACCGTTGCGCGTTTTGCGGCTTTGAAATTGCCGGGCGCTTCGAGTATATTTTGAACGGGTGAGAATGTTACTTTTTGCGCCAAGAGCAGGGAACGACCTTCGGATGTAGCGCAGACATTCTTGTCTGCCGTTGCGCCGACTTTCCAGTCGGCAAAGCGTCGGTAGCAAGACAACCGATGGAATTACCGACGCGCCCCGCAGGTTGGAAAACCTGCGCAACGGCAGACAAGAATGTCTGCGCTACGTCCGAAGATCTGGCGCAAAAAGTAACATTCTTAGCCGTTCAAAGTATAACAACCCGGCCTGCCATCTGGCGCGATTTGGGTTATGTTCAGATGAAGAATACCCGGTGAAATGCTTTGACGAGCAAGGGCTGCTGTGCTTGAAGAATGCCCAATATCGAACAAGGCATTCTCAATATCTGAATTCTCAATATCTGTGGCCCAGTTTGCCCAACTCAACTACACTTCTGGCAATGGAACCAACTTTAGAGGTAACCTTTGCGCCAGTGAATTTTGAAACGCTCAGCGCGCGCGATTTATCGCGCGCGGTATGCGCGATGTTCGATATTCTTCAAACAGCTTAATGCAAACATCCATTCGCCGGGGTGAATACGCCGAGTTGGCCGTCCTATTTTTTATTCAATGGATGGCGTTGGGCATTTGGTATGTGCCGTTGAGTCCGGTTCTCGACGCGCATGGGCTGCATGCCATCCGGCCTATTGCGTTCGCGACGGCGGCCATCGGGGCCTTGGTTTCGCCGTTGATTTTTGGGGCGATGGCTGATCGCCATGCTTCGCCGGTGCTGGTGCTGCGATGGCTGGCCGCTGCCAGCGCCGTGACAATGACACTGGCCACCTGGAGCATCCAACACGCCTGGCCTGCCTGGCTGGTGGTGGCGCTGATCCAAGCGCTGATGCTCTCCTCCACGCCAATTACCAGCATCTCGACTTCAATCGTCTTCTCCCGCCTGCGCGATCCCAAGCGCGAGTTTGGTCCGATCCGGGCAATTGCCACTTTCGGCTGGATGTGCGGCTGTTGGCTGGTGAGCGCGCTGAATGCCGATGCCTCGACGCTCTCGGGCTATCTCGGCTCGGCGATCTGGCTGGCTCTGAGCGCCTTCACCTTCCTTCTGCCCTCAACTCCACCGCCGCCATCGACCGGTCATGTCACTTGGCGCGAGCGCATGGGATGGGATGCCTTGGTACTTTTAAAGAACCCGAACCACCGCGTCGTCTTCATTGCCGCCGCCATATTCAGCATCCCCCTTTCGGCCTTCTATCCATTCACGCCGCCGCATCTTCAGCAACTGGGACTGCAACACACCACCGCGTGGATGACACTGGGGCAGGTCTCGGAAGTGTTCGCGATGCTTGGGCTGGCCGGACTGCTTGCCAAGTGGCGGCTCAAATGGGTGTTCGCCACCGGTCTGGCTGTCGGCGTTGTCCGGTTTGCGCTCTGCATGGCTAACAGCAAAGCGTGGGTGTTGGCCGGGGTTTCGCTGCACGGATTTTCGTACACGCTCTATTTTATTACGGCGCAAATCTACCTTGACCAACGGATTGATCCTGCCTGGCGGGCTCGCGCCCAAGCGCTGATGTCGCTGATGACCAGTGGCATTGGCAGCCTGCTGGGTTACCTGGGGGTTGGTCTCTGGTTCAGCGCCTGCTCAAGCCCGGTCGGTACGCATTGGTCATTGTTTTGGGGCGGCTTGTCGGCATCGGTCGCCGTGATACTGGCATGGTTCCTGGCGGTATATCACGGGCAGGGGGTGGGTTTGCGCCGCCAGAAGCCGGAAGCGATGCCAAACTTGGAAGGTTGAAACTCTTTCCATACGGAAAACACTTCTAAAGTATTATTCGTTCGCACAACCAATGACAGCGTGACTGAAAAGCGGGTTCGATGCATAATACAAAGAAAGCAGAAGTAAAAGTCGGTGTTCGTGTTCGGCATCTGGAAAGAAAAACAAAAATGAATACAACTACCTTAAATACCCTCTGCTGTTCGCCATTGGCAGGGGTGCCAAAAACCGCTGTCATGCTCTTTGCCTCTGGCGGACTTCTGATTGACGACGGACGCTTGGCATAACTTGTCCACATTCATGATTGGAACGGGTTCAACGGCCGACGTCACGAATTCGATTGGGGCAACGCAACGGTTCTACCGATTGCTCATTCAATAAGATGTGGTTCAATTGAATACCTATTTGTCTTAACACCCTTGGCCTACGCCATCCTGTGCAGGCTCAAGTGGAACAATAACATGAAAAAAAAATCAGTGCGGCAAATGGAGGGTTCACCCTGATTGAATTGTTGGTGGTCATAGCTATCATTGCGATTCTAGCCGCGATGTTGCTGCCCGCGCTGGCCAAGGCCAAGGAGAAGGCCAAGGCAATCAAATGTACCAACAACAACAAGCAATTAGCACTGGCATTCTTGATGTATGCTGGTGACAACGATGATTACCTGCCACCTTTGAACAAGAACGGCTCAGGTGATTTAGGTTTAGAAGAAACCAAGACGAATTGGTGGTTCAATTATCTCAGCGACGGCAACTACCTCACCCGCAATAACGCATCAAACGGCGTTTGGCGTTGCCCTGCAGTGATGGATGGCGACATTAGTACCAATCAAGTCAGTTACTTTAAGTCTCCTTGTGAAGGGTATGGTCCGGCGGAAGATATTCAAACCACGAATGGTGTGATTCGTTACGGCAAAGATTTCTTTGGGAATAGTTTGGGCAGTGTTAAACTATCGCAAATCAAACGCCACAGCCAAATTTGGCTGGTTGGTGACGTGGGTCATCCTAAAGACCCTAACGATAGCGCCGTAGATCAGTTGCCTAAAGGCGGGTATAATACAGACATCAGCACCTTTAGGCCGGATCCGACAACTGGCTGGACTGATGTAACTCAGGTGCCAAATTATAAGCAACCTGCCTGTCGTCATAGTGGTCGTGCTGTTTTGTCGTTTTGCGATGGCCACGCCGAGTCTTGGAAATGGTTGGATCTGCGCAACAACGTTAACGATGTTTTTGCTATCAAGTCCTACTGATTAAATTGGAGTGCGGATATTCTTGTCCATCTCGTGTTGTGCGCACATCGAAGAGGACAAGATTGTCTGCGCTCCAGAAAAGTGTGGGTGCATGCATTCTGGCCTGTTTGGTGACCTTTATTTAAAACTATACTAAAGGATTGTAAAAAATAACAACCAATGCCGCCGTGACAGCGACTTGGGTTGGATGAATAATCCAATTAAATCGGAAGTAAAATATAGGTATTCGTGAACCGCTTCTGAGAAAAACAAAAATTAAAACAAATGACTACAACTATTTTGAATAAGGATTGCCGTACGCGGACGGCAAAGGCCGCAAGAGCCGCTTCCCTGCTTTTTGCCGCTGGCTCAATATTGATCGGAACGATAAATGCGCAAGTGGGCACTACTGATGTTTATCTGGATTCTTCGGCAGACTGGAAGGGATGGATGGTGGTTGGGACAAATGAGCTTAGCACGGCTTACCCAATTGGCGATCTAGCTGCCGGTTTTATTGGGAATGTTCTGGCTTTTGCGCCCAACACGAGTATCTCCAGGGATTTCCCAGCTACAAACCGCTATTGGTGGAAACCTGATGGCACAGGGGCCAAGAAAATGGACGCTGTCTTGTACGTTAATGATGATACCTTGGCGGGCTCGAATGTTACGTTCTCTGGCTGGTGCCTGACCAACACGCTTGCGCTTCCTTATAAGACCAACATCACTGCTTTCATCAAGGAATTTAATACCAACAACTGGGCATTAATTACAAATGTAAGTAAGAGGATAACGAATGGGTTAAAATTCACCATTTCTCGAACAACTGCTCGTACAAACCATGTCGAGTATGGTTTTGAAATGGTAGGAACCAATGCGAGCCTGAGCAACACAAATTTAGGCTGGGTTGTCTTCAGCAAGGACAACAGTGCTTCTGCGCCGCCATTTCCGGTACCTCCGCAGATTGTGGAGACATCGTGGAAGACTGCCGCCACGACCAATGCGGTGGTTGGCTCCAACTTGGTTTTGAAAGCCACCGTTGTCAGAGGCATCGGTTTGACTTACCAGTGGCAGAAAGATGGCGTGAATTTGGTGAATAGCTCCAGTGTGGATGGAGCTACTGATAGCATGCTCACTTTGACGGGCATTCAGGTTGGAGATGGGGGGACTTACACTGTAGTTCTGAGCGATGAAATGGGCAGAACGGACAACCGTTTGGTTTACTTGATCGTGCTTGATCCAAAAGATTTGCCCATTGATCCCAGAGCCAATTGGCTTAGCCGGGTGCAACGTTCCACTGATGGGGGCAAAACCTACCCGACCAATCAGGAATATTTACCCGCATCTGACCTTAAAGCCGTTTTTACCAACGGCGCGCTGTCCTTGGCTCCCAACACAAAAGAATATACCAACTCCTTTCCAGGCACTAATTCTGACGGCTCATCGAAAGAATACTTATCGGCAGATTACTATGTCGAGTATGCTTGTTTGTCCGGGAATGAACTGACGTTTGCAGGCTATTGTCCGAGCAACAGTCTGACGTCAGGTTACAATTCGCAAGCATGGATTAAGGAATTCACTCCTGGTTACACCAACTTGGTTGGCGTACAAACGACCAATCTGGCAGCAGGACAAAAGTTTGAAGTTAAATTGACATCGACTGCGTCAACAAACCTCATTCAATATGGCTTTAGCACGCTGGGTTTGGTCGCGAATCCGAAGAATGCGTCAAGTTTGGGAAAAGCTCTGATATCACTCCTGCCTCCATGGAAGGTGACCAATGTTACTGTAAATCCATCGACAAATTGGCAGGGCTGGATGATTGTTCGCGCGTTGCCTGCAAGTGGGCAGGCTTATGACGGAGGCGCAAACGTGTTTGGCACCAATTGGGACACTGAGTATCTGGATGCCAGTTTCTTGCCAACGAATGTTTTGGTTTTTACTCCCAGTTCGGAAATATCAGGGAATTCGCCGATAAGCGCCACTGATCCCAGTTGGTGGAATGTCGATGGCAATGGGGCAAGGCAAATGGACGCCATCTACTATGTTAACGATGACAGTATGGCAGGCAAGCAGGTGACGTTCTCCGGCTATTGCCTGACCAACACGCTTGAGGTTCCTTATAGGACGAACATCACAGCTTTCATCAAGGAATTTAATGCTGACTTTAGTGAAACTATTTCAATAACAACCACGCAGATGACTAAGGGATTTTTCAGCCTTACGCTGCCACCCACCAATGCAAATCATGTCCAGTATGGTTTTGAAATGGTCGGTCCGAATGCGAAATCGAGCAATTTGGCGAACTTAGGGTGGGTTGTTATCAGCAGCAATGCCAACGCCGTTGTGCCGCCGGTTGTGCAATCTGCAAATATTACAGGGACATCATGGGGCAGTGCCAGCAATATAGATACTACGATTGGTGACAGCAACATTATGGTTGTCAGCGTCAGCGGGAGCGGTTTGACTTACCAATGGCAGAGAAATGGGGTGGATTTACCTGAACAAACGAGTGCCACGCTCAATTTGGGCTCCGTTAAGAGCGGCGATGAAGGGACTTATACGTTGGTTGTTACGGATGCAATAGGCAGACCAAGCACCCGGTCGGTTTATCTGAATGTGCTTAACCCGAGCGATTTGCCCATTGATCCCAATGCCAAGTGGTTTAGTCGGGTGGCACGTTCCACTGATGGTGGCGTTACCTACTGGATTAATCAGGAATATACACCCGCATCTGATCTTAAAGCTGTTTTTACAAACGGCGTGCTGTCCTTGGCTCCCAACACAAAAGAATATACCAATTCTTCTCCAGGGACCAATTCTGACGGGTCATCCAAAGAATTCCTCAAAGCAGATTACTATGTTGAGTATGCTTGTTTGTCGGGGAAGGAACTGACGTTTGCAGGCTATTGTCCGAGCAACAGCCTGACGTCAGGTTACAACTCGCAAGCATGGATTAAGGAATTCACTCCTGGTTACACCAACTTGGTTGGTGAACAAACGACCAATCTGGCAGCGGGACAAAAGTTTGAAGTTAAATTGACATCGACTGCGTCAACAAACCTTATTCAGTATGGCTTTAGCACGCTGGGTTTGGTTGCTAATCCGGTGAATGCGTCAAGCTTGGGAGAAGCTCTGATAGCACTGCTGCCTCCATGGAAGATGACCAATGTTACTGTGGATCCCTCGGCAGACTGGCAGGGTTGGATGATTGCCCGCGAGTTGCCTACAGTGGGACAAGCTTATACCGAAGGGACAAATCTGTTTAGTACCAGCTGGGCACAAAATGCCGATCTGGACGCCAGATTTTTGTTAACGAACGTTTTGGTTTTCACCCCAAATACAGTAATAGAAGAGCAATCTCCAATAAGCGCCAATGATCCCAGTTGGTGGAATGCTGATGGCACTGGGGCAAGGCAAATGGATGCTATCTTTTATGTTAGCGATGACAGCTTGGCAGGTAAGAAGGTCACGTTCTCAGGTTATTGTTTGACAAACACGCTTGCGGACCCTTACAGCACCAACATCACTGCTTTCATCAGGGAATTTGATGCCGACTATTCTAATATTGTTGCAGTTACGACGACACAAATGACGCGTGGATATTTCAGCCTTGTGCTGCAGACCGCCATTTCGACCGATTCAAATCATGTTCAGTATGGTTTTGAAATGGTCGGACCTAACGCGAGCTTGGAAAACATAACGAATTTGGGCTGGGTTGTTATCAGCAGCAACGCCAACGCCGTTGTGCCTCCGAGGGCTGGCCCAGCGAAGATCACAGCGACAACATGGCTCGGTGCCAACATCTATACGACGGTTGGAACGGAAATAACTTTGGAGGCCACCGCCAGCGGAAGGGGGTTGACTTACGAGTGGTCTAAGGATGGAAAAATCTTGAGCACAGCAGGTCTCAAGCTCTATCTGTCCAATGTTAGCGGTAGTGATGAGGGTGTCTATAAGCTGGTTGTTACGGATGACATGGGAAATTGGAGTGCATCCTCCACTTATCTTGTCGTGTTTGACCCGAGTCACTTGACCATTGAACCTAATGCTTCTTGGTTGAGCAGGGTGACACGTCTGACGAATAGTGGCATTGGAGCAGATTGGATATTCAAAACCAATGTGGAATATGCGCTAGCATCTGACCTTAGAGCCGGTTTTACCAACGGCGCACTGAAGTTGGCTCCCAACACGAAAGAATATACCAACTCGTCTCCAGGCACCAATTCAGACGGCTCATCAAGAGAATTCCTCAAGGCGGAATACTATATCGAGTACGACCGTCTGGCTGGCAATACTCAGACGTACGGAAGTCTCGCTGGAAAAGCGCTGACGTTTGCCGGTTATTGCCCAAGCAATAGTCTGGCAACGGGTTATACCGTATATGCATTCATTAAAGAGGCTTACCATGATTATAGGGCGACTACTAACAGTCAGGAGACGAAGCTGGTGGCGGGACAAGCGTTCATCCTTACGTTGTCATCGACTTCATCAACAAACCTCATTCAGTATGGTTTTCGCACAGAGGGTCAAGTTGCAAATCCTTTGACGGCTTCAACCTTGGGACAGGCGTTTGTTTACCCCTTGATTGTTCCATCGCTGACAATTACCAGAAGTCTCAATAATCACAATACCATCGAGATTAATTGTCCTTCGATGGCGGGCGTTGATTACATTGTGGAATATAAAACTGATCTGTCGCAGACGAATTGGCAAACGTTGGGTAATTGGTCTGACCAGGTTGGAATGTTCACAGTATTGGATAATTCGATTATTAAAACAGCGCAACAACGCTACTACCGATTGTCCATCAAGTTTTCGAAGTAAAGTTTGGTTTATTTGAAGATATAATCGGTCTTAACACACTTGGGGCCTGCGCATTCGCGCAGGCCCCAAGTGGCAAAAATATAAAGCACAAAAACAGCACGGTTGAATTATGGTTTAACTGAGTTCTTTGGGGTCAATGAAATTCAGAAACAAATAAGTAACTATTTACGAAGCACAGGCATCCATGCCTGTGTCATTCGCTCTGGCGAGCGTCAGCGAGACGCTGAATTATTCAGCGACCTGAACAGTTACAAAAATAATATGAAATCACTTAAGAGAGCTATATCAGGTAGAGTTACAAATCGGACAGTGGTGTTGGCAGCAATAGCCCTTAGCGGACTTGCCAGTCAGGCATTTGCAAGTGTTGAAAGCAAGGTTGACGCATTATTGGCGCAAATGACTTTGGACGAGAAAGTCGGCCAGATGGTGCAGGTGGACATGCCGGCGCTCCACGACAAAGCCGATGTTCAAACCTATTTCTTGGGCTCAATGTTAAGCGGCGGAGACTCTGACCCGTCCGACAATCACAGCCAAACTTGGTCGCAAGCCGTCAATGAATACCAGGCATGGGCTTTGAAAACGAGGCTTAAAATCCCGTTGCTTTACGGCATTGATGCCGTTCATGGCCACAACAATATTGATGGAGCTGTGATTTTTCCGCACAACATAGGGTTGGGTGCCACACATAATCCAAAGCTCGTGGAAAAGGCCGCGCGCGTCACCGCCGAGGAAGTGGCCGGCACTGGAATTCATTGGGCTTTTGCGCCCTGCATTGCCGTTGCTCAGGACATTCGCTGGGGACGCACTTATGAAAGTTTCAGCGATGACCCTGACTTGGTTTCCCTGCTGGGCGTGGCGCAGATGCGTGGCTTTCAGACTCCGCTCGCTGGCGGATTTACCGTTTTAGCATGTCCGAAACATTTTCTTGGGGACGGTGGAACGAAAAGAGGTGTGGACCAAGGCAACACGGTTTGCGACGAAGCCACAATGCGGAAAATGTACCTTGCGCCCTATCGCGCGGTGGTGGCGGAAGGTGCCAAGTCCATCATGGTTTCCTACAGCAGTTGGAATGGAAGCAAAATGCATGGCAATCGTCATCTCTTGACGGATGTGCTCAAGGGCGAGCTGGGATTCAAAGGTTTTCTGATTTCAGACTGGGCTGCCATCGATCAACTCACCCCCTCCGCTCCCTCTTACAAGAAGGACATTGAAATCTCCATTAATGCGGGTCTTGACATGGTGATGATCCCCTACGGTCCGGACAAAAAGAATAATTACGTCGAGTTTATCAACGACCTGAAAGAGTTGGTGGCCACTGAGCGTGTGCCACAGGCGCGGGTTGACGACGCCGTGAGACGAATTCTGCGAGTGAAAATGGAGATCGGTTTGTTTGAACATCCTAACGCGGCACCGGGACTGCTCTCCAAAATTGGTTCTAAGAAACATCGTGAAGTCGCGCGGCAATGTGTCCGTGAATCGCTTGTGGTGCTCAAGAATGAACACAATGTCTTGCCTCTTTCAAAGAAAATAAAGAACCTCGCCGTCATTGGAAAAGCGGCTGATGATATGGGAAGACAGTGCGGTGGCTGGACCGTTTGCTGGCAGGGCAAATCGGGAACGGTAACGCATGGAGGGACAACCCTTCTCTCTGCCATCAAGAAAACGGTTTCGAGTGGAACAAAAGTAACTTATTCAGCAGACGGTGAAAACCTGGTCGGCGCGGATGCGGTCGTGGTGGTTGTTGGTGAACTGCCTTATGCTGAGAAAAAAGGCGATCGTCGCGAATTGAGCCTTGAGGAAACTGATGCCGCTTTGATCGCAAAAGCGAAGGCGGTTGGAGTTCCCGTGGTGACAATTATTTATTCTGGAAGGCCGCTTGTGCTTGGTAATGCTCTGGATCAAAGCACAGCCTTGGTGGCGGCATGGCTGCCCGGCACTGAGGGCGCTGGAATGGCGGATGTGTTGTTTGGTGACTGCAAGCCGACCGGCAAACTTCCACGCCCGTGGCCAGCCAGCAACGAGGAGCTGAACAGCGCTGATTTTGCTCCCAACGGCGCGAAACCCCTGTTTCCGTCGGGGTTTGGACTGACTTTTGATTCTGGCACGAAGCATTAGACATCAACTGCACTGAAGGTCATGAGTAAAATCTATATTGCCGTTAGCGGGATTTGTTTGTGTTTGGCCAACTTGGTTACGCCGTTGATGGCGTCCAATGTTTTAAATAATGCAGGATGCGAGCGCTCTGTGCCTCAGGGTGAAGCGCGGAACGTGGAGGATTGGATTACTTATGGCCCAACACTGTGCAGCGTATCAAGCGAAACCGGCGCGGAGGCTCGCAGAGGCGTCAATTACTTCAAGGTTTTCCAAGGGTTTAATGGAGTTGTTGACTACAGTGGAATCTATCAGGATTGCATTTCCGGCCCGGGCGCGACCTATACGGCGGATGGTTGGGCAAAAGTGGTTTCATCCGATGCTCTTGCAGGTCAAAACGCGGCTTGGATCGAAG
The DNA here is from genome assembly GCA_903898185.1 of uncultured Verrucomicrobiales bacterium. Lineage (GTDB taxonomy): Bacteria > Verrucomicrobiota > Verrucomicrobiia > Limisphaerales > Palsa-1400 > CAIUEN01. The sequence continues at coordinate 13,182 of CAIUEN010000155.1, forward strand.
TCACGTTCCGCGATGTCGGCGGGACGATGCTTGCGCTCTACAAGTCCAGCGTGATTACGACTAACGAATTGGAAACCCGCTCATTTTTGAAAGATAGTTGGGTTCATCTAATGATAACCAATCAAAATGATCCGAACAATTTTGCGATTACGAATGCAACAGGCACACTAGTGGCACCTCCAGGAACTGCTTTTGTGCGCTACCAAATCACCTTTCAAGGCGACGCAGTCGGCTCCCCCGGCTCGGTGTATTTTGACGATCTGAGTTTGAACCTCACGGTTGCTGATCCGGCTGCGCGTAGTGGCAATTGGAACATGGTCTGGCACGACGAATTTGATCAACCGGACGGCAGTGAGCCTGATCCCACCAAGTGGGGCTACGACATTGGCGATAACGGCTGGGGCAACAACGAATTGCAGAATTACATTACCAGCACTAACTGCGTTCGCATTGAGGACGGCAAGCTGATTATCGAGGCGCGGCAGGAAATTGTCGATGATACGACAAATTACACTTCCGGGCGGCTGTTGACCAAAGGCAAATGTTCGTGGACCTATGGACGCATTGAGGCGCGCATAAAGATTTCCCGAAGCCAGGGGATATGGCCGGCCTTTTGGTTACTGGGGACGAACATGGATTCGGTTTATTGGCCTGCGTGTGGCGAAATTGACATTATGGAGAACATTGGGCGTCAACCCGGCATAATTCATGGCACGATTCATGGCCCGGGTTATTCAGGCGCCAGCGGGATTGGCGGGAAGATTTCACTGCCCGATGAATCTGCGTTTGCCGATGAATTCCATATCTATGCAATCGAGTGGGAGCCCAATCGCATCCGGTGGTTCATGGATTATCAGCCTTATTTCACCGCCACGCCAGCCATTCTCCCTGCTGGCACTCGCTGGATCTTTGACCGACCTGGATTTCTGCTTCTGAATCTGGCTGTAGGCGGCAACTGGCCCGGCTATCCGAACGGCAAGACGATCCTGCCGCAGCGCATGCTTGTGGATTATGTTCGCGTTTACAAAAAGCCAGTGCCGCCGGAGATTAGAACGTCCGCGCCACTCGCGCCAACGTGGTAGCCGTAAGATCAATACCGAGATAAAGTCATGCCCTTGTGAGATATCTCTGACTGCAAGGGCATGGCCTTGAATGGTTAAGCAAAGAGATTTGTAACTATTCAGGTAGCATAGGCATCCTTGCCTGTGCCCGTAACAGTTTAGCTTGTTTTTCATCTTTTCTTACTCGTTTTCTTACACTGGTTGGTTGACTAGCAAAAAACGATGTGCTTGCTTGGCGTCTTGCAGGAAAATCGTAACAGATTTATAATAAGCATGTTGGGAATAACA
>CAIUEN010000156.1 GCA_903898185.1 uncultured Verrucomicrobiales bacterium
AACCCCTCGCAGATCAATCTCTGCGAGGGGCTCAAAACCACCGTCGGCTAATCAAGGAAACTGGGGAGATTCCAGTTGCTTCCATCAACATCTGTGCAAAAAACAGCTCCCCTTTGCCTCATTCTTCTTGTCCGCGCTCAGTTAGACCCCTACACCGCCAATAATCGGACAAACATCACGGCCAGCGTCAGAGGCAACACGTTCACCATCGCGTGGCCGGACGATCATCTGGGTTGGATTCTCCAAGCCCAAACCAACGGCTTGGGCGCCGGCCAGTGGTTCGATTTGCCCGGCAGCAGCGACGGCAACTCGGTGGCCATTCGCCTGAATTCGGCCAATCCAGCGGTATTCTATCGCCTACGCCTGCCATGACCGAGGCGGATGCTTTGCGATCAAAGCAGAGACTGTCCTGATACCAAAAACCATTTGTCTCCCACGGAAGTTATCGCCAAAACGCCTTATGTGTTCAATGAGACCTCCCATTAGGCAAAATGGCTGATCGCTGCCCCAAAATCGCGGGTGCTTTTGAATCTTTTAACTCCCTTACAACGCCAAAAACACCAAGGCCACTACATCTATTTGGCTGCCGCCCCGGCCATTGCAGCCCGTCCAATGCCAAGCTTCAAATTCCTTTACCATGCGATTTCTTCATTTAAACCGAACGCGCACTAAGACCATTTCATCCAACTACCCTTGCAACGCGAACACAAAGTCAGGAAATGCAATCATTGGAATGGTCCAGTCCGACGGACATTGAGGCACCCAAATCTCATACCACTCTCGTCCGGCATCAATCAGATACGTTCGACTTCTCAGTTTTTCTTCGTATTTGCGGAGGTAAGCAAAAGCTCTCGGATAACGCTTTATATCCAATGGAACTCGGTCGTTGCTCGAATCCATCCAACACCTCTAAGACAGAATCCACGTTCCGCACATCAGCACCGGGCACTTGCGCCGCCTCATAGACCCGAATAAACTCGCAATCCTGAACTTCCACTCCAGCCCGGCGCACTCCCACAACAATGGCAGGTAAAACGGCGGCTTTAAATAATTTCGTATCTCCAAGGTCAACCAATCGTAGAAGCTGAAACTGACTCGCAAGCCAATCCCGAACGGAAGCGCCAGATTGAACTGAAAGAAACCGGTTCGATGTCAAAAGCCCGAGCCAACCACCACCACGGAGTGCCATCGTCATGGCTTTTACAAAAGCGTGATACAAGTCCACACGCCCTGTGAGTCCAAAGCGCGTGGCTAATTTTTTGGCGCCAACTGCGCCAAGCACCTGCGTCCTGACATACGGAGGATTGGAAATAATCCAAGTCAAAGTTTGCCTGGCATTCTCCGCCTGCGGCAGTTTCACAAGGAAAATTAAGGCCAAATTGATCATCAGATCTAGCACCTCACATAATGAGAATTGCTGTTTGCGACGCAAAAACCCGCCTTCGGCAAAGCCGAAGACGGGGAAACAAACTGATGGATTTGGACTTGGACTTAAGCCTTCGGAGCCATTTCGCGATCGCGATCTTCCATCGCGGCTTTGCGCGAGAGACGAACGCGGCCCTTTTCATCGACACCCAAGCACTTGACCCAGATATCATCGCCCATCTTGACGATGTCTTCTGTCTGCTTGACGCGGAAATTAGCCAATTCACTGATGTGAACTAAACCGTCCTTGCCAGGCAGGAATTCGACAAAGGCGCCGAATTCTTTGATCGTGACAACTTTGCCGCGATAAATTTTGCCGACTTCGGCTTCGGAGGTCATGCCTTCGATGGCGTTGCGCGCGATCTTCATGCCTTCCTCGGAAATCGAATAGACATTGACCGTGCCGTCGTCGTCGATGTTGATTTCGCAACCTGATTCTTCGACCAATCGCTTGATATTCTTGCCGCCAGGACCGATCAGGGCACCGATCTTCTCGGGGTTGATCTTCAGTTGGACGATGCGGGGAGCATACTTGCTCAGTTCAGTACGAGGCGCAGCGAGAACTTTGGCCATTTCTGCCAAGATATACAACCGGGCAACGCGGGCTTTCTCAAGAGCTTCGACCATCAGGTCAATCGGCAGGCCGCGAAGCTTGAGATCAAGCTGGAAACCGGTGATACCCTTTTCAGTGCCGGCGATCTTGCAATCCATATCGCAAAACGAGTCTTCCCATCCGATGATGTCGGTCAGCAGCTTGTACTGACTGATTTTGTCAAGTTCATCGTGAATTGTACAGATGCCAATGCTGATGCCCGCAACGGGCCTGATCATCGGCACGCCGGCATCCATGAGCGCGAGCGTTCCAGCGCAGACGGTTGCCATCGAACTGGAACCGTTGGATTCCATGATTTCGCTGGTGACACGGACGGCGTAGGGATAGGTTTGAAGCGGCAGAGCGGGCTCGATTGAGCGTTCCGCCAGCGCTCCGTGGCCAATTTCGCGGCGGCCAGGACCACTGATGCGACCGGTTTCGCCCACCGAGTAGTTGGGGAAACTGTAGTGGAGCATGAATTTCTTTGTTGTCTCTCCACCGGTGTAGGAATCGAATTCCTGAGCGTCTTCAGTCGTGCCCAGCGTGACGAGCGAAATCGCCTGGGTTTCACCGCGACTGAACAACGAGGAACCGTGCGCGCGCGGCAACAGTCCCACTTCGCTGGTAATGGGGCGAATATCGTCCAACCCACGGCCATCAAGACGCTTGCCTTGATTCATCAGGAGACTGCGAACAGTCTCTTTTTGGATGTAGTAGAAAGCCTCCTTGAGAACAGAATCGGTCACTTTTTCAGCGCCGAATTTCGCGATCAATTTGACAGAAACATCTTCGGTAACCGCTTTTACGGCGGCTTCGCGTTCGAGCTTTTTATGCGTGAGCAATGCGGGAATGATCCGCTCGCCGGCCAAAGCCTTGGCTTCCTTGAGAATTTCCTCTGGAACGACACTCACGGTGATATCGCGCTTCTTCTTGCCAACTCGGGCAGCGAGATCTTTTTGAGCTTGAATCAGCGGTTGGCAACATTCGTGGCCAAATCTCAATGCAGAAATAAAGTCAGCCTCCGAGATTTCCTTGGAGGCGCCTTCGAACATCACGACGTCGCTGGTGTTGCCGACATAAATAATGTCCATGTCGCTCTCAGCCATCTGGGCGTGAACTGGATTGGCGACGAACTTGCCGCCAATACGACCAATGCGCAACGCGCCCAACGGGCCGTCCCATGGAATATCGCTCACCGACAACGCGGCGGAGGCGCCGATGATGCTGAGCACATCGGAATCATTCTCACCGTCGGCGCTGAGCAGGATGCTTTGGACTTGGACTTCATTGAACCAGCCTTTGGGAAAAAGCGGGCGGATGGGACGGTCGGTCAACCGGCTGGTGAGAATTTCTTTTTCCGTCGGTCGGCCTTCCCGCTTGAAATAACCACCGGGAAACTTGCCCGCCGCAGCGGCCTTTTCACGATAATCGACGGTAAGGGGAAAGAATTCCTGGCCGGGTTTGGCAGTCGTGGCGGCGACAGCAGCCACGAGAACGATGGTTTCACCTAATTGAACCGTCACCGAGCCATCAGCCTGTTTGGCCAGTTTTCCGGTTTCAATAAGGATTTGGTTGGCTCCTAACTGAGCTGTAACTTTTTCAGACATATTTTTCTTTGAACTGCTGACTTAGAGGAACTTCAATCAAAGACCCTAGCAAGAGTCGCTGATTGAAATTACCCAGGTCAGCAGGGTTTACACTAATTTACGCGACTTTTTAGAAAGCACAAATAGCCCGTCGCGTTTGCCAGGCTAAAATACGCATTGAACCACAATATATGGCTCTCAGAATAAATTCCAACCAGAAGAAGCGCGAATCAGTGGCGAAGCTTGAGCTTTTTGGTCACCGTCTGATAGCGGGTTAAATCAGTGGTGTGGAGATAGTCCAACAAACGACGGCGTTGACTGACCATCATGAGCAGTCCCCTGCGGGAGCTGTGATCCTTGTTATTACTCTGCAAATGCTGGGTCAGATGATTTATCCGCTCCGTTAAAAGAGCCACCTGAACATCAGCGGATCCAGTATCTCGCTCATGCAAACGAAATCCTTCAATCATGTTACCTTTTTCCATAGTTCTATGCAAATCGCTTTCTAAATTTGAGGAACCAGCATAGTTTTAATGCTGCCCTGTGTAAAGTCCTTTTCAACGCCATTTCTTAGAGCTTGGCGCTGACGCTTGCAACCCAGCCTTCCGGCTATCCCGTGCGGGTGAAAAGCCGCAAGGGTTGGACTTACTACAAACGCTCCGCTCACATTCTACTCTCAATCATCAGCCGTCAACCCTCAACTTTCCAATACCGCCATGGCTGTGGCGTGGATTTCTGTATGGCTCAGGCTCAAATGCACAACCCGCCCGCCCCGTTGTTGCAGCAGTTCCAAGGCTTTATCGTGGAGAATGACGTACGGTTCGCCCGAGGATTTTCGTCCCACTTCCATATCCTGCCAGCCGAGTTGTTCACCGATGCCCGTCCCAAAAGCTTTGGAAATGGCTTCTTTGGCCGCGAATCGCGCCGCCAGGAACGGCCCCGGCCGTTTGTATGTCAAACAATATGCAATCTCAGACGGACGCAATATCCGACCGATAAATCGTTCGCCGTGTTTCTGATAGGCGGAATCAATCCGCGCCACTTCGACCAAATCTATGCCGGTGCCCAGAATCATTGCGACTCGTAAGGCGCCATGAGCCGGAGCATTTCCTGAACAGCCACAGCTAATCCAACTGCAATGGAGCGGCTGATAATGCTATGGCCAATGTTCAATTCGATCAGGTGTGGCACTGTGTAAATGTCGGGCAAATTCTCGTAATTGAGGCCATGACCGGCATTGATTTTTAGCCCAATCTCGTGTGCCTGTCGCGCGGCAGCGACGAGGCGGGCCAACTCGGCAGATCGTTGCGAACATACCTCGGACTGCTCTGAAGCCTCTTCCTTGTGGGGCAGACCTCCGGTCTGCCGGTTCCATGAGCCTCTGGCTCCATGGACGTCAGCAGCCGCCCTATGCCATGCTTCGGCGAACGCTCCAGTGTGCAACTCAATAAATTGGCTTCCCACTCGCTCCGATGCTTTCACCTGCGCAGGGTCGGGAGAGATGAACAAGCTGACTTCAATCCCGACGTCGTTAAGTTTCTTGCGCGTCTGGGTCAGGGATTCCAAGTTGCCCGCAACGTCCAATCCACCTTCGGTGGTGACTTCGGCGCGGCGTTCGGGAACTATACAGACAATGTCCGGCTTGAGTCTCAAGGCGATATCGACGATTTCCGGGCTGTTGGCCATCTCGAGGTTGAGGCGGGTTTTGATGAGCTCGCGCAATTTCCAGACGTCGCGGTCTTGGATATGCCGACGGTCCTCGCGCAGGTGAGCGGTGATGCCGTGAGCGCCGACGCTCTCGCAAATCAGCGCTGCCTGAACTGGATCAGGCTCGCCGGTGTCGCGTCCTCGATAACGGGCTTCGCGCACGGTGGCGACATGATCAATATTGACACCCAATTTCAACATGAGGAAAGAATGGGTTACTTGTTGGGCTTTGTCATGGCTGGAACTGGACCGGGGAAAACGCGCAATCCCGCATCGGTCAGCCAATCGGAAAGAATCACCAGTTCCAGACCGGTAAAGCCAAGGGCCGAACTGCGAATCAATTTGGCATCGCTTGGACCGGTAAGCGAGATTTCCGTAATCGCATTGGCCGTCCCAAGTTCCGCCTCAAGAGCCTTCAACCATGTATCGCGAGTTCTGCGGGCGCTTACGATTTTTGCGAGTTGATTCGTTTTGGCCGGAGCTGCTGCCATCGGGACTGGCGCGGGCGCGGACAGCATCGCTGGATGTGACAGGGACGTCGTTCGCAAAATCGGCAGCATTTGCGCCATCGGACGCCACTGCATCAGTCGCAGTTGGGTCAATTCCCAATCGTAATAGACGACGTCAGCGCGTCCGCTGAATTGACTGAACAATTCAGGGGGGGCTGGTTTGGTATTGCCCAACGGCAGCGGGGGAACAAACTCGCCAAACAAGAAATCGCCCGATTTTTCCGAGCCAGCCCGAAGGGTCGGCACAATCGGCATAACACCATGCCAGGCAACCCCTTGGTGATTGGTAAACTCGCTCATGTCGCCGCAGCCAAGCGTCTTGAGCGTCGGGTTAAACACAGTTGGCAATTGCGTCGCCAGTTCGCGCAAGAGATTGGTCGAATGCTCAACTGGGATGGCGGCCAATGTCTGGATGGGCATGGTCTCGACCGCCCAGACATAGACTTGTTCGTTCCATGGATTGACCTTGAGTGTTGAGAGCATCTGATTCGGCGCCATAAATGGGGCAACATTCCGCGCGGCGGTGAAACTGACCAGAGGATCGCGAACATGCTCGACCGGCACCCGCCACGGTTTGGCAGTCCATTGCAGAGGCTGCGGATAATGCAGATTAACGGTGGTGCGAATCTTGTCGTTCTTCGACGCCAAAGTGATCTTGGCGCGAGCCAGTTTGAATGGGCTGGAGGATAGCGGCAGCCATGCGGCCAAGCGCGGCCAGTCGGCATCCGCTTCCAGCCAGGCGTCCTTCAGATTGGACGAAGGGTGACCTTGCTTGCTCAAATTGCCGAGAATTTCGTTCTGCTGGGCCGCCAAATCATCACCACGGCTGATTACCAGCCACTGCTTGGCGCGCACAACGCGGAAAGCGGCTTTCTTCCAAACAGAACCCTCGAACCCTGCCGCCGTGAATATCTCCGGCGGCGTCCCCAATATCCGCCCAAGATTATCCAGCCAGATCTTCGCCTGAGATTCGGTCAAATGAATGGCCACAACAAATCCCAGTGGAGCGTCCGGACGTCCGCCAAAAACAGACACCGATTCGCAACTGATCACATCATCCAGCAACGGCTGGAACAGCGTGGCAGCGGTGTCGGAGTTGGACGAGTTGAACTGTTTGCCCAGCGTATCCGCCAGCACGTTTGCGGACTTGCGCACGACCTGCTCACGAAAACTGGCTGTGGCGGGCAGCAGACCAATGTTCTTAAGCTTGGCTGCATTGGTATCCAATACCACCTGATTGCCGCCGGCAAAGTGGAGGCGGGCGACAACAGGATCGGTTTGCGTCGCTGCCGTGACCAGCAGCGGCACAAAAACTCCAAGCCCCAACAACAGTAATTTCAGTTTGCTTCGCTGTAATTGCATAAAACAGAATCACTGATTGCCAGAAACCGCAAGGCTTTGCAAACCGCATTTGTAACTATTGAGGTAGCGCAGGCATCCTTGCCTGTGCCCTTCTTTTCGGCGAGCGTCAGCGAGACGCTAATTTCTCCCTCTGACCTGAATAGTTACCCGCTTTTAATAAGAAGATTTGCATCATGGCTGATCACGGTGTCTTGGTTAACACGCTCTGCACGGTTTCAATCAGTTTCTTCTGTTCTGCGGTCGGATCGCCTTTTGTGACAAGGAGCAGGGGCATCGGTAGAGGTCGATCCGTCTTGATCACCTTCACCCCTGAGCTCAGGTTGGCGGTTCCGAGGAAGCCGATGGCTTCAGGCATCTGCGCCACAATAGGCGAGATGTCTTTGGGAGTTACTCGTACAATCGCATCTTTGACCAGTTCAGCGCCTGCCAGAAGCTTCTCGTTAACAGCGATCCGGGGACCATTGCCAAGACCGCAAGCAACAACTTTGATGGCGGCATTGTTGCCCCCCAGTTCCTTCCAATTGGAGATATTGCCAGTGAGGATGTTCTTGATTTGGTCGAGTGTAAGAGATTCTACGGGATTGGCTGGATTGACCACAAAAGCAACGGGATCGAAGCCAACCTCAAATGCTCTAAAGTCCTGGATACGGATGCTGCCAGGCTTCTCCGCATCGGCGCTGGCGACTGCGCCAGCAAGAGAACCTGTCACCATGCCAATGTCCGCCTTGCCAGAGACCAAGTCGGAAAGACCAATGGATGCATTCTTACCAGTGATCTCCAGTTTCTGTCCGCTTGTCGATTGAATGGCATCCTTTTTGGGGGTCAATAGAGCGGCCAGGGCCGCAGCGCCAGTCAATCGGACTTGGGCAAATGCAGGCAAGGCAAGTTGACTAAGAACAAAAAGGCTCAGCGCCCAATTTAACGGGGAATTCTTTCGATATTTCGTTTGCATTTCGTGTTGTTATGATTGTTGTTTTGTAAATATTCACGTAGCATAGGCATCCTTGCCTGTGCCCCTCCCTCCGGTAAGCGTCAGCGAGACGCTAATTTCTCCCTCTGAGCTGAATAGTTACGTTATTTTCTCTTCGCAATGAAGCAACTCCAACCAGTTGAAGCAACTGGTTAACGGCGACGTGCAGCGCGTCCGCCTGTGCGTTGAGTTTCCGGGCAGCGCTGGAGTTTTCCTCAGCCGTCGCAGCATTCGATTGTGTTACTTGATCCATTTGACCGACTGCACGATTGAGTTGTTCGATGCCTTGACTTTGTTCCGTGGATGCCAAGGCGACTTCCGCCACTACCTCGGCCAATTCACGCACCTTGGCTGCAATTTGGTTGAGACTTCTTACCACGCTGGCGCTATATTGGATGCCTTGTTCAGTGTTACGAAGAGTCCCCTCAATTTTCTCTGCCGTTTCCCGGGACGCCTCCGCGCTGCGACGCGCAAGACTGCGTACCTCCTCGGCAACCACCGAAAACCCCGCTCCAGATTCGCCCGCTCGCGCCGCCTCCACCGCCGCGTTGAGAGCCAGAATATTCGTCTGAAAAGCGATCTCATCAATTGTTTTTATGATCTTTGAGATTTCACCACCAGAGGTTTTAATGGCATCCATGGCTTTCGCCATCGCATCCAAGTCCGCTTCTCCTTTTTCGGCCGCCTCTCGGGCCTGCGCTGCCAGACCTTTCGCTCGTTGCGCGCTCGCAGCGTTGCTTGTGGTCATGCTGGACATCTCTTCAAGAGAAGCGCTGGTCTCCTCCAAAGATGCCGCCTGTTCAGCAGCGCCCTCGGAAAGGGTCTGGCTTGCTGCCGAAACGCTGCACGCATTTTGGCTGGTTATCTCAGCGGCGCTGGTCAGCGCTGACGCCACTTGGAACAGGGGATTCAAGATGCGTCGCTGCACCACCCAAAGACTCATGCCACTTGCCACCAAAACAATGACTGCGCCAAGCAGTTCCACGAAATGCGCGCCGGTGGTAATGTCAGCAGCAATCAGCCTGGGGGCATGTTCTGCAGCGGCGACTGCCTCCATCATCATTGCTTCGGTCGCTTTTACCATTTCGTCCCTGGCGGGCAGCACCTGAGTGGACAATGCGCTGACGGCGTCTTGTTGCTGAAATGCCAGAGCCAAGGTGATGATGTTGCTGGAGGCTGTGCGAAAAGCTGGAAATTTTGACCGCAGATCATCCATCGCCGCCTGCAACTTCTTTTCAGGCGATAGCTCTTGCAGTTCTTTCAACTGCAAATCGATGCTCCTAGAAATCTGGGCAAACTGATCTGCGTCTTTCTCGATTGATTTGAGGTTCAACTGCGCTGGAATCCGGCTCACAAGCGCCGTCTGCCTATCGATACCTCTGGAAATAGCGTAAACGATCTTGACGTTTCCCAAACTCACCTTGCTGAGTTGGTGTGTGGTTGTTAGCAGACGGTCGGCGCCCAGCGCAATCAGAATGCAGACCACGATCAAGCCAGCGAGCACCGCTCCGATGACCGCATATACGTAAAACTTCAAGCTGTTGGTATTCATAAGCGGCTCATCAAGAACGGCATCAAACGGACTGGGAACCAGATCGGCTTATACTGTATCACGACCTGTTTCCAATACGCTTAGCCGTTCATAGCAGGCGCTTCCAACGCATTGCTGTCGCATCATTTACAGAATTCATCAGTCTCATCCTTAAAGCGAACCAGAATGTTATCGGAAGAACAGAAATTCTCTTTAGTAGAAATTTTGGACCGCGCATACCTGTTGTTGCTCGTCTTCGTGGAGCAAGAGGCTCGACTGCTATCAAAATATGTTGAGCAACAGCCACGGGCGAGAGGATGAAGGCAGCGGCGCTTGTTGGAATGCCCAAAAGCGTCATCTTGTAACGTAGAGCCCGTAAACATGGAAATCAGCCCGATAAAAGCAGGGTCATTTGACTGGCAGACATCTTGTAACGTACGTTGCAAGGACGCAGGTGCGTTACAAGAGGACTGGCGGGTTTATAATGTTGAATATAAGTAGCTTGCGTGCCATTTTGGAGGGCAGACTTCTTGCGCCAGCAGCCCGGATGGGCCTTGCGCCACTCCTTTACGCGCTGAACATTGGTCGGGCCGCGGAAGATGTCACGATTGGGAGTTTTGCGCAGCCAACGCCGTTTTTTACAAAAACAGAGCTTGCATTTGTGTGAGATTCCCGTAATTTGTTTTTCAGTTAAACGGAAGCGAGCGTAGCTCAGTCTGGTAGAGCGCAACCTTGCCAAGGTTGATGTCGAGGGTTCGAATCCCTTCGCTCGCTCCATTTTTTACGAGGGAGCGTCAAAAAACTCGGTTTTTAGTTACATTTTAGTTACGAGTTTTCTGAAATTATCGTAAAGCCACCCCATTCCCTGCCCTATTTTGCCCCTTTTCAGGTCTGTTGCGCCGAGGCAGCGGCAAACGGCCACTTTTATTTGCATAACCGGTCGAAATGTGTTTCAATGTCCGTAGCTTGACCTCTTTTGTAGGTTAGCGGCGGGTCCCAGTCATCCTTTTGGGTGCGAGTAGCGCGACAGCGGTAAGATATTCCTCTTCCGTCTTTATTAACCCGGTTCCCTCGGTTATGTGCGCATACTGCCCACATTCCTTGGTGACCATTAGCAATGGTTGCATGAAGAATGGAAGATTGAAGGCCAATGGTGTAGCCTCCGCCGATCACAAAGCGGAGAGTTTCCCAATTGAAATTAAAGCAGGCGGAAGCGTTATTCGAATCCTCTACAATCCTCTGGTGGTAAAACAGCCCTCAGAAACGACCTCGGAAAAGAACGGCCGCAAAGTTGAGGTTCCCGAAACAAAAACCTATCCTTCTTTTCTGGTCGAGTATTACGAGGGAAGCCGATTGGTTCGACAACGCCGCAATTCGCTGGCCAAAGCAAAGGCGGTGGCGAACGACATCAAGGTGCGGATTCTAAACCAGGACGTGGAGGTGATGAGCCTGCTGATCGAAGGCCGCGAGCGGCGCATCTATCTGGCAGCTTTGGAACTTCTTCAAGGATTCGGGAAAGAGATTGACGATGTCGCCAAAGAATATGCTGATGCCACGCGGGCACTTGCCCCGTTGAACCTCGATTTGGCCACTGTTGTGCAGCAAGCGCTCGAAGTGTCCCGTCGCCTCAAGGGCTTGTCCTTGCTGACCGCCATCGATTTCTATGAGCGCCATGGACGGAAAGTCGTGGTGATGAAAAACATTCCAGAAATTGCCAAAGAACTGCTTGATGCCCTGAAAGCGGACCATAAAGGAAATTATCACGTTCGCGATCTTGAAACGCGATTGAGAAGGTTTTCGACGGCATTTCCAGGGCCGATTCTCGACATCACGAGCAAGCAGATCGACGAATGGCTTCGCAGCCTCAGATCGGAATCTCAGTATTTGAAAAAGAAAAAAGAGATCAAGGAAATCACCGGCAAAACGCGAAACCATTACCGGAACGCTGTGGTTCAGCTTTTCAATTACGCGAAGGACAATGGGTATCTCCCAAACGATCTCACAACCGCCGCTCAGCCCACGAAAAGGGTCAAGGAGGAGCCTTCCGAAAACGAGATTTTCACCCCTGCGGAAATGGAAACCCATCCACTCAACAACGTGAGCAACCTG
>CAIUEN010000157.1 GCA_903898185.1 uncultured Verrucomicrobiales bacterium
CGTTCCTGGATTCGAGAGTATGTGGAGAGGCTACGCCCGATTTTACGACATGGTGGAAATCATAATCCTTGAGCGAGCGGCCAAATCAAAAGATCCGTAACTATGCGCTGTGACGTTTTTCTGGGGCAAGCGTAGCGCTAGACTATCACCACTAATTTGAAATGCGTATTAACGCATAGTAAATCGACACATGAACAAATGACTAAAGGAACAAATAAGCCAACATGAATTGGGGCAATATACTCGAAAATGAGTCGTAAGGGAGTTGGAACTTCAAAAAATAGCGCTGGCACCGTCTGGAAAAAATGGGCAATTGCATCTGAAGGCCGGAAGATTTGAGCTTTCTTACGTCGGCACCTGCCTGAGTTGCGAAGCTTCTTTGTGCCATCGCAGATAACAGCTTTGCTGGCGGGGCAATCTGAGCCATAGTGTCAGCGTGATTGATTCAGAAGCCATGCGGATTGAAGCCGAGGAAGTCATCGAGATTCAGGGCGCCCGTGAACATAATCTCAAGGACATCTCGATGACCATCCCGCGCAACCAGTTTGTTGTCATCACCGGAGTTAGCGGCTCGGGAAAAAGCACCATTGCGTTTGATATTCTTTTCTCCGAGGGCCAACGGCGGTTTCTTGATTCGATGAATGTTTACGCGCGCCAGTTTGTCGAGCAGCTATCGCGCCCGGATGTTGATTTGGTGGCGGGGATTCCTCCAACGGTGAGCATCGAGCAGCGCAATTCGCGCGGCGGCGGCAAGAGCACGGTGGCCACAGTCACTGAAATCTACCATTTCCTGCGGCTTCTGTTTGCGCGGTTGGGGACGCAGTTTTGTCCGGATTGCCAGCTTCCGGTGGAATCGCAAACACGCGACCGGGTTGGGCAGCGGCTTGAGGCCGAGGCCAAACGCCGGGGCAACCTCCAATTGCTGGCGCCGGTTGTCAGGAACCGCAAAGGCTTCCACACCGAGGTCGCCGAATGGGCCGCCAAGCACGGTCATGAGTCTGTCCGCGCTGATGGGAAGATCGTTTCCTCCCATGAGCGGTTGCGATTGGACCGGTTCCGGGAGCACGACGTGGAAATTGTGGTGGGCACCTTGGATGCCAAAGCGCGGCGCACTCCCTCGCACAAGGATGCTGTCCGGAAGTTGATTGACCAAACGCTTGAGCTGGGACATGGCGTTCTTTACGCGCTCGGCATGGACGGCAAAACCACGATTTATTCGACCGAACGCTCCTGCCCGGGATGCGGACGTTCCTTTGGCGAGATTAATCCCAAGATGCTCAGTTACAATTCACCGCAGGGGTGGTGCCCCAAGTGCCGTGGTTTTGGTGAGATTTTCTTCCTGCCTGAGGTCGAGCGAGGGGCTCGCGCCGAGGCGATCGAGGAATCGTGGTTCGATTGGCAGGAGGGGAAACGGGAAGTTTGCCAGGAATGCCAAGGCACCCGGCTGAACCCGGTTGCCCGTTCGGTTCGTTTGAGTCACTTCAGCTCCAAAGTCGCCAATATCCCTCCTTCGCCCACGGTGGTTGATTTTGCCAACGCCTCCGTGGACGATACGTTGGCGCATGTGAAAACGTGGAATTTGAAAGGGCGCGAAGCGGAGATCGCGCGGGATATCATTCCCGAGATTCGCGAGCGTCTGAAGTTTCTGCGCGAGGTTGGCCTGGGCTATCTGCAGTTGGGACGGGGCGCAACAACGCTTTCCGGCGGAGAAGGACAGCGCATCCGGTTGGCGGCCCAACTGGGATCAAACCTCAGCGGCGTGCTCTATGTTCTGGATGAGCCTACCATTGGTCTGCATGCTCGAGACAATGAGAAGCTTCTATCGGCGCTCGCCCTCCTGAAATCCCGTGGGAATTCACTGGTGGTGGTTGAACACGACGAGGAGACCATGCGTCAGGCTGATTATGTCATTGATTTGGGGCCTGGGGCGGGGACTGAAGGAGGGCGCATTGTGGCGGCTGGGACGCTGGCTGAAATCCTGGAGCATTCCGACTCGGTCACGGCA
The DNA here is from genome assembly GCA_903898185.1 of uncultured Verrucomicrobiales bacterium. GTDB lineage: Bacteria > Verrucomicrobiota > Verrucomicrobiia > Limisphaerales > Palsa-1400 > CAIUEN01. The sequence continues at coordinate 2,006 of CAIUEN010000157.1, forward strand.
AGATGTCTGCGGACGCCTCCGGTCTATCCGTCTCGTGGAACACGTCGCCCGGTGGTCATTGGCGGGCGTTCGCGTGGCAAGACTCCGTTGCTCGTGCTGGAAAAGGCCCGCCTGCACAATCTGAAGAATCTCACCATTGAAATTCCCCTTGGGCGATTTGTTTGCGTCACGGGAGTCAGCGGTTCAGGCAAGAGCACGCTCATTCGCGAATGCCTCCTGCCCGCCCTTCGCGAAAAACTCAAGAATGCGGGCCGCAGCCGGGCTGATGGAACGGTAATCACCGCCGGCCACGAACTGATTCGTGCGGTTTACGAAGTCGATCAGTTGCCAATTGGAAGAACTCCGCGTTCGGTTCCAGCGACCTATGTCGGGTTTCTGGACGATATCCGGCGGCTTTTCGCGGAGACACCCGAGGCGAGGATGCGCGGTTATTCGGCCAGCCGGTTTTCATTCAACAGCGCTCAGGGCCGGTGTCCGGAATGCTTGGGAGCGGGGACCATCAAACTGGAAATGAGTTTCATGCCGCCGGCCTATGTTCGTTGCGAAACGTGCGGTGGAACCCGCTTCAATCGCGAGACCTTGGATGTGCAATTCCGGGGACGCAATGTTGCCCAAGTGCTGGCTTTGACGGTTGCCCAAGCGCTTGAGTTCTTTTCGGCGTTTCAGAAAATTGCGCGTCCGTTGCAGGCTTTATGCGATACAGGCCTTGGCTACATCAGTCTTGGCCAGACAAGCCCAACGCTCAGCGGCGGAGAAGCGCAACGTCTCAAACTGGTGACGCACCTATTGGCTGGATTTCCACGTCGCGCGGGTGAAAGCGAACTGCTTCGCCCCTCGCAACCCAACGCCAGTGTGTTCATTCTCGAAGAACCGACCATCGGATTGCACATTGTGGATGTGCGCAAATTGGTTGATGTCTTGCAGCGATTGGTGGACGCCGGGCATACGGTGGTGGTAATCGAACATAACCTCGACTTAATCGCGGAGGCCGATTGGGTCATTGATCTTGGGCCGGAAGGCGGCGAGGGCGGAGGACAAGTGGTTGCTCAGGGAACACCGGAAGAGGTCGCAAAAGAAAAAAAATCACACACAGGAGCGTATCTGCGAAAAATGGTAACATAAGCGTGACAGGAAGCTAACCCTGTGGGGCAGGTCTCCAACCTCTTGACACATCTTCCTCCAGCAAGTCAGCAATTCTCATTTTGAATTTCATCCCGATGATCAACTCATCTCAACGGGCCGCGCTCAAGAAGGTCGATTGCCAAGTCGCTTTTGACGATTTGACGCGCCAGCTTTATGCAACGGACGCCTCAATGCACCAGGTCGAGCCATCAGGTGTGGCGTTTCCGCGTGGGGCGCGGCAGACCGTCGCCATTATCAAGGCATCTGCGGAGTTGGGGATTCCCATCGCGCCGCGTGGAGCTGGCACCGGGCTGGTCGGCGGGGCGCTCGGAGATGGGCTGGTGATTGAATTTGCGCGATTCAATCGCACTATTTTGGCTCTCGATTTGGAAAAGCGAATGGCGCGCATCGGCGCCGGCGTGGTGCTTGATCAGCTCAACGCATTTCTCAAACCACGCGGGTTTTGTTTCGGTCCGGACGTTGCCACCAGTTCGCGCGCGACGTTCGGCGGCATGATTGCCAATAATTCGTCCGGCTCGAATGTTTCCGTCTATGGCTGTGTGGCCGACCACCTGCGCTCGGTTGAAGTCGTTTGCGCCGACGGAAGCATCCAAACCCTTGCGCCGGGGATGCCTGGCATGATCGAACAGCGGCGGGCGATTCGAGCACTGGTGGAGGAATCCGCTAACGAAATCCGCTTGCGGATGCCGTCGGGACTGCTCAAGCGGTGGCCGGGCTACGCGCTGGACCGTCTATTGCGCCAGCCGGATTCGTTTCATCAGTTGATTTCAGGAAGCGAAGGAACCTTGGCTGCGATTGTTTCGGCTGAAGTCGCCATAGTGCCGCTGCCAAAGCGCAAGACGGTCGGCCTGATCTTCTTTGCGTCAGTCACCGAGGCCCTGCGGGCGACTGTCGAACTTCTGGACCTCAAACCCGCCGCCATCGAACACCTCGACCGTTTTCTCTTGGATCCGACGCGCGGACAGCTCGCATTCCGAGAGGCTCGGGCGTTGTTGGAACTCGATGAAAAACCGTGCGAATCGATTTTATTGGTCGAGTTCTATGATGATGCGCGGGATCAGCTCAATGAGATGTCAAAGCGACGACTTGGAATACGAACTCTCCTGTTGGAGGATCCGTCACAGGTCAACCTGGTCTGGCAATTGCGAAAAGCGGGCCTGTCATTGCTTAGCGGACGCAAAGGAGAATCCAAACCGGTGACCGTTGTGGAAGATACCGCCGTCCGGCCCGAGCAATTGCCCGATTACGTCGCTGGAATGCAAGCGATTTTGAAAAACCGTGGGATCGAGGCTTGCCTTTATGGTCATGCGGCTGCGGGCTTGTTGCATGTTCGCCCTGTTCTGAACATGCGCCGCGCCGAGGACGTCCGCAAATTCCGGGAAATAGCCGATGACGTTGCGGCCTTGGTGCGGCGCTTCAAAGGCACGCTTGCCGGCGAACACGGGGTTGGAATGGCGCGAACCGAATACATGCCTGGGCAGGTCGGCGAGAAGTTGGTTGAAGTCATGCGCGAGATCAAGCGGGTATTCGATCCCAATGGCATTCTCAACCCTGGCAAGATCATCCCAGACGGCCGCTATAAAGTGGACAATCATCTGCGTGTCAATGTTGGCCCCAAGCCGCGTCTGCCGTTTGCGCCCGTGCTCGCCTTTTCCGGGCGAGACGAATCGTTTTTTGCCAATCTGGACCAATGCAATGGCTGCGGCGGATGCCGCAAGGAGACTCCTTCGATGTGCCCGACTTTTATAGTTACTGGCGAAGAGGTGATGTCCACACGCGGCCGGGCCAACGCCATTCGCGCCGCGCTGGATGGACGAGGGACTGAGGGCGCTGATCCATTGTCGTGGAGTGGACTTCAAACCGCTTTAGGGAGTTGTCTGTCGTGCAAAGCGTGCGCGACCGAATGCCCGTCAAACGTCAACCTGCCCTTGCTCAAGGCCGAATTGGCGCACGCGCGTCAAAAGCGCGATGGAATTCCTCTGTCAGCGCGCGTCTTTAGCCGGGTGGATTCATTGGGCAGGGCTGGAACGGCATTTCCTGCGCTGGCTAACGCCTTCCTTGGATTGTCGTTGGTGAGGAAGGGGATGGAAAGCGTTCTCGGTATTTCGGCGCTCCGTAACATTGCGCCTTACGCCACTGAACGATTCGATCAGTGGTTTAACCGTCGCTCTCACGGAAAGCCTGTGGTGCGAGGACGTGTATGGCTCTGGGACGACACATTTGTGCGTTACCACGAACCGCACGTCGGTCAAGCGGCGGTGGCTCTCCTTGAAGCGGCGGGTTTTGAGGTGATGTTGGTCAAGGGGCGGAAGTGCTGCGGACGCCCGGCATTCAGCCAGGGCTGCTTGGATGAAGCCGCCAGCCTCGGCAGGCACAATTTGCAATTGCTCGCCAATGCGGAGATGGATCCCATCCTTTTTCTGGAGCCCTCCTGCTACTCGATGTTTGTCGATGAGTATGTCGAACTCGGTCTTGCTGGCGCGCGGGAAATCAGGAAACGGTGTTTCCTTTTGGAGCGATTTCTGGATGTGCTGTTGACCCGCGAGCCGGGCGCGATTGCCTTCAAGCCCAAGCCGGGCCGGGTTGCCATTCACGTCCATTGCCATGCCAAATCGCTGATGAATCCCGCATTCATGAAACGGCTGATTGAGCGCGTCCCCGGACGCGAAGCAGTGCTGCTGGACACCGGCTGCTGCGGGATGGCCGGGGCGTTTGGGATGATGAAATCGAACTACGAGCTGTCAAAGCAAGTGGCCGGGCCGTTGCTCAGGCAACTAGCCTCGCAGCCTGCCGGGACGTTGGTGGTCGCCTCCGGAACCAGTTGTCGCCATCAAATCGCCGATCTGTCGGAACTCCGGGCAATGCACTTGATCGAGGTTCTGGCCGAAGCGCTGTAATCAACGTAGAACAGGCGTCCTCGCCTGTTCCCCTCTTTCCGGCGAGCGTCAGCGAGGCGCTAATTTCTTTTTGTGAACCGTTACGTAGAACAGGCGTCATCGCCTGTTCCCGCTAAATCCCCACCTTATCCCTTTCGTTGGTAACCAACAGCCACCATCCCGCTATCCAACTCGATCACCGAATAGCCCCAGGGCAAGTATCGATTGGGCCCCTTGGCTTCTGGATGCTCAATTCGCCAGGCGATAACCTTCCAGCCATTGCCAGATTTCAAGACCTCCCATTCGGCCCGGTCGGCCCATTGCTCCTGTTGCTCCAACAAGCGCTTGGCGGCCGCAATCTGCTCGCGGTAGCGGCCTTGCGGATTCTCAGCTTGCTCCATGCGAACGGCATTTCCGCCGCATCCGGTGAGCAACGAGAAGAATAGAACGATCATCCAGCATCTGGTCATTTCCTTTATATCGGCGCAGTACCGTCCTGCTTAAATTCAGACTTCCTGATCTCGACGACCGAATGCCGGGAGATGCGAGATTGCGCAACTGATTGAAAACAAATAGGACTAACGGCGGTGCGCCGGGCATGACCCGCCCCGTTCTGCCTGACGATTCTTGAATGAGTGTCTTCATGGTTGCCTCAAATGGTTTGCCGCTTTCATTGGATGTTCATCAAAACCCCGTTGGTGTAATAAAACGTATGCCCGCTAATAACAATGTTGGTGGTGAATCCACCCGTGATGCCATGGCCGGCTGAAACACCATTTACGATGAAGGCTGGCGTGATGATTAACGGACCAATGACCAGCCCACGATAAGCCGAACTCCGGGTGCCAAAGCGGTCACTCCAAGAACCAGGATTTGCCACAAATCCATCCCAGTGCGCCCGGTGGCGGCGGCTTTGCCACACGGTTGGCAGTCTTTATCTGATTGAGAATTGTCTTCCCCCTGCCGTTTCATCATGGCAGGATTTAGTGAGTGCGGCGCGTTCAAGACCGTGTGACAGGGGCAAATTTTTGCAGTGAGTAACTCAACAGCCAAACCTAAACATGGGATTACACCGACAGCGATAAGCCTGTTTGCTGGGGTGGGTGGGTGTTCGCTAGGTTTCATACAAGCGGGTTATGACATTCGGTTTGCCACTGATATTGATGCCAAAGCGGTAGAAACATACCGCAAGAATTTCCCGAAGACTCCATCCGAGAGGGCTGATATCTGTGATATCAACGGGCTCGAATTGCTTGAACGCACTGGGTTGAAAGTTGGCGAGCTTGATATTCTTCTGGGAGGTCCGCCCTGCCAAGGGTTCAGCAGTGCAGGAATGAAGGCTGGCGATGATCCTCGTAATTCACTATTGTCCCACTACGTGCGCATTCTTGACTGCATTCAGCCAAAGTGGTTTGTAATGGAGAACGTGGAAGGATTGCTTACCAACGCGGGTGGTGTTCACGTTAGGGACACGGTTCAAGCGTTCCTCGACGCGGGGTATTCGGTTAATCTGGAGAAGCTTTATGCGCAGGGTTTCGGCGTGCCTCAGAGACGCAAGCGTGTGCTGATAGTCGGGAATCGGCTTGGACATGATTATGTTTTTCCAAAGCCAATCAGTTTCTATTCAGGACATATCTTTCGAAAGGGGGAGGTGACTTTTGAGTCGGCTGTCGGCGACTTACCTCCAGCCGCCCAAAGCCCTGACGAAACGCTTGCATTTCGGGGGCCGCCAGGAAATGACCTGCAAGCGTATCTTCGTGGCGACGCTCTGACCGTTACGGATCACTATTCTTTGCCGCTTTCAAGTATCCAACTTGAACGTGTTTGTAGCTTGGAGCCAGGCCAAACAATGAAACATTTGCCCGAGCATCTTCAACATGAGTCCTTTCGACGCCGTGCTTTCCGTCGCGTGATGGATGGAACATCTGTTGAAAAACGAGGCGGTGCGCCTTCTGGGCTGAAACGGTTATTTGCCGAGGAGCCGAGTTTGACCATCACTAGTGCCGCAACTCGCGAGTTCATTCATCCAAGCCAAGATAGGCCAATTACCCTCCGAGAGTGTGCGCGATTGCAGACGTTTCCAGATTCTTTTGATTTCGTTGGTGATGCTTCAGACCGCATCCAACAAATCGGCAATGCCATTCCTCCGTTACTGGCCCGTCGAGTTGGTGAACATATAGCGGAGAACTTTGGTTTTTCCATACAAAGTTACCAAAACAGTCGCCCCATATTGAGATTTTTCCTTACTCAAGCCGACGGGAAAAGTCCCGCTCTCGCCAAGACTGAGACGCTACTGACTCATCTGGCAAACGGAAAACAGGAGCAGTTAGCGTTAACTTGAATCACACTGACTTACAGCTATGTCCATTTCGGCAGAAATCAAGAAATCATTCAGCAATGCTCGGATTCTCGGCAATGGCGATGATCGCGTTACCCTCACAGAATGCGAGTTGTATTGCCTTATGTCTCAGTGCTGGATCGATCTTGGAATCGTAGAGTCGGTATCGAGACTTCCGTCGCTTCCAAATATGCCTCCAAGCACCGATTATTACCGCATTCCTTTGGCTTGGTTCCAGACGCCGCAACCCAATTGTCCGTCAGCTTCTTTGCTTCTGGATTCGCTGGCATACTGTGTGAAACACCAACCCGACTTCCGCTTGTATTTCGAGAACTTGGCTACACTCCACAAACGGAGGCTCAAGTATCAGCGTATCCTCTCCACTCAACCACGACCAACGATGAATCAAATTGGCCCAAGGAGCTTGCTTGAATTTGGAGGTGTCGATGACGAGCTGCTCGCGTCATGGCTTATATGGCGGAAGTGGATTTTTGACGTGGACAATCGTGCGGCTCAAGAAACGGGCTACCTTTTCGAACCTGTTTTGGCAAGCTGTCTCGGTGGCGAAGCGGTAGGTTCGCGACATTCTCCAGTAAAACGACTTAATGATGGAGTTGCTCGCACTGATGAAGGGCGGCAGATTGACTGCTACGATGGGGAAAACCAACTCGCTTACGAATTCAAACTTCGAGTAACGATTGCGGCAAGCGGGCAAGGGCGGTTCGCAGAAGAACTCTCATTTCCGGTTGAATGTCGGGCATCTGGACTTACCCCCGTTCTAATTGTTTTGGACCCTACCCCCTCTGCTCGGTTGACCGATTTAATTCGCGCATTCGAAGCAAATGGTGGGAAACATTACGTTGGTTCAGACGCTTGGGCACACATGGAAGCAAAAGCGGGTGAAATAATGGCGGTTTTTTTGGAGAAGTACATTAAGCCGCCGCTGGTTGAGATGGCTAAGTATGAGGATACTTTACCGCAAACACTCGAAATCGCTTGTACCAGCGAAGCTATGACTATTAAAGGAGCAAAGGCAATTCTCCGAATTCCTCGACGTCAACCCCATCTCGGGTAGTCGCAGCAATTCTCATTTTGAGCAAGGAATGGGAAAAATGCTGATCTGCCTGCGCAGAAAGTTTTCGACTCCCTGCGGAGTCAGAGGCACCGCAACAGTCAGCACAATAATCACTGCGCTTCGATAACGAGGTGCTGTCAGACCAGAGGTCTGCCTCGCATAATGAGAATGCTGATTGGCACCGCAACGTGGTCATAACTTTTCCGGCGTCTGCAAAAGCGTTGCGACTCGCGCCAAGACTCGGGCGGCGCCGCCACCGTCCATGACGCGGTGATCAAAGCTTAACGTCAAATCTGCCTGCATGATTGGCACAAACTGGCCTTTTTCGACGCTCCAATGAGGCACGCGACGACTCGATCCCATGCCGACCACCAGCGTCTGTTCAGGTAACGGAATAGGGGTGGCCCAAGTCAGACCGAAATTGCCAAAATAGCTTACGGTGGCAATCGACCCGCCTGTGGCATCGTTGGGCAGTCGGCGTTCACGGGCCAGTTCCACTAATTCGTCGTAAGGGCCAATCAACTCGCTTAAGGCGCGTTTGTCAGCATTGCGCAAGACGGGCACCAACACGCCTTCTTCGGCTTCAACGGCGAAACCGAGATCAATTGCAGGGGGCAAAACAATTTTATTGCCCACCAAGCGTCCAGCGGGGGCGCTGTTTTCGGCCAATGTGAGGGCCAAAGCTCGCAAGACATAGAGAGACGGCCCCGCCTTGGGCCGACTGACTTTGCGATGCGCAATCATGGCATCGACGTTCACGGGCCGTCCCACTGTGGCCAGAGGACGCGTCCAACTGCGGCGCATCGCGTCGGCTACTGCGACGCGCATTGTGGAAGCGTCGTGCAACTCATGTTTTTCGAGGTTCGCAATGAATTTTTCGAAATCCTGGATGGTAACTCTTCCGGCAGCGCCGCTTCCGGCAATGCCAGCCAGATCGGCGGCGTGCAGTCCCAGTTCATGCATTCGCGCCTTCATGCGCGGAGACATATAGCTTGCGCCTGCCGCGTAAGCCGGCACCGGCAGTCCGCGAACGGTCGGTTCGACCGACGGCTGACGCTCGGTTTCCATGAACTTCGCGCCGTTTTCAGCAGCCTGATCGGAATTGAGTTCAGCGCTCGGAGGCTGCTGACCAAGCCCCAATCGTTCCGCCTCTTCGGCGCTGACTTCGATGTACGCCAAGATGGCCCCAACGGGATAACTCTCGTTGAGTTTGGCAATCAGTTTCGTGACCCGTCCAGGCCCCGGCGACGAGACATTCATCGTCGCCTTGTTGGTCTCTACCTCAATGACATCCTGGTCCATGGCCACCTCGTCGCCAATCTTGATCAAGAAATTGACGATCCTGGCCTCGGCGATCGACTCGCCCAGTTGCGGCATAATGATGGGAACTTGCTGCATAGTAGCTAAAGCCTCAAAAGATTTCGGACTGCCATGGCAATGCTGCGGGCAGTGGGCCTGTGCATCAGCCAAAGATTGGGATGGAATGGAATGGGCGTATCCTTGGCGTTGAGCCGCTGTGGCGGCGCGTCCAGCAGATTAAACCCTTCGGTCGCAACCCGCGCGATCACCTCCGCCGTCACGCCTCCCCACGGCCACGATTCGCCAACGCACAGCAAACGGCCAGTCCGGGCGACCGAAGCCATGATTGTGTCGGTGTCCAACGGCTTGATGGTGCGCAGATCGACCACTTCGATCTCAATTCCTTCCGTGGACAATTCCTCCGCAACGGCAAGGGCTTCGTGTACCATTGCGCTGTAAGCGACAATCGTCACGTCGCGTCCGGCTCGCGAGATGCGCGCCTTGCCCGCTGGCATGGCTTCAGTGGGCAATTTCTCCGCCTTGAGATGGTAATAGAGATACTTGTGCTCGCAGAAAATCACCGGGTCGTCGATGGCCACCGCCTCAAGAAGCATGCTGTAGGCGTCTTCGACCGTTGCGGGCGTCATCACCACCAAGCCTGGGTAGTGCGCGTAAATCGCTTCCATGCTCTGACTGTGAAATGCGCCGCTGCCAGAGGTGCCGCCTGAAGGAAGGCGGATGGTGATCGGGCATGGCAACTGGGTTCGCCAAAAAAGTGTCGCAGCGTGATTGACGATCTGGTTGAAGCCGGGGGTCGAAAAATCAGCAAACTGCATCTCGATGATCGGCCTCATGCCTTCAAGAGCGCTGCCGATAGCCGAGCCAATGATGGCGTCCTCGCTGATAGGCGCGTCAATGACGCGATCGGGGAACTCCAGCGCCAGATTCTTGGTCGCCTTGAATGCGCCGCCAAACGCGCCGACGTCCTGCCCGTATATGAAGACTCGAGGATCGTCGGCCAAGGCTTTGGCTTGCGCCTCGCGAATTGCTTCAAGGTAAGTGATGCTCATGCCAATGCGCTATAGACTCTGGGAACCCTCGCTGAGATGCCGCGTCGAAAGCGCGCTCCAATCTTCTTTGTAAGGATCGGGACCGGGTTCATGCTGAACGGCGGCAACGACTTCCTCAACCTTGCGCACCGCATCCTTGCGCCAACTCTTGATTATCTTGGCGTCCGCCCAGCCTTGCTCAGTGAGAAAACTCTCGGCCAACACTAGACAATCGCGGCCCAAGGCTGAATTCCTTAATTCGGGATCAATATAATGCGCGTCATCGTGTTCGCCATGACCACAAAGGCGCAGCAGCGTCGCAACGACCAATTGCGGTCCCTGCCCCTGCCGAGCCGCCGCCACCGCCGCGCTTATCGTTTCAAGGCATGCCTTCAGATCTGTGCCATCCATGGAATGGCCGGCGACTCCGTAACCCACTGCCTTGTCCACCAAGTGGCGACAGGCAAACTGTCGGCTGTTTGGCGTTGAATAGGCAAATTGATTATTGGTCACGACCAGCACCAGTGGGAGTTTCTCGACGGCCGCTTGATTCAGAGCTTCATGAAACGCGCCGGTGGAGGTCGCGCCATCGCCAAGACTTACGGCTCCGACGGTATTTTGAATCTTCTTGAATCGCCGTCCGATCAACATGCCGTTGACCACCGAAATCATCGCTCCCAGATGGCTGATCATCGGCAGCAAACCTTCAGCAGGCCGCCCGCGATGAACATTGCCTTCGCGCCCGCGCATCGGTCCCAAGGCCGACCCCATATAGGTGCGCACAGCATCGATAATGGGTTCGCCAAACGCCAAACGCCCCGCTCCATCGCGGATCAGGGGAGAAAAGATATCTCCTTTGAGCAAGGACATTCCTGTTGCGGCGCTGACAGCCTCCTGGCCTTTGCCAAGAAAGACGCCGCCGTGGATCTTGCCACCGCGATACAAGCTTGCCATCTTCTCATCGAGAACACGCGACTGCAGCATGAAACGAAATGCTTTCATGCATTGCTCGCGAAAACTGGAAATGGCATCGGGTATAGCCCGTGTGTCCATTATTTGAATCATCTCCCCCTATTTATGAAGGGTTTGTGTTCTTCGCGCAAACCGTTTCTTTGCGCGTAAACAACTGCATGCGGTAATGGCTGGGCGATTGGCCGCTGACTTTTTTGAAGACTCGATTAAAGTGGGTCAGAGATTGGAATCCCACTTCGTAAGCGATTTCGCTGACGCGCAAATTGGGGTTCAACAGCAGGTTCTTCGCTTTCTCAATCCGCACCCGCGAAACGTAATCGGTGAAGGTTAGTCCAGTGGCTTTGCGGAATATCTTGCAGAAATGAAAAGTGCTCGTATTCACGGCGTTGGCCACCTGCCCCAACGAAAGATCTTCCGTCTGACGTTCCTCGATGTACACCTTCGCGCGCTGTATGACTGGAGGTTCGGCATTCTGCTGCCGCACCAAGACCTGGTTGCAGACCATCGCAATATGGTCGGCAAAAACCGTCAAGAGCCCTACAATCGCATCATACTGCCTGGGGGAGACCACCTTGGTCGCAAAAAAAAGATTTTTCAGTTGATCGACATTCAACCGAACGTCGAGTTGCGTCATTTTATTGATAAACTGCTCAAACTCAAGTTCGCCCGGAGGTTTGCGCAGAACCTGTCCCATCTCAAGATAGCCGATCAGGCGTTCCCCCAATCGAACCGGCACCGCTGTTACCGCAAGTCCCATGATACACTCCGCCGTGTATGGCTCAGAACGGGCATGTTCCGAAAGTTCCTGTTGCACTTCAAGACAACAGGCGCAGGTCCGGCTTTCCCCGGCTATGGCAGCGCAAAACGGATTTTCATTGCTCTTGCCATGAAGCGGCAGTTGCCACGACTCGACAGGACGCAGCGAAATGGGCAGACCTGTGGCTTCAGCGAACGACCGTTCGTAATCCTGGTAAATTTTGGAACTGGCAATTGAATCAATCAGATTCTTGCTGTCTTTGCGGCTGATGGCTGCCTTGTCAGGAGGTTGCTGCGCAAAATTTGTTCGCATAAACGCAAATTACTGCTAATCGAAGAATACGACAAGAAAGATCGGCTTCTTTTTTGTATTTAGCTCACTGAACACCTCGGCTTTAAGTCCGGTCGCCAATTCGATCTGCTGATAAATGCGGGAAAGGCTGTTGAGTGGCAGATATTCGCAACTGACATGGGTGTCGGGTGAACTGCTGAAAACCAGGCTCAAAGCCAGGTTCTGGGATTTCGGCGCAATGGTCAGGGACGCTACCCGGCTCCCACATCACCCCCAAAAAATGGATTTTTCCTTGCCAGATAGAGCAAAATGTTTCTCACTTAGGGCGTTCTTTGAAAGTCGATGGATGGCTCTGCCATCCAAAACATAGCCAGGTGCTGGAAACCTTGTGTGAATCGAGGACGGATGCGCCACTGTTACGGGTTACAAGCTCCCGATGCCACTGGTCGTTTTAACGACTGGGAAGGTGGGAGTAAGGTTTGAAGCCCGAAGTCAGGATATCAGCCAGGTTATGCTCGTCAGGCCGATAACCAGTTTTTTCTGATCCGGCCACTTCTCCGTTTATGAGAAGGATGAGGCCAGCCCCTCAAAACTGTTTTTTGTGGGAGTCTCTGAATGCCTTCATTCTCCGTCTTGCGGAGGTGAAGTCTTTTCTGATTTCACCCCCGCTCTGGTCTCTCAACATAAGATTCTGTTCTGCTGACGTGGGACAACTTTGAAAGATCAGTTTGAAATATGAGGACATTTGTATTGGGGCTGGCTGCGGCCAGTTTGTTTACGCTCTCGACTCTCGGTGCCACACCTTCGGTTGAGATTTCGAATTCGTTTGCCATCGATCCAGCCCAACAAGGCTGGAAAACCTTCGGTAACAGCAATCTCTTCAATTGGAATTCGACCAATAGTTGCTTGGATGTAACTTGGGATTCGTCCAAGTCGAATAGCTATTTTTATCTTCCCATAGGCACGGTTTTGACCCGGAAAGATGATTTTGCGATGGAGTTTGATCTGACGATCAATGATCTGGTCGGCAGTTTTGAACTGGCGTTCGGTTTCTTGAACCTAGGCGATGCTACTGTACCTGGATTTCTTCGTGGAACGGGTTCAGGTCCAATAAACCTGGTAGAAGTCGATTATTTTCCTCCAAGCGATTCATGGCCTGGCGGCATAGCGCCGACGCTTGCGGCGACTAATCTTTGGCGTACAGACTTCATTTCGTCGATGACGAACGGATGGCAAGATTACACGTTGCCTCTGGGTTCTCCGCTTCATGTGGTTCTGAGCTACACCGGCGCGACATCGACTGCTGTCACCACCGTTTTTGTCAACAGCAACCCGGTTGTTTCAATACCACCATTAACCATTGACACAAAATTTACGGATTTCCGATGCGATGCTTTTGCAATCGAATGCTACAATGACAGCCCGTATGGCGGCAGCTTGCTGGCCCACGGTTCGGTCCGCAATGTGAAACTGACCGTGCCCGTTCGTTTAGACATCAAAGGCCAGTTGCAACCCGCTGGTTGGACGGTTACATTTGATAGCTTGGTTGATTGGAATTATGTGCTGCAGCGCAGTTCTGATCTGGTGACTTGGATCGATGTTCCTACTACCATTGAAAGGACGGGAGCTACTTGCACGCTCCAAGATCACGATGCTCCGACCAGTGCTCGGTTTTACCGGGTGCGTGCTCAACGGCCCAACTGAAAGGCGCTTTAGAGTCGCTTTGAAATCTTCTACTGAATATTGGACGGTTTCGCCTACCTCCAAAAACGAGAATTGCTGGCGGAAGACGTTGCGGAATTCGTCGGATGGTCTTGGCTTTACCCTGATCGAATTGCTGGTGGTGATTGCGATTATCGCAATCCTGGCTGCGATGCTGCTGCCGAGCCTGGCGAAGGCAAAATCGACCGCGCAATCGGCCAAGTGCATCAATAACCTCCGTCAACTTGGCATTGCGACGCAATTGTATTGGGATGACAACCGGGGTATTGCATTCCCTTGGGTGACCACGTCGGACGCAAACGGTGCCACCTACTGGTTTGGCTGGATTGCGAGCGGAACTGAAGGTTCGCGTGATTTCGATGTGAAGGCTGGCGCGCTTTATCCCTACCTGATGGGACGCGGGGTGGAGCTTTGCCCTGCATTTGATTACGGCAATTCCAAGCTCAAGCTTAAAGCCAAAGGAACCACCTATGGCTATGGTTACAACCGCTACCTCTCGGGGATCAATTTAAACTGTATTCTGCGCCCGGTTAACACGGCGCTTTTTGCGGACGCCGCGCAGGTGAACACGTTCCAAGCGCCTGCGTCGCCGAGCAACCCTATGCTGGAAGAATGGTATTACGTGGATGTCAGCCCAGGGATTCCCAACGGCCATTTCCGTCATCGTCAAAAGGCCAACGTCATCTTTTGCGACAGCCACGTTGGTTTTGAAAAAATGGTGACTAACAGCCTTGATCAGCATCTCCCCAGCCAAATGGTCGGACAACTGCGACCAGAGATACTGAGGATACAGTAGGGGGCAGAGTTTGCTAGTTTTCAGTTTTCAGCAAGAAAATCGAATGCCCTGCCAGGGGCTTATTCCCCGGAGCCTCCGAGCTGAAAACTGAAAACTAGCAAACTCTGCCCTCCCTCACCTCCGCCACCAACTTCGGGCGGCAGGCGAATTCGGGGGCTCAGCGCTACGAGTGTCGTCCTGCATTTTCTCTACGAGGTAGAAGCTTCGGGCTTGCTCAAGCGCCATTCGAAAATCGTCGTAGCTCTGGTAGCGATCTGCGGGACGCTTGGACATGGCGATAAGAAGGGCTGTGCTTGTGAGGTCGGTGATTTCAGTGACGACTTGGTTGGGAGGGGTCAGCGGAGTATAAACGTGAGCTTCAACCAGTTCGTTGACAGTCGGCGCTTCAAACGGCACATGTCCGGTCAAGGCGTGATAGAGTGTGCCGCCAAGGCTGTACATGTCCGAAAGGAAATCTTCGCCTTTGCTCTCGATTTTTTCGGGGGCGACGTAGTAAGGCGTGCCCCAAACGTGTTCCGCATGGCCTACGGCATGGCCGACATTGGCAGTATTGGCATTGGCATCGGCGTTGACATCAACTTTGGCGGCGCGGGCCAGTCCGAAGTCAATCAACTTGGGTTCGCCTTCCGAATTAAACAGGATATTGGATGGCTTGATATCGCGGTGGAGCAAATTGTGCTTGAGCGCGCTGGCCAGAGCTGATGCGATTTTTATCCCGATATCCAGGACATCCAGTTCGGGCAGCCGATGCTCGCTTTCGATGCGAGCGTCCACGCTGCCGTTATTGGCCAGTTCCATCACCAGATAGGGCTGGCCTTGAAATTCATTGAAGCTGTAAATGTGAATGATGTTCGTGTGGTTAAGGGCGGCGCCAGCCCGCGCTTCATGGTAAAAGGCACTCATCACTTCTGGATCTTTAGCCATTTCCCGTTTCATCATTTTCACGGCCACATTACGTTCCAGCCGGGTGTCCCAAGCCGAATAAACAGTTCCCATTCCGCCCGAAGCGACAATCGTACGAATCTCGAAATTGTGCAACAGCACGGGGTGCATCGTTGGGTGTTCGCACTTGCTGCAAGGGATAGTGCTGAACGGCTCCAAGTCATCTTCAATAAAAGTCTTTGACGCACACCGCCCGCAGGTCGCCATTTTGAGTGGCTTGTCTGGCTGCATAGTACCGTAATTCGTAAGTTCGTGAGTCGGATTGACGCTCATTTTACCCAGTAAAATCGACCAATTCCTTGCTCACGAACTTGCGCCTTGCTGTAATAGTTCCATTGCTCACGGTTTGAGAATAGCATGATGGCACTTGCCGACAAGACTTCGATTTGGCCTGTTTTGATGGGACGATTCAACCAGCCAACTCAGGTTCAACCCATTTGCCGTGCTCGCAAATAAGGTCGATCAGGCGATCAACGGCTTCGGCTTCTGGGACATTAAACTTGACGGGCGTTTTCCCAACGTAAAGATTAACTTTTCCGGGAGCGCCGCCGACGTAGCCGAAATGCGCGTCCGCCATTTCACCGGGGCCGTTTACAATGCATCCCATGATGGCAATCTTGACGCCTTTCAAATGAAGTGTTCGGCTCTTGATTCGTGCGGTCACGGCTTGCAGGTCGAACAAGGTGCGTCCACACGACGGGCAGGCTACGTAATCGGTCTTGAACGAGCGGCAGCCAGACGCCTGCAAAATATTGAAAGCCAGTCGGATGTTCAGCATGGCATTGGATTCGCCGCGAACCAAAATGGCGTCCCCGATTCCGTCGGCCAAAAGCGACCCGATAACCACGGACGCCCGCAGCAGGGCGATATTCGAGTCGAGCGGCGCTACCTCCACCGCAAGCGTATCCTTGAGCAGGATCGGATTGCTCCGTCCCATGCGGGCAAGTTTGGTGGCAAGGAGGCGAAACGCGCTGATCGCAGGCAGGGCGATTCCGTCCTTGACCGTGACCAGCACGGCATCCGTATCAATGGCGAAATTCTGGGCTGGATCAACTTCAATTACATTGATGGATTCGTAAACAGCCTCGGGCCGAACGTCGTCTCTTGGGCGCAGCCTTGGTGTCAGAGCTTCGGCCACAGTCCGCGCGCAAACCACGCGCACAGTTTGTTCGCCGCCGCACTTGACGCTTTCAGTCAAAGAAATCTCAGCGCTAACGCGGCGCTTGAACACATAAGGATTGCAGGCCGCCTCCACCCCATTAAAGAGTTCCACCGTTTCCGGAGAAGCCACTGGATGAATGCTGTTGAGCTTCGACTCCTCATCCGCAGCCAGCGTCAATTTCGGTATCTGAGCCTGCAGATCGCGGCAGACTGGCAATTCGCGCGGCGAATCTTCGGTCAACGACACTCGAATGGTATCGCCCAAGCCGTCGCACATCAGCGAACCGATTCCAATGGCACTCTTGATCCGACCGTCTTCGCCCTCTCCGGCCTCGGTCACGCCCAAGTGAATCGGGTAATTCCAATCCGGCCCAAGCTCCTCTAATCGTGCCACGAGCAGCCGGTAGCAGGCGATCATCACCTTCGGATTGCTCGATTTCATCGAGAATTTGAAATTATGAAAGTTGTGCTTCCGGGCAATCCGGGCAAACTCCAGCGCACTCTCGATCATGCCCATCGGCGAATCGCCGTAACGGTTCATGATGCGGTCGCTCAACGAGCCATGATTGGTGCCAATTCGTATCGCTCGGCCCAGTTCCTTGCACCGTAGGACCAACGGGGTGAATTCCTCCTCGATCCTGGCCAACTCGTCCACGTATTCCGCGTCCGTATATTCCAGAATCGCAAATTTCTTTTTGTCAGCATAATTGCCGGGGTTAACCCGAACCATCTGGACCCACTTGGCGGCTTCCATGGCGGCATCGGGTTTGAAATGGATGTCGGCTACGATCGGGACATTGCAATTGCGGTCGGTCAATTCGGCGACAATGTTCTTGAGATTCGCCGCGTCTTTGACGGTGGGTGCTGTGATGCGGACAATCTGGCAGCCTACTGCCACCAGATCGAGCGTCTGTTGCACGCATAATGAGGTGTACATGGTGTCGCACGTCAACATGGACTGGTTTACGATTGGATGGTCGCCTCCAATAATCACGCCACCTTTGCCAGGATCGCCGACAACGACTGTGCGGGTTTTGCGACGGCGAAACAGAAACGGAGAGAAACAATAGCCCATAGCTACTTTTGCGAGGCCGGTTCGACTGTGTCGTTGGATTTTATCGACTGCTCAATCTTGGTGCTGTGCTGGAACATCGACCTAAACATGGGCCGATGCCGGGTCAAATCGTTGAACGAGACGAAGAGAATAAACGAAATCAACAAGACCGCAAATGCCGTCGTCATATATTCGACGAACTTCACATTCAACGTCCGACGGCTGATCTTTTCGATGATGGCTATCATGATATGGCCGCCATCAAGCACGGGGATTGGCAGCAGGTTGAGAATTGCCAGGTTGATGTTCAGCAATACGAGGAAATTGAGCGCCAACCGGTAATCGGCATTCACCTGGGCCGCCATCATTGCAAGAATGCCGGGGGGACCGCTCAAGTCCTTGATGCCCACGCCGGTTTGATTGGAGTGAAATAGCGCTTTGAGAGTGTCGATGGTGCGATTCCAAACACTGGCCAACTGATCCCACGGCAGGGGATGCTGCAATTCGTATCGCATGGTTGCGCTGCCCGACAGCATCACTCCGATGCGACCTTCATCTTTGCCGGGCGTGCCACTCGGTGTCACCGAGAGTTGAATTTTTTTGTCGCCTCGTTTCACGAGAACAGTCGTGGCTTCGCCCGCTCTCTTGTGGATCAGGGTCACCAATTGGTCTTGACTGATAACCGGAACGCCGCCAAATGAAATAAACTCATCTCCGACTTTGAGCCCCGCGCGCGCCGCCGGTTCACCTTCGTTAACGATGTTAACGACCGGATGTTCCACTGGGTCGAGATTCAAGAGCTTAAGACCGAGTTCGTTCGTCTTGGAGGTGAGGTAATACGTATTTTCTTTGCCATCGCGACCAATCACGACCGGAATGGTGTTGGTGCGTGCGAAAATCGAGTTCATCTGCACGTCTTCCCAAGACTTCACGGCCTTGCCGTTCACAGAAATAACGCGGTCGCCACCCCGAATGCCGAGCGTCGCCTCTTCTGATCCATTTTCTACCATGCCGACAATTGGAGGATTCACCAGCACGGGCAATCCGATGACATAGAGCAGCACCGCAATGAAAAACGCAAACACGACGTTCATTGCGGGACCGGCAAATGCCACCAGGATTTTTGAAAATGGAGAAACGGGCGGAAGTTTTTCTTCGGTCGATCCTTCGATAATTTCGGAGGTTACCATTTGCGGCAGCTTGACATAGCCTCCAGCCGGTATCCACCGGACCGTGTATTCAATGCCGCTCTTGGTCCAACCGAAAATCTTCGGTCCGAACCCAATGGCAAATTCCAAGACTTTCAAACCACGCAGCCGCGCCAGCCAGTAATGGCCGAACTCATGCACGAAAATGGCAGCGCCAAACAAAAGAACGACCGCAGAGGCCACATACAGATAATTAAAAATTTGAGCCATTAAGTTTTTGTCGATAATACTTACGACACTATCAATCTACAGGGCTATTGGAACTCTGGCAATGCCGCATTAATAACGCGGCATTCATTATGTGGGGCAGACCTCTGGTCTGCCGGTTGCGGTGCCTCTGGCTCCGCAGGGAGTTGAAGGCTTCGTGCGCAGGCAGATCAGCGTTTTTCCCCCTTCCTTGCTCAAAATGAGAATTGCTGAAAGTAACGCGCATCCTTCATAAATCACTTCTCCGCATCTCGCTTGATCTGTTCCAGAGCCGCTGTCTGTGCCTGGGATTTGGCGGCAATTTCGCTCAGTGCTTCCATTTGTTCAGCTTGGACGGCTCGGATCTGTTTTACCGCAGCTTGCTTGTCGGCTTCGTTTTGCGCTTGGAGAACGTTTTGCTGGGCTTTCTTTAGCTTGGCATCCAACTCAATTTTCAGTTTCTTGAACTCGGCCAGGTTGGCTTCGCGAATAATTTGCTTGCCGACCTCAAGAGAGACGGATTCCGGGTTTGAAATTGTCTTTTTGACCGCTTCCATGGCTGCTTGCGCGGACGCCCTGGCCTCCGGCGCCACAGTTGATGGAGCTCGCGGAGCGGGTTGAAGCAGGCGGGCAATGGCGCGGGCGATGTCCGATTCCAGCGCCGGTTCCCACTCGGGGGCAAGGCGAGGGATGATTTCCTTCTGAGATTTGTGAATCAGCGCAATGCCCAGATAACAGGCTTCGCCTTGGCTGAGGTTGAACGGCTTGATGCCATCTGCTGAGGCCGTGTTGGCGTTGAAATTGGTTTGGGTGTTGAACAGTTCCAGTTTGATTTTGCCGCCGCCCTCGCGCTCATACGCGGCGAGTAGCGCGGGGACTCGTCCAGAAAATGCCTGTACGGAGACCGGCACGCTCGAAGTATCGAGCTGCGAGTAGAATCGGATTTCCACCGGCGCATCAAGTTGCCGCAAAACGGATTTAGCGCCCGCAGACAGGGTGATCTCATTCGGCGCGGTTTTCTGGCTTTGGTAAAGAATGGAAAAAACGACGGCTGCGATGCTGGCCACGACAACAGCAATGAGCAGAGCGATTCTGGCCTGGCCTTGTTGGCATTTGCGCTTCGAGGTCGGTGTGTTGAAATGGCTTGGCGACATTGGATTCATCGTAGTTCTATGTAAAAGCAGAAAGCAGAAAGCAGAAAGCAGAAAATAGACATCCCGTTGGATCAGTCGGATACATCGAATTCCTATTTCTGCTTTCTGCTTTTTCTTTGCTTCCGCTCAACTAATGGTAAGTATTCGACAATATCGGGATAGTCTGCAAACAGCGGCTTTGGTTAGCGTTGCGGCAAGTCATGTTTCTGTGCGCATCTTTCATTTTTCCGACGTCTCTAACGGTAGGATTGGAGCACTCTGATACGATGACGGCGTTGGGTGTCATTAAGCCGACACTGAAATCAGGTTTGCTGGTTACAAACACTATGAACAGCATGAAAACTTTTCTACTGAAACTGGAGCCAGTGCGGTTGCTGACGGCGGTGATTGTCTTCGCTGGTGCTTTGATGGCCAATGCGCAGAATGTGCAGCACTTGAGCGTTACAGTGCCAGGTGGAATGCCTGGAATTCCAACGTTAACGAGCATCCAACGCTCGACCAATGGCGTGTCCCTGACATGGGACGGCCCTACGGGATATTATCAGGTTTTTGAAAAAATCACGCTTGCCGGCAAATGGCAGGCATTGGGACCTGCCGCCAACCTGAGCAGGCAAGCTACCGTGACAACGCGTTATGCCAGCGATTTCTTTAAAGTCGCTGGACCAAAGCCTAATTATGCTGGATCGCAGGTCTGCGCGGAATGCCATGCGAACATCGTGACATCTATATCTCACACGCGCCATGCGGATGCGTTCACAAGCGCCAAGTTTAAGGAACAAGGCGGTCAGACCAATTCATCCTGTTTCTCATGCCACACAGTTGGCTACGGTTTGCAGACTGGTTTCATAGATTATTCCAAAACTCCCAAGCTTGCTGGTGTTCAATGCGAAAGCTGCCACGGGCCTGCTGCCAATCATGCGGTCAACCCGGACGATTTCGTCGCGCGACCGCGCATCGAATTGGCGGCCACCGTTTGCGGCGGATGCCATACCGGCGCACATCAACCGACCTATGACGAATGGGCCACCAGCGAGCATGTGCAGGTGACCGAGGAAATAACAGGCATGCTGACTTCCACCAATTATCTCAATCAATGCGGGCGCTGTCACTCGGGCTCAGCCCGGTTGAGCCTATTGAAAGGCAAGGCGTTGCCTGTGGGTGACGCGCTCGTTGGAGTGGTTTGCATCACATGCCACGACCCCCACCAAACCAATGGCTACCTTGCCCAGCTTCGCAACCCGATTGCTTCAACCAACGACTACACTTTGGCAACCAACGATGTTTTCAAGACCAAGTACAACGTCAAAATCAACGTCTGCGCCCAGTGTCACAACAGCCGAGCTGCCTCATGGACCAATAATTCGCCTCCCCACATGTCTCTACAGTACAATATGTTGCTTGGCACGGTTGGCGACCTGAGTTCGAAGCTGCCGCATTACAGTCCGGCGTCTCATGCGATCCTGATTACAAATCAGTGCGTCGGCTGCCACATGCAGACGACCACACATCCAGACGGCATCCATCCGGCAACCACTGGTCACTCTTTGAAGATCCAACATTACGATCTCTGCATCAACTGTCATCCTCTTCCCGAGTTGCTGGTGGACTTTGTGCAAGACGCGATGACTAACAATATCAAAGTGGTTGTTTCCGCATTGAACTACTGGGCCACGAACAAGGCACCGATTGCCTTGCGGACGAAGTACCAGGAGCGGGCGTGGGAATATCCGACTAATGAGTTGTATTCTCTGTTGTCAGTCTCCGGCCCGACTCCCACCGCAGCCGAGCAGACGCAAATTCCCGAGAACATTCGGAGAGCCCGCTTCAACGTTTACACGGTCAGAAACGATGGCAGTTTTGGTGTTCATAATGGAACTTACTCCGTGACGCTCTTGGAGACAGCTATGGATTGGATTCAGGAGGAGTTGAAGTTGAACAAGTAGCGGACCGGATAGCGCATGACCGTGAACAAGCTGACAGATCATGATGAACCAAGATTTCCAAAATGATAAAAAGAGCGCCTCACGCTTGGTACGCGGATTGGCGCTGACCTTGGGCGCGATGGCTTTGGCGCTGGTGGTGATTTCCTGCGCAAACCCAGGACGCACCGCCGTGCTGCTCCCGAATGTTCCTGGCGCGAAATACATCGGATCGAAGGAATGCGAGCAGTGCCACGATGCGTTGTATCGGGACTTTGCCACCGCAGATCACGCGAGGCTGATCGCCGAAGGTACCAATGCCATCAACGCAGGATGCGAGTCCTGCCACGGTCCGTGCAGCCTGCACTCGGATTCTGGTGGCGAAGTAAAACCTCCTTACAGCTTCACCTCGGGCCGTCCGCAGCCCAACAGCTTCGGCGCGCGTGTGATGGCTCCAGCCTCCCGTGCCCGCGAGACAGTCTGTTTCCAATGCCATTCTAATGTGCGCGGTCAGTTCAATCTGCCCAGCCATCATCCAGTGCCCGAGGGCAGGCTTGCCTGCATTGATTGTCATCCGCCTCACAAAGGCTCAGCCCACCGTGGTGGCGGGACTCTATTGATGTCGGCAAACGAAGCCTGCATCCGCTGTCATCCCGCCCAGCGCGGGCCGTTTGTTTTCGAGCATGAAGCCGTGCGCGAAGGCTGCGTCATGTGTCACAATCCTCACGGCTCGGTGAACGCCAAGATGTTGACCGTTCGTGACGCGAACCTCTGCTTGAAATGCCACTTCCAGCAGGTCAGTGGCGGGAGACTGCTCATCGGAGGGGCCGATCACACTGTGCGCCTTCAACAGGGCACTTGCTGGTCGGCCGGTTGCCACGAGTCTATTCACGGATCACGGGTCAGTCCCTCCTTGCGGTTCTAATCAACAACTCGAATACCGATGAAATCACGAAGATCAATCGCAAAAGGACAGTTTCGCTGGTGTTGGATGCGTGACTGGAAAGTAACCCTGTGGGGCTGGCCTCCGGCCTGCCAGTTTGAGGGGGCTCCGACCCCGCGACCCCATCTTCCTCCAGAGCAGATCCACGGAGTTAGAAACTCCGGGAACCGGCAGACCAGAGGTCTGCCCCACAAAACTTTCCGGTCACGCACCCGCTGGTGTTGGATGTCCCTCCCAGGTCTATTTTTGGCGGTCTCGACGCTCTCTGCCGCAGATGCCAAGGTGCCCGACGCTTCAGGATCAAACACCAATTTTCCGGCGGCAGCCGCTCCCGAGTTGACCCCCGAGCAAATGCACGAGGGCGGCACCAACACGTATGCCGGGTGGATTGAATTCGGCGGTGGCGGTGTGATCACCAGCGGCAACAAGGCCGAGTTCCGGAAGCGGCGACCAACCTCCGGAAGCGTGTTTGGCGGCATTGAAGATTTTCATTACCAGGGGGAAGTATCGAAAGACACCACACTGGCCATCGACGGACACTCGATTTTTGACGACAAGAATTACAAGCTCAGCTTCGACTTGCAACGCGAGAAACTCGGTTACATAAAACTCAATGTCAGTGAATTTCGCACTTGGTCCGATGGCGACGGCGGTTTTGATCCGGGTTCCGGAGCCTATTATTCGTTGTCGAAAAACGCATTGGGAATGGATCGGGGTGAAATTTCATTTGAAGGCGGGCTGACTCTTGAAAAAGCGCCCAAGGTCACTTTCAAATACACCCACGCATTTCGCGACGGCGAAAAAGATTCGACGAGCTGGGGAATTGTTCACCCCGCAGGAAACACGGTTTTGCTTTCGCCTTCATTTTACGACATCAAGGAAAACAGCGATGCATTCCAATTGGACGTTGCTGGCAAGATTATGAAAACCGATGTCGGCGGCGGAGTGCGCTACGAGATTGGAAAACTGGACGACACCCGCAAGATCGGTCAATCCCTCGGAGAGCCTTCCGAACGAAAAATCACCGACCAGCAGAGCTCCAGCTACGACATGTTCAGCGCCCACGCTTTTACCGAAACGTGGATCAAGAAGAACCTGCTTTTTTCGTCCGGCTATCTCTATTCGACGCTTGATAACGACTTTTCCGGGAGCCGCATTTATGGGGCGGATTTCGAAGTCGGCTATCAACCCAACCGTACGAATAATCTGGGTTACATCGGTCTGAACGGTGGTTCGCGCTTGCATGAATATGTGATGGATCTCAACCTTCTTTACAAACCGACGGATCACTTCTCGATAATTCCGTCGGTTCGTGTTCAAAAAGAGGTTTCAGATGCAAACTCGGACGGTTTGGGAACGCTTGCAGACTATTCCCCGTCCGCATTCACCGCCGACAGCGACCGTCACCTGATCGACGTGCGCGAGCGGCTTGATCTGCGCTACAACGGCATCACCAACTGGGTGTTCTGGGGCCGCGGCGAATTGACTGAAGGCTCCGGGAATCTGAGGGAATTGGGAGGCGTAGGCCAAGTCAACGGCATTGGCATTCCGTCCATAGATCGGCGGACCGAAGATGACCGCCTTTTTCAGAAATACAGCCTGGGCGCGCGCTGGTATCCTTTACGCATTGTAACTGTTGATGGCGGCGGTTATTATAAACACAACGACTTTGATTATAGTCGCGTTTTTGACAGCACTTCCAACGACCCCGCCAGTTTCAATCGCTATCCGGCATACTTGGTCACTCAGGATTTTGACACCTACGATGGCAATTTCCGGCTGACGATCCGGCCCAGGCCGGATTTAACGCTCGTCAGCCGCTACGAATACCAACTGTCAACGATTCATACCCGTCCTGACTCGATCTCCACGCTGCCGGAAATGGAGACTTCGACCATGACCAGCCACATCATCGCGCAGGACGTCAGTTGGTCGCCATGGTCGCGGCTTTACTTGCAGGCGGGAGTCAATTACGTTTTAAGCGACGTCAAAACCCCGGCGTCAGACATCGTAAGCGCCATCCTCAAGGCTCAGAACAACTACTGGACCCTGAACTTTTCCTCAGGGCTGGTGCTGGACAAAAAGACCGACCTGAACCTCGCCTATTTCTATTATCTGGCTGACAACTACGTGAACAACTCAAGCTACGGCGTCCCCTACGGATCGGGTGCTGAGGAACACGGCGTGACGGCAACCATCGTCCGTCGGATCACCAGCAACATTCGCCTGAAATTGCGGTATGGATTCTTCCATTACACCGACAACACTTTCGGTGGCTACCGTGACTATGACGCACACACGATCATGTCAAGCTTGCAATACCGATTCTGACGCCGCGCTACGGGTGCCTGTCCACTTTGACTGCGACATGCCGCGCTTCGGGGATGATGAACTTTTTGACTTCCACGCTCACATGCGCCGGCTTGAATTCGCGCAAAACAAGCTCGGCGATTTCCACAGCCAGTGTCTCGATCAGTTTCCATTGACGGCTCTTGCCAAGACCGAGCAGTCGCTGCGAAACGGCGTAGTAATCGATCGTCTGTTTCAGCGCATCATCCGCTGCGGCGAGGGCGAAATTGTGATCCATCACCAAGGTCAACAAGAGCCGTTGGGGGCGCAAGCGTTCTTCGTCCAACACCCCCACGCAATATTCCACAGCCAGATCTTCAATAATGATTTGGTCCATAAGGATTCTCGGTTGAGGCGAGCGCTATTTCAAGCAGCGCGCGCGTCGGAACATTGAATTTCATTTTGACACGAAGTCCGGCGAGATCGCAGGAAGTTCGAAGCCATTGCTGACAAGGATTCGACGCAATGCATCCAAGTCTTCGACAATGATATGCGGGTTGCTGGCGCGCAGTTGTTCGATTCGATTGTAGCCGGTCAGCACCGCGCAGGAGAGAATTCCTCCGTGCCGAGCCGTGTCAATATCGTGCTGCATGTCGCCGATAAAGAGCGTTTCATCCGCCACGAGATTGTTTTCCACGAGCACTTCGGCAATCTTGGCTCGCTTGTCGCGGATCGCCAGGTAGGCGCGCTCGAAGAAGCCGCCGAAGCCATTGAGATTCGTATGGATGACAAAATACTCTTCATGAATCGTGCTGAGCACAAACATGCGAATGCCTTGGTCACGGCAAAAGGAGAGAAATTCGTGCGCGTGAGGCAAATCAGTGACCAAGTGTTGGGTCTGCCTGAAATATTGATGAAACCAATCCTCAAGGATCGGTAGCGGCAGATGCGGGGTATGCTTGTCGTAAAAATGAGTGAACGGCAGGCAAAACTCGGCCCGAAATTCATCAAGGCCCATCGGCGCGCGCCCTGACTTGGCGAAAACATGATTGGTTGCCGCCAAGACCGCAGGAAGATCGTCCACCAGCGTTCCCGACCAATCAAAAATGATATTGCGAATCACGTCATTACATTAGCCACAAACCAGAGCCATTGAACACCCCGAAATCGTTGGCGATGACATCGCGATTGAAGCGAAGTGGCTTGAAAGTGATCTTCCGCCCATGAATAAAAAAGCTCGCAGTCGGGGTCGTATTTCACTATTGTAACGTCGGAAGTTATGAATGAACAACTCACTGCCTTTGGCGCAGGAATGTAAAGGTAGGCCGTATGGAAATCCAAATCCTTCGAGTCAAAGGAGAGCCTTACTTGGTAATCGGGGATCGTGACCCAAACGCCAACCCTATGACGGTTGGCGAGTGGAGTTTGATGATTGGCGATCGCGTGCGCTACGAAGAGTTGGAAAGTAGTCTCTCTGCTGAAGATGTTCTTCATATCCTTAACGGCAACTGCCATGTCATTGTCGATGGAGAAGACAAGGGACTGCTGTCAAGCGTGAAAGCGTAGGCATAAGGGACATGCCAGTTATCGATGGAGCATTTGAAAACGGGTCACGGCGGCGGCATCTATCTGGATTTTCCCCAAGTTTGCGTTAATGCCATGAACGGTTTTGCAATCGTATTGGTCGAGTTGAATGGTCAGCCGACCGCTTTGGCCGAAAAAGACCCGCACAGTGGCTGGAGCCATGCCATTTCGGGCGGGCTGGAGCCTGGCAAAATCGAGCTGTTTCAGGCGGGCCAGCGGGATTTCGGCGATGCCTTGGGCATTGGACACGGTGATCTTTCCATTCTCGATGGCCATCAAATCACCCAAGACCAGGGAATCGTCATTGAGTCGGAGGGCATCCTGCTTTCCATCAGGATTGACCGGCGGCTTCTCATCCAGCACCCCATCCCATTGAGAAATTCGTATGTTGGAGATTTTCACTGCTCCCATGCCCTGGCTGACAAATCGGACCATCGTTCCCTGGCCGATGAACCCTGTCGGATCAATCCACTCCTTGACCAACGCTCCATCAAGCAACAGCGAAACTGAAGCGCTGGGTTTATTGACACGCAAATCGACACGCGCCAGGTTGGTACGGCTGAGCATTTGAACCATCGCCGGCTCGAAGGCGCGCTGCGGGTCGCCCTGCCGGACGGCCAGCAAATTCGCCACTGTGTTGTTCAGTTGAAAACTGTAAAACGCGCCAAACGGCGGTTCGTTGTCTTTGGCGGCCAGGCTGACGGGCTGCGGCGAATCGGCGTAAAGAGCGACCGCGAGCTGGAACATAGTCTGCCAGCGGAGATCGAACTGAATGCTTGCCACCGGCGGAAGATTCAAATCACGCGCGATTGATGCCGATTTGCTGGTGTAAAACGCCCCGTTGCGGTAACTCCACTGGCTTCCGCCCATCGGCGCCAGCGCCGAGATTCCCTGTGTCCATCCATCGAGTCCGGTCGGACCGTCATAAACTGCGGACTGTGGCGGAGGGACGATGGTAATCGAGATGACGGCGTTTCGCGGCGCGGTGAGAAGACCGGCAACCGGGGTTAGGATACGGACGGAGTTGCTGTCGCACGATTCGAGAATGCCTTCGACAACATCTTCGCCGCGCAACCGCGCGCGGCAAGCGGTGGTGGGCCAGGGCGCAGGCGCTGGAACAGCGCCCAAGTCAATGCCGATGATGTTGGTGGGGTGAAAACGAATCTCGGATGCGTCAGAGCGAGCCCATTGGATGCCGTTTTGCAGGTCGAACGAGAGCAGTCTCCCTGTCAGGGAGTCACCGTTGCGAAAAAACAGCTTATCGACTGCTGGCGCGTTGGTTTCGGCCCGCACGGACGCAACCAAGAACAGGAATACAACAGAAAGAAGCGAAGCCAAGACCGTTCTGGAAAGGTTAAAGCAGCAATTCTCATTATGTGGGGTAGGCCTCTGGCCTGCCGGTTGCGGTGCCTCTGGCTCCGCGACAGTCAGCACAATAATCACTGAAGCATCCCCGTAGTTGTGACGAATGTTTCGCATATTGAACCCAAAATCAGTCATCCATGCCTCCAAACTCATCGCCAACGGGCGCGGCGGAATCAGTTTCAATTTGGCTTGGATGAAAATCGAGTTCGCGAATCATCCACGGTTTCAGAACGATTGGGCCAAGAAAGGCGCTCCGGGCAGAAATCTCGTTGGCGCCCCAATGGCTCAACTCAAGCGAGATACGGGCTCCTCCCGACAGGGTGGCGCGCACTTCGTGGGCTTGAGAGGCAGTTGGCGTGGGCGCGGCAAACTCGATCTTAGTAATCCGCTCCAGCGGAATCTCGATCTGATGGCCGCTGAGCATGAATGTGACTTTGCCGCCGCCAAGGCCGGAGATTTTTCCAAAGGCCCTGTCGTGATTGACAAGCCAGATGGCGTCGGAGTTGGTCTGTGAGGTGGAGATGATGTCTGGTTCGCGCCCCTCCCATCGACTGACCCGGAAATCGCTCAGGCAGACGCCGGGTAATCCTGATAATTCGTTGAACGAGATGCGAGTGCCTTTGCCGACAAACCCGGTTTCATCCTTCCAGCGCCGCACTAATTGGTTGTCAGCCAGAATCGTGAGCGTTTTTTCCGTCAGGTTGCATTGGATGGCCAGCCGCACCCGGTTTTTCTGGGGGGGCGCGGGCAGAGTTGCCGATCCCAAGTCCACCGATCCGCCGGTGGGGTTGTTGCGACGGACCCTTACAGTGCCCGAAGTCAACTCGATCACATACGAATTGTTTCCATACTCAATCTGGTCTTTTTCGAGATAAAGTCCCATCGTCAGATGGCAACGGTTGACTCCGGAGAGATCGAACTCGACGGCGCATGAGCCGGAAAGCTGCAAATCGCGTCCGAGCGCGCCATATCCCCGGCTGATGAAAACGCCGTCCCGATACCTCCACCCATCTGGCGGCGTGATGCTCCAGCCTTGCATGTCAATCGGACCTTCGTATTCAGACGAATACGCCTTGGGCAGGAAGGTGATGGATTGGATTGCTGTTCGTGGAATGACTGCCGCGCCACTGAACCAGGTGGTTGCGCTGATCCGATCCCAGTCCATCGACGTAATATCCGCCGAAATTTCGTCTCCATTGACAAGCCGGATGTGGCACTTGGAAGTTACCGGAACCGACTTTGCGTTGGCCAAACGTATATGGTCGAGACGGTCGCCTCTGAACTCAATGGGCTGGGATGCTTCCGGGTGTGACCAGATGACGACCGGCCCAGGTTCAATCGATTTGAGAGCCCCATGAAGCTCAGAGCCGTCATCGAATCGCAGCAGGTCGCCCGTGGGCGCAATCGCCAAATCAGTCGTTGGAACCGGGGAAGAATTAACAAAACCGCGATTCAGGACAAATGCTCTGCCATTGATATTCACAACCCCCTGCTGCTGAGCCTGGGCGAACTCGCCCGCCAGCAATGCCATCAATAGCAGAAAAAATTTGCCACTCCTGATATCAAACGCAATCTGTGCATGCAATTTCCTTGCTGAAAACTGAAAACTGAAAACTAGCAAACTCCTTCTCTCACCGTTCATAAATGGGCAGATAGCGGTAGTTCAACGCCAGCGAAAGCAGCGACGCCGATGTTCCAAAGGTGCGCCCGAACTGGCCTTCCCAATAACCCTCCGCAGCCTGAGACATCCGGAGCATTTTGATGTTTTCACGATTCCACGTTTGCCATGCCTCGGGCGAACTGTGGAAATATGCCTGCGATGCGTAATAGAGATAATATTGGGCGTATTGGGCTTCGATTGGAGCCTGTTTTATGAACTCGAACGCGGATTTGAAAACCGGCGATGTCTTGTCCTTGGCAAGGGCATACACGGTGCAGGCGATGGCAGATCGTGTGCCGTTTGGCGCTGTTGGGCTTGTATAACCAATGCCGCCGTCGGAGGTCTGGCAGGTCTTGTAAAAGAGCAGCCCATTTTGGATTGCCGTTTCCGGGACGGCGATGCCCGCGTTGCGGGCCGCGAGCAGGGCGACCATTTGCGCCCCGCTAACCGTGGTGTCGGCATCCTTGCTTTCGGGACTGTATCGCCAAGCGTGAAAGGAATTGTTCTCCTGCGAATGCACGATCAGTTGAACCGACTTTTGAAGCGCCGGTCCCAGGTGCGGTTCGTCCACGGCCCCGTAGGCTTCGGCAAGCGCAAGAGTGCCGAAACCGTGGTTATACATTGATGTGCCAATGTAACCGGTTTTGGCGTCAGCTCGTTTGAGAATGAAATCAAGCCCGCGATGGATGGCGGTTGAGTAAGGGCCGGAATTGGGGTCGTCGCCATGAGCCAACATGCTGATCACCGCCAAACCGACCACGGCAGGTTCGCTGCCGTAAAGCGGATCATCGGGCCAGTTGCCGGCTGGGTTTTGAGTCTTTACCAGCGCCTGCAAGCCGCGAACGTAAATGCGATCCACCTCGGCGGGCATGACAGCGGAAGAGGTGGTGAAGGTTTCCTGAGCTTGGAGGATGGCAGGAGCGCAGGCCATGAGCAATGCAAGAGCCTCTCTCATTATGTGGGGTAGGCCTCTGGCCTGCCGGTTGCGGTGCCTCTGGCTCCGCAGGAAGTCGAAAACTTCGTGCGCAGGCAGATCAGCGTTTTCCCCTGCCTTGCTCAAAATGAGAATTGCGGCAAGAGCTTGGGGAAAATGGAAATTATGGAAAGAATCATAGTGTATAAGATTTATTCTTATGTTACGCATCAATTTCATAATTCTCATGCGAGAAAACACTGTTTTCCGCCAGCACATGCCATTCATTCGCCACTGAAATCGAGCATAGCAAGTAATGGCCAAGGTCATCAACTGTTGCCATGCTAAGCTCGTAGTTCCATGTACAAAACCTTTACTATCTTAACAATCCCAATGCCACAAACAGTGTTGCGCCCACAGTTATGCCCATCTGTGGTTCAAAGTCAATTCCGGCTTCGACAAGGTCAGCAATTCTCATTTTGACTTTTCATGTGCCATTTCCTGCGCCAAAGGTCCACACTGGCCCGAATTTGCAAGAAAACCAGTCGGAAATGCCAAGAATGAGCCAAGGCGTTTTATTGACTTTGAGTTGCTTAACTCTCTACCATAAGCACTTCCGTATTCTTCAATTCATCGAGACAGGTGTTCTTGATACATCTAAACTTGACCAGATTCTAATCCGACATGATCTACTTGCAAAATGGGAACAATTCGGCGATAAATTCCTAAGAAAATGAGCGATTGGATGAACAAGGTTTTAGAAAGCAAACGCGAGAATCGCAAGAAGCTCGCCGCGCTGCCCTTTTCTGCCAAGATCGAATTGCTCGAAAAATTGCGAGATCGCAGTTTGCTAATTTCCTCGAGCCATCTCAGAAAAATCCACAAATCTGTTCCCGCGCACAGCGAACACGCTCACGCTTGAACCATTTTTGGGCTGTGGCGACGTAAGACCTGTTGGATGCCTTAAGAAAAAAGTGGTTCGTTAATGGATTGCAAAACGTTTTGTAAGATGAACGGATGTTTGCCCCCACATTCGGTGAATTAAAATCAGCACAACTCGGCCTCAAATCTCTTGCCAACGAAGCAGAATCCGGCTGCAATCTTTTCCATGCGCAAATCAGAGAAACACGATCCATTGGTTGCTGAAATTGAACGCGAATTGGTGCCGGGGCGATTTATCCGCTACGATGAAATGTCGGATTTCGTTGATGGGTTGGAGCGGGTGAGCAAAGAGCTTTCGTCGTTGACCGATAAGGATGCTGAAAAAGCCGTGCGGCTCTATGAACTGTTTCTTTCCGGCTGTTATGAAAAAATCGAGGAGTGTGACGATTCTGGCGGTTACTTCTCCATGTTCTTCCATGATGTATTCTGTGGCTGGATCAAGGCGCGGCAAGCTGCCGGATGTCAGGCCGCAGAGACCATACGCCAGATTCTCAAATGGGCAGAGCACGATGATTATGGGTTGTGTGACCAGATTGAGCGGGTTTTGGCAAAAGCGCTCAACCGGGAAGAGTATCAGTTGTTTGTGGCTCATTTGGAGGCGCTCATTGAGAAAGCCATGCCGCCAACGAATGACAGTTCCAACAAAGCCATCTTCGATTATGGGAACGATGTTCGATTGCCAGCGTTGTCCCTCAAAGACCTTTTTACAGCCAAAGGTTCTGCGGCGGCGTACTCCCGCCTCTGCGAGCGTTTGGGATTCAGCCCCAAAGATTGCGAACATCTCGCTGAGATGGAAATGGCTCATCACCATTGGGACAAGGCTCTGACATGGGTCGAAAAAGGCATGGCGCTTGAACCGGTGCGGAACTGGCAAAACGAGTGCGCCTATTCCCTGGCCCAACTCAAGCCGAAGATTTTGACAAAGCTTGGCCGGAAAGAGGATGCGCTGTCGCTGGCTTGGGTTGAGTTTCAAAAGAACCCTTGTGACATGGCATACAAGGCATTGATGGAACATATTCCCAAGGGCGACAGGGCGGAATGGCACGAACGCGCCATGCAAGCAGCGGCTCAGGGAGCTCTCGATGACTTTATTTCTCTGTGTGTTGCCGCCAAAGACTGGGAACGGCTGGCTGCCCGGATTCACACCGCGAACCACTCTGAGCTTGAAGCAGTCAGTCACTACCAATCCGAACCGGCAGCGCTGGGGTTGGCCAAGCGGGATGGGCTCGCTGCGGCAAAGCTTTACCGAGCTCTGGGGCTGCGAATCCTGGTCAGCAAGAAGAGTAAATACTACAGACATGCGTTGAAGCATTTTCAACAAGCGCGCACTCTCTATCGCGCGTCGCAAAAACCAATGGAATGGGAGGAGATCGTAAAGAAAGTTCATGGAGAGCACTCCCGCAAGAAGGGTTTTTTGTCAGGATTTCATCGGATCGAGTCCGGTGAGCCTGAAGCACAGCCATCCTTTTCAGAGCGAGCTCAAGAACGTTGGAATCAGCAAATGCAATGAACGAAACATCCCAAGACTGGGGCAAAAAACTCTTCGAGGTGCTCACAATCGAGCAAATCCAACGGCTGCTGGATGTCGTTGCCAGCAGCGGTATTCTCGCGCAGCTTGACCAAACGCTTCGCGCAACAGACGCAGACCTGGCCAGCACGGTGCGCAAGCTTTTTGCGGAACAGGACAAGATCGAGATGTCTGGTGCCGAGTTAGGCGTCTCGGATCAAAAGACGTTGGAAACTTGGGATGAACTTTGGAATGAATGGAGCAACCATGTCGGGGAGTTGGGGGATGAAGAGGGGGAATATGTTATTCGCGAGCATCACTGGGAGACGCCTTACTTCGATGGTTCAGCTTTCGCGGATGATCTCGAAAAGGTCGCCGAAAAAATGTTCCTATGGATAGATCGTGTTGTTGCTATCAGGCATGATGTCGGCTTGTTTGCCGAAGAACTGAAAGAGATGAGCGACCATATTAGCGATTATCCCGAATGGATGTACGGTGGCGAACGTTGCCACATGGGGCCGCGCGTTACGGAATGCGTTTTGAAATGGACTTGGCTCGTGTTGGAAGATTCGTCGGCCAGAGGGGAGACGTTTCTGAATCAAGTTCATGCGTTGGAGCAGGACTGTGATGGGATTGTTTTGGATAATACTCAATGCTTTAACTTTTTCATCCAGTTGCCCGAAGATGTCCGGCGCGCCATCCACTCCTGCTTAAGAACGGATCGCTACGCTGACACCATCGACAATCCCCGATCCCTTTGGCACAAAATCCATCATCACTTTAATCAAGAATTTGACCACCCTGCCTACCTGCAATCCTGCGAAACGCATCTGTGCCAGGATTGGCGCTACGGCGTACCTCTCATCGCAGAGGCCATCGTGCGCATCTCAGATTTTTAATGGCGGCTAGCCGCCATTAATCTGCGAGGGCAAAAATAGTTTCATTTTTTTCGGGACTCCAAACCTGCCTCCTGTCACACTGCCTCTCGTGATGGAAGCAACTATTGTCCAAGGACGGC
>CAIUEN010000158.1 GCA_903898185.1 uncultured Verrucomicrobiales bacterium
AGAAGTGTGCCCCAAAACGGTGAATTTTCGATAAAAATCCAGGGGGAGAGAAAAAGAGGGTGGTTTTGATGTTTAACGATAAGTGTATATTATATACTTCAATTTGTTTTCTAATGCATTTTTGAAAAAGAGTCGTTTTCTACCAGACACTACGTAATGAGAATTGCTGGGTTTAACCGGCATGATTGAATTGCGCTACGCTATCCAACGGCTATCTTTGGGCGCGTATGGCTTATGATTCCTTTGCCGGTTTCTTGCGGGCGCTTGAGAGCGCTGGCGAACTGATCCGCGTTTCCCAGCCGCTGGCTACTGAACTGGAGATTACGGAGATGGCCGATCGTCAGATGAAATCGCCCGGCGGAGGCAAAGCGCTGCTGATCGAGA
Source organism: uncultured Verrucomicrobiales bacterium (assembly GCA_903898185.1). Taxonomy (GTDB): domain Bacteria; phylum Verrucomicrobiota; class Verrucomicrobiia; order Limisphaerales; family Palsa-1400; genus CAIUEN01. The sequence continues at coordinate 385 of CAIUEN010000158.1, forward strand.
AGCCGACCATCAATGGGCAAATCTCGCCTTTTCCAGTTGCGGTCAACACCTTCGGCTCGCATAGACGCATGGCAATGAGCCTCGGGGCCGAGTCGATGGATGAAGTGGCGCAAGGTCTCGAATCATTGATGAAAGCCAAGCCGCCCACCGGCTTTCGTGAAACCATCAAACTGCTGGGCACTGCACTTGAACTGCGCCATGCCAGGCCAAAGATCGTCAAAACCGGTCCGTGCCAGGAAGTAGTACACCGGTTCGGCGACGATTTCGCCAAGTGGAAATCCGCCGACAGCTCAAGCACCGTGCCGACACTCTTGAACCTGCCAATCCTCAAGACCTGGCCGCTCGATGCAGGACGGTTTATTACTCTGCCCTGCGTGGTTACCAAAGATCCCGACACCGGCGAGCGAAATCTCGGCATGTACCGCATTCAGATTTACGATGGACAGACCACCGGCATGCACTGGCAATTGCACAAAGTGGCCGCGCGCCACGGCAAACGCTATTATGAAACCGGCCAGAAAATGCCGGTGACAATTTTTGTTGGCGGCGATCCTGCTTACACGTTTTGCGCCACCGCTCCTTTACCCGATGGTTTGGACGAGTTTCTCTTGGCCGGTTATCTGCGGAAAAAATCGGTTGAACTCGTCAAGTGTTTGACAAACGACCTTGAAGTTCCGTCCGACGCCGATTTTGTCATCGAAGGCTACATTGATCCCAAGGAACCGTTACGCGCCGAAGGGCCGTTTGGCGATCACACTGGATATTATTCGCTGGCCGATCTTTATCCTGTTTTCCATGTTACCGCCATTACGCATCGGAAGGATGCTGTTTATCCGGCGACGATCGTTGGCATTCCACCAATGGAAGATTTCTACATTGGCGGCGCCAGCGTGAAGCTCTTTCTGCCGGTGTTTCGGATGAACTTCCCCGAAATCGTTGACATTGCTCTGCCTGCGGAAGGCGTGTTTCACAACCTGGTTTTTGTGAGCATCAAGAAGACCTATCCGATGCAGGCATACAAAGTAATGCATGGCCTCTGGGGAATGGGCCAGATGATGTTCGCCAAGTATATTGTTGTCGTTGACGCCTGGGTCAATGTGCATAACACGAGCGAAACGCTGTTCCACCTGTGCGCCAACACCGATCCGCAACGCGACAGCCTCTTCACCAAAGGCCCCGCCGATGCGCTGGACCACGCCACCAGCGAGTTTGCCATCGGTGGCAAACTGGGCATCGATGCCACGCGCAAACTCCCCGGTGAAGGTTTTAAACGCGAATGGCCACCCCTTATCCAGATGGATTCGGATGTCAAAGCGAAGATCGATCTGTTGGAAACTTTAGCTTCCAAAACTGGAAGCTGATAGTATATATTCACTTGATAGGTATCGCAAATCACAAGAGCCATGAGCGACAACGTTGAAAAGTCGGCGCACGAATATCGCGCGTATGACCTTGACCATTACGCTCCCACCAGCGGCGCGCGCACGATGCTCATCGTCGAGGACGATGGTACTTTTGTGGATGTCATCCGAGAATGCATCGAATCGTTGGGCTACGAGGTTGAGGTTGCCGCCGATGGAGTTCAAGGCATTCGCAAAATAATGGCCAAGGATTACTCGGTCATTTTGTGTGATATGGTGATGCCAGGTCTGGCCGGCGATATGTTCTATTTGGGGGTCGAGCGCGTCAAACCGCATCTGTGCTCCCGGTTTATTTTCATGACTGGCCACCAAGGGGATGAGGCAACCGATCAATTCATTCGCAAAGTCAGCGGCATCATGCTCTGGAAACCGTTCAAGATGCAGGCATTGGTCGAGACCATCCGGACGATGCAAAAGAGACTTGAAAAATCGCTGTAATATGCAAAGCCACTGACGAATCATCGATAAGCTGCAATTCGAGAAGCATGGCAATGCGGAAGTCGATGTCTGCGCAGGCGCGAAGGCACATCTTTCTTCTGCTTCTTGAGAGTTTGGATATTCTCTTCCAGGCCCTCGCCTGGCGCAGAACAGCAATGAGTCCGGGATTTGCCGCGCTGTTGATCACGAAGAACGGACGCCCATCTTGCTTGTGGAGCAAGCAATTGGCCAACAATGCTGGCAACGCCACAAGCACACCGGCCCGTGGGACATCAGCACAGGCCTCAAAGTGCGATTCCACCGGTCCGCCTTTGCCCGGCGATGCCAGCAGTCGTCCCGCCTCATTGGTCGCTGCGACACCCAAGGGTGAAGTTCCAACTCCCAACTATTCAGGTAGCATGCATCTTGCCTGTGTTACGTATTCTTCACAAACACCTTCCCCGGCAACTGGCGAATGAGGCGTTTCATCTCCAAGCCAAGCAGGGTGGCGGAGACGGCGGAGGGCGGGATTGCGCTTTGGCGGATGATTTCGTCGATGGTGCGTTCTTCGGCGCCGATGGCATCGAAGATGGCTTGCTCACGCTCGTTCAACTCAATGGCGGGGGGCACACCGCAGTCCTGAAGGCTCGGGGGACGATTGGTGGCTGGGAAGAGGTATTCGAATTCGCTCAAAATGTCCTCGGCGGCTTCGCAGAGTTTGGCCCCTTTCTTGATCAGGTCGTGGCAACCTTTGCTGCGGGGGGAATCAATGCGGCCAGGGACGGCAAAAACCTGTCGGCCAAAGTCGTTGGCCATGCCGGCGGTGATGAGCGCGCCACTGGTGAGGTTGGCTTCGACAACCACCGTGCCAAGGGTCATGCCGGCAACGATGCGATTGCGCTGGGGAAAGCTTTGCTTGTCACCGGGACGGTTGAATGGGAATTGCGTGATAACAGCCCCCGAGGTGGCTATGCGTTCGAAGAGTTCGGCGTTTTCGGATGGATATACTAAATTGATGCCGGTGCCGAGGACGGCAATGGTGCGGCCTTTGGCATTGAGCGCGCCCTGGTGGGCGGCGGTATCGATGCCCCTCGCGCCGCCGCTGACGACGGTCATGCCAATGTAGGCCAGTTGATAAGCCAGCTTGCGGGCGGCTTCGGTGCCGTAGTGGGTTGTCAGACGCGACCCGACTATGGCAAGGCCGTTTTTGTCTTTGGCCAGCAGTTCGCCTTTGACATAGAGGACGGTCGGCGGGTCGTAAATCTCTTTGAGCAGCGCGGGGTAATTATCGTCGGACTGGACGACGACTGTGCATCCGAATTGTTCGATGCGCTTGAGTTCTCCGGCCAGATCGACCTCCTTTTCCCAATTGGCGACCGACGCCGCGATCTCGGGGCCGATGCCGCGGACGCCTTCGAGTTGCTCTACGGAAGCGCTCAGGATATCCTGCGGCTGCCCAAACTGCTCCAGTAATTGGCGCAGCCGAACAGGCCCAATTCCGTCAACCATGTTTAAAGCGACCAGCGCTTCCCGCGAATTCATTTTTCTCCTTCTGCCCTGAACAGTTTACTGGATATCAATCACCTTGCCGCCTACAATGGTGGCCATCGCTTTGCCTTTCATTGGCCAGCCTTCGAACGGACTGTTCTTGCTCTTGCTGGCAGTCTGGTCACAACGGAAAACCCATTCCTTGTCTGGGTCAAGAACCGTCACATCGGCATCAGCGCCAACGCTCAGGGTTCCCTTCTTGAGGCGCAAGAGCCGGGCTGGGGCTGCCGTGAATTTCTCAATCAACGTCGGCAACGACAACTTGCCCGTGTGGTGCAGGCGCATCAGCGCCAGCGCCACCTCAGTTTCCAAGCCCACGATCCCAAAGGGCGCATAATCGAACTCGACCTCCTTTTCGTAATCGCAATGCGGCGCATGATCGCTGGCGATGATGTCCAGCGTGCCATCGGCCAAGCCTTCGATGACCGCATCGCGGTCCTCGGCTGTGCGCAGCGGCGGGTTCATTTTGAAATCTGTGTCGTAAGAGGGCCATGAAGGCAGGGGAACATTGTCGGCGCAAACCAGTCCCTTGCCGTCGGTCTCCCAGAACTTGGCGCTGCCTGCGATCGCGGCGTCCGTCAGCGTAAAATGATGAGGGCAAGCCTCGCCTGAAATCGGCAAAGAGCGGCGTTTGGCGTCGCGGATCAATTTGACCGCGCTCGCCGTGCTGACATGCTGACAGTGAACCGTCGCGCCGGTCAATTCCGCCAAAAGAATGTTGCGCATCACAATGAGATCCTCGCCCGACGCCGGCCAACCGCGCAATCCCAGCATCGCGCTCCAATAGCCTTCGTTCATCACGCCATCCGAGACAATGCTATATTCCTGGCAGTGATCCATCACTGGCAGATCGAACATTCGCGCATACTCGAGCGCCCGTCGCATCAACTCATTGTTTTGCACGCAATGCCCGTCATCGGTGATGGCGATCACGCCCGCCTGTTTGAGCGACCCGATGGGGGCCAATTCCTCGCCCGCCAGGTTGCGAGTGATAGCTCCGGCCACAAACACGTTCACCGCCGCGTTGCGCTCGGCCCGTTCGTGAATAAGAGCGACCGCGCCCGGATTATCGATCGGTGGCGACGTATTTGGCATGCATACCACCGATGAAAATCCGCCGTGCGCGGCCGCCGCCGTGCCTGTGGCGATGGTTTCCTTGGCCGTTTGGCCCGGTTCGCGCAAATGGACATGGATATCGATAAGCCCTGGGCAAACCACAAAGCCGGCGGCATCGAAACGCCGGATATCCAGCGGGGCTTCCAGCGGACCATCGCTGACGGCGGCAATCTTGCCGTCCAAGATCAAAATATTTGCAATGGCGTCAACTCGATTGGCTGGGTCGATCACACGACCTCCGGTCAGAAGCAAAGAATTCATCGCCGCAAAGAATACAAGAACACGAATTGACAACGCAAGCGCGGCGGTTAATATATTGCGCGGTTGCGGGTGTAGCTCAATGGTAGAGCTCCAGCCTTCCAAGCTGGCCATGAGGGTTCGATTCCCTTCACCCGCTCCAATGTTTATAGGGGTTTTATCACTTCCACCGGTTTTAGTTACGTTTTAGTTACGGAATGTTTCCAGAAAGATTGGCTGGGTGTTTTTGCGTTTAAACGAAAGAGTCGCTGAC
>CAIUEN010000159.1 GCA_903898185.1 uncultured Verrucomicrobiales bacterium
GTCTTGGCTGCGCCTCCCAATGCCAAAGAAAAACCGCAGCTCCTTTTCACAAACTGTCAAAAATGAAAAATTCCTGGTTTGAAAACTACAAAGAATTCCTGGTTTGAAAACTCCGCGACAGTCAGAAATTGTATGCTTGTTTTCGGAAACGAATTATGCGTTGAATAGTGCTGTTAGCGGGTCAAGCAGGTTGGGAATATCTGTTTTCAGGCGCCTAAATTGAGTGTAAGTAATTGGTTGTAAATGGTTAATACACATATTCCACGCTGTGGACACATTGATAAAAAGGCGAAGGAGAGCGTTGACTTTTGCGTAGTGGACGCTATATTAAATAAAAATTTAACTCAGTAACGAAATGCTTCGTATTTCTTTAGTAATCGCGTTAATCGCGGGCTTGGCAACCGGTGCCATCGGCATCGTTAAGGTCAAAGAGAAAATTGTCACGACCATGAATGATCGGGATACTGAAAAGGGAATGAAGGAGGTGGCTCAAAAGGATCTGGCCAAGACCAAGACCGATCTCAAAGACACCGATGAGAAGCTCAAAGCCACTGAACAAAATCTGGCTTCGACCGAAGCTGAGCTTAGTACCGTCACCTTCCGCTCAGAGGAATTGGAAAAGCAGAAGATAGAGTTGGCTGAGACCTTGCAACATACCCGAGCCGACCGCGATACCGCCCAGCGTGAGCTGATGAAATGGGACATCGTTGACATCAAGCCTGAGCAAGTGAAATCGCTGATTGAGAACCATAAGAAAGCGATTATCGAGCGCGACACATTCATGAAAGAAAACAAGGTGATGGCTCAAAATATTCAGGAGCTTAAAAGCAAGATTGCCTACTACCTTGGCGAGAATTCAATTCCAGAACTCCCAGATGGGTTGACCGGCAAGATCGTGGCGGTAGATCCAAAGTTTCAATTTGTGATCCTGAATATTGGCGGCAACAACGGTGTGATAGCTCGCGGCCAGATGTTGGTGAATCGTAACGGCAAGCTGGTGGGCAAGATTAGCATCGCCACGGTTGATTCCGACCGCTGTGTGGCGAATATCATGCCCGAATGGCAGCACAGCGAGTTGCTGGAAGGCGACGCCGTCATTACCACCTCGGTGAATTTGTGAAAGACTACCTCATCAGAGTTATTTATATGCTGGTTCTGATCGCTGGATTGGTTACCCTCTCCGGCTGCATCACGGATGAACCAGAGAATGTTTCTTCCCGGCCGTGGAACTCCCCTCGAGGCTTTGAAGGCGGAGTTCCGTCCTCAATTAACGAAGGCAAGTAGTCGTAGCACAGGCATCCTTGCCTGTGCCCCTCTTTTCGGCGAGCGTCAGCGAGCCGCTAATGTTTCCTTCTGACCAGAACAGTTTTCTATTGTGATCTCACTTCAGCGCTCTATTTGTATTGCTTGGTTCACGGCAGTTGCATCGGTTTTATTAGCGGCGGAATCTCTTCATCGGGAACGGTCGTTTGACTCGGATTGGCGATTTATCCGGGAGGATGCTGCCAAGGCCGATCAGGCGATTTTTGACGATTCAACCTGGCGCGCGCTGGATGTGCCGCATGATTGGAGTATCGAAGACCTTCCGCCTCTATCCGTCAATGCATTGGCTGGTGGCGACACAAATGATTTGTCGCAACGCATCGGACCATTTGATCCTGCCCGGAGCGAGGGTGGGCCCTCAACTGGGCACATGATTGGGGGCATTGGCTGGTATCGCAAACATTTCACGCTCAGTCCGTCGGACGCTGAAAAGATCGTGATTGTGCGTTTTGATGGTGTCTATATGAATGCGAGCGTGTGGATCAACGGAAATCCGCTGGGGAACCATCCTTATGGCTATACGTCTTTCAGTTTTGACCTAACGCCTTTCCTCAAACCACCAGGCCAGGAGAATGTGCTGGCGGTGCAGGTAAAGAACCTCGGAAAAAACAGTCGATGGTACAGCGGTTCGGGTATTTTCCGTCACGTCTGGCTCATCGCGACCGATCCTGTGCGCGTGCCCCAATGGGGAATTCAGATTGTCACCCCTTCGGTGAGCAAGATTTCAGCGACGGTGAATGTCACGACCACCATTCAAAATGGACGCAGCGCCGAGGCCCCTTTGCGATTGCGGACCCGCCTGATTAGTCCTGCTGGCAAGACCGTTGCCACCCAGGAGACACAAATTCGGGTTCTGGGAGAGAAACGCCAAGAAAATACGCACATCTTTTCCGTCCCGCAACCGGCGTTGTGGTCCCTTTCGAGTCCGAGTCTTTATCGCGCTGAGGTTGAAGTGGTTGATAACGGCAAAATCATAGATCATGCGGACACAACCTTCGGCATCCGCTCCTTGCAGTTTAATCCCACCAAGGGATTCCTCATCAACGGCGAGATGGTCAAGCTGAAGGGCGGCTGCATGCACCATGATAATGGTCCGCTTGGATCTGCCACCATCGACCGCGCTGAAGAGCGGCGGGTCGAGTTGATGAAAGCCTGTGGATTCAACGCCATCCGTACCAGCCATAATCCGCCGTCACCTGCATTCCTGGATGCCTGCGACCGTCTGGGGGTGGTCGTCATTGATGAAGCATTTGACATGTGGGAAGCGGCAAAAAATCCCGAGGATTATCACCTTTATTTCAAGGATTGGTGGAAACGCGATCTGGAGTCGATGGTGCTGCGGGATCGCAATCACCCGAGCGTCATCATCTGGAGTTTGGGCAACGAGATTCACGAGAGGGCTGAACCGTCGGGGCTGACGATTGGCAGGAACTTGGCGCAAGCAGTGCGACGTCTGGATTCGACGAGACCGGTGACGGCAGCCATCTGCGAGTTCAGAGATGAACCGGGAAAGAAATGGACTGACAACGTCCCAGCGTTCATCTCTCTTGGCGTGGGTGGATACAACTACCAGTGGCGCCAATATACATTGGATCACAAAACATTCCCGTTGCGCATGATGGCTGGCACAGCATCGTACCCCAAGGATGCATTTGAAAGCTGGCAGGCGGCGCTGACCAATTCATGGGTGATTGGCGATTTCGTCTGGGCCGCCTGGGACTATTTGGGCGAATCAGGCATTGGCCATGCGTCGATTGACAATGAAATGGATGATTTTTTCAAGCCGTGGCCGTGGTTTAACGCCTGGTGCGGCGACATTGATGTGTGCGGCTTTAAGAAGCCGCAGCATTATTATAGGGACGTGGTCTGGGGAACCACGAACATAGCCATCGCCGTGCATGCGCCATTGCCTCCCGGTCGCGCCGAAAAAACAAGCGCTTGGGGTTGGCCTGATGAGCAGCAGAGCTGGACGTGGCCCGGCCAGGACGGGAACTTGATGGATGTCGCGGTTTATTCCAGTTGCGAAACAGTTCGACTCGAACTCAACGGCAAAGTGATTGGTGTTAAACCCGTTTCCAATGAAACCAAGCTGACCGCGCGCTTTCAGGTGCCGTACGCGCCGGGCGTACTGGGAGCGACTGGTTTGGTGGACGGCAAAGCCAGGGGATCGGTCGTTTTGCGCACAGCAGGCGCGCCCAAGAAACTGCGACTCATCGCAGATCGGACGAAGATCAGGCCGGATCGAAGCGACTTGGCTTATGTGACGCTTGAGGTTCTGGATAATGCCGGCAGTGTGGTTCCGAATGCAACTTTGCCAGTAAGATTTGCCGTGAGTGGGGAAGGTGAGTTGGCGGCCGCCGGCAGTGGCAACCCATCGGACGCGGCAAGTTTCCGCGCTCCTCTGCGCGCCACGTTTCGCGGGCGATGCCTGGCGATCCTGCGTCCCAAAGGTGCCCCAGGTGCGATCACACTCCGCGCCGAGGCAGATGGCCTGATCCCAACTTCGGTCACAATCAAGACCAAGTAACGTTTTTGTCCATAAAAACAAAGATTATGATTGTAAAATCAGGACATCATCGGCAATGTTAAGGTTCTTGGTCGCGGGGCGTAGCGTAGCCTGGCTAGCGCGCGTGGTTCGGGTCCACGAGGTCGTGAGTTCAAATCTCACCGCCCCGACCATATTTTACTCAGGGCTTTAACGCTTAATGCGAAACTCTCTCAGTGCCTGCAACGGAGCCAATTCGGAAAAAAATCAGCGACATGCCTCATAAGCCTGGGGTCTATTTGATGAAAGACCGCTTTGGGACGGTCATTTATGTTGGCAAAGCGCTTGATTTGCGCAAGCGGGTCAGTTCGTATTTTCAACCCTCGCGACGTCACGGGTGGGATCTAAAGCTTAATGCCTTGGTCGATGCGGTATATGACTTGGATATTTACACCGTGCGCACCGAACCCGAGGCGTTCCTGCTCGAAGGCAAGCTGATCAAGGAATACCAACCCCGCTACAACATCAGTTTTCGCGATGATAAACGGTTTCTTCTTATCAAGGTCAATGTGAACGATCCGATCCCGCGGTTCACCATGACGCGGATTCGCCAGAACGATGGAGCCCGGTATTTTGGGCCGTTTGTCCACTCGGCATCAGCGCGCCACACGCTCATCCTGGCTCGCCGTAAATTCAATTTGCGCGGGTGCCGCTCGTTCACCCCCGGCGAGGACGATTACAAGCACTGCCTTTACGCCCATCTCCAATACTGCACCGCTCCATGCATCGGCAACATGAGCCTTGAAGATTACCGTCGCCAAGTTGTTGCCGCGTGCGAGTTCCTTTCCGGAGAAACTGAAGAAATTGAGAAGGAACTGGTGGAGCAGATGAAAAAAGCGTCCACAGCCATGAACTTCGAAAAAGCGGCCGAATACCGGGACGCATTGGCCGATCTCCGACGCACAACTCAAAAAAACAAAACATTTCCGCGAGTCCCATACAGTCTTCCGATTGCGATTGAACCGCATCGCGATTTGATTGAATTGGGCCAGGTTCTGAGCCTGCCAACCAATCCGATGCGCATTGAAGGCTTTGACATCTCCAATATCAGCGGGACCTTCGCTGTGGCGTCGCTGGTCAGTTTTTGGGATGGCAAACCCGACCGTTCAAATTACCGGCGGTTCCGCATCAAAACGGTCACCGGCCAGAATGACTTCGCATGCATGGCAGAGACGATCCAACGGCGCTACTCGCGTCTGCAAAAAGAAACCGCTGATTCTCACGCCATTGTTCCCATTAATTCCATCAGTCCCACCTCTCCACCGGAGATACCTCCCGCACCCGCACCTCCGGCATCACTGTCGCGCATGCCGGACCTGATTGTCATCGACGGTGGAAAAGGTCAGTTGAATGTTGCATGCGCTGAGTTGGCAAAACTCGGATTGAGCGCCATCCCGATTATCGGATTAGCCAAAGAATACGAGGAGATTTTCCGGCCTGGCCATCCAGAACCAATGCGCCTGAGCGATAGCTCGGGCGCATTGAAACTCTTGCAGCGCGTGCGCGATGAATCCCATCGCTTCGCGAACACCTACAATGCGCAACTGCGCCTCAAGAAAATTTCCGAAAGCATTCTTGACGAATTCCCGGGAATCGGTGAGCAGCGCAAGGCGGCGTTGCTCAAGCGTTTTGGATCAGTTCAGCGCCTGCGAATGGCCTCGGTAGAAGAGATTTCTGAAATTTCCGGTTTCGGTGGCAAGAGCGCTGCCGACCTCAAAGCGTTTCTCCTTGCGAGAGGCGTGAATCGTTAAATTGGTGAATCGTGAATCGTTGAATCGGAGGAACGTTGAATCGGTCGGAAACGCCCGCATTTAACAGCGGTTCCTTCCGATTCAACGATTCAACGATTCAACGACTTCACACAGCATCTTCAATCTTCGCATTAAGCACCAACAGGTCGATGACCTTCTCGCTGAGCATTTGCTGGTAGATCTCGCTCACACCATTGTGTTTTTTCAATTCCTTGACCAGCTTGTCCAACGGCATTTTGTGCTGCGTGGCCATCATCTGGAGGCGATTTACAATCTCGAATTCCTCGACGCGCACGCCCTCTTTTTCTGCAATCTTTTGAATAATGAAGGAGGCTTTGACACGTTCCTTGGCGCTGGCGTTGGCCGAGGCGAAAATTTGCTCCTTCTGGGCATCAACAGCTTCCTTGGGCACGCCGCGCCGGGCATTTTCAGCGGCAATGCTATAGACAATGCTCCGGGTCTCATCGTGAACAACGGACTCGGGCAGATCGAACTGCACCTGTTTTACAAGCGATTCGATGACCTGTCTGCGAATGCTGAGGTTCTGCTTGGCATTGAGTTCGTTCTGAAGATCCGCACGGACGCCTTCGCGTAATTTGTCGAGGCTTTCAGCTCCGTATTCCTTCGCAAGCGCATCATCCAAGGCCGGAAGCATCTTCTCTTTAACCTCGACCAATTCCACTTCATACACGCCCTTTTTGCCACTCAATTGAGGCGTCACGAAATCGGCGGGGAAACAGACGTTCACCGTTCGCTTTTCACCGGCCTTCATGCCGATCAATTGCGTCCCGAATCCGGGGATGAATGCGTTGGGTTCGACGCCGATCCAGAAGTTTTTCTTCTCGGTGAGTCCTTCGGCTGCGGGTGCGAGCTCTGTGAGCGGTTTGCCTTCGCTGGTCCCTGCATAATTAACCACGGCGATGTCGCCTGCGCCTGCTGCGCGGTCCACGGTCGGGTATGCTGTGCGATCTTTGCGCAGCAGTTCCAACGCGCCGACGATGTCCTCGTCGGTAACCGCGATCTTTTCACGCTTGGCCACGAGCCCCTTATATTCGGGCAATTCAAATGCGGGCGCTGTCTCCACCGTGGCGGTGTACGTGCAAGCTTGCCCCTTGGCGAACTGGATCTCTCCGATGTCTGGCTTGACAACTACCGTCAGTTTCTTTTCCTCTATCGCCTCGGGGTAAGAGTTTGAGATGACTTTTTTTCTTGCATCGTTCAGGATTTCAGCTTCAAAGCGCTTGGCCACCATATCTTTGGGTGCCTTGCCGGGCCGAAAACCAGGCAATCTGACACGCTTCTGAATTTCTTTGGTCGCTTCATCAAAAGCTTCCTGAACCTTCTCAATCTCGACTTCCACCCGCAGCAGTTTCTTACATGGGGCCAATTCTTCTACCGTAACAATCACAAATCAAAAACCTTTCAATATGGGCGTCATGCCCGGATCAACATCGTCCATCCCGAAAGTTGCCGCTGGAATAAACAACGAGTTTGAGAAGCTAAGTAATGCAAAGGAACTCGTCAAGCAGCATTACATACAACACGGCAATTCTCATTATGTGGGGTAGACCTAGTCCGTAGAAAACCAGCCAGTTTTCAGCCTCTGAATACCCCCACTTTTTGGAACCGAAATTGAACATTCCTTGAACTGTTGGGTACCGGGAAAGACAACATCTATTTAAAAAACAAAAATAATTTATTTGACAAAAAACAGCTTATATCCCGAACCCTTCCACTTCATCATTGGATATTCCTTGTTCGATATTGGATATTCGCCGGAGGATGAACCACGGAATACACGGAAGGGAAATTCCTTGTTCTTGGCGCAAAAAATAACCTTCTTGCCCATTCAAAGTATAACTGCCAAACAGGGGAAGGCTCACACAAAGACACAAAGGCACGAAGAGGCAGGAAAGGAGCTTACTTTTTTCGAGCCTGTTTATACCCAATCCTCTTCGTGCCTTTGCGTCTTTGTGTGAGTCTTCCCTTGGTATGGAATGGATATTCGTTTTCGTGTATTCCGTGGTTCCTTATCCCCTCAAATTCAGTAAGGCTGATGGTTCCAAAAAACGGGAATTTCTTGAAGCGGAAAACAGGACAGTTTTCTACGGGCTGACAGGCCAGAGGCATACCATACAAAATGAGAATTGCTGGCGCTTGACGGTGGCATCTGTAACTTTTACTTTAACTGGGTCATGGGGAGCTTAAGGCCCGGAGGGCACAAGCTGAGAGTTTCGCGCGTGAGCGCGGATGACCCGTTGAACCTGATCCAGGTAATGCTGGCGAAGGGAAGCGCTCATTCTTCTTTTTTTCGCCTCCTATTCGGATTTCCTTATATGATAGCAACGAACAATCTCTTGGAACCGCACGGCAACGTGGCGCTGCCCAAATCAAGAAAAGTCCATGTGCCAGGCAAGCTGCATCCGGATATCCGAGTGCCGTTCCGCGAGATCACGCTCTCCCACACCCGGCTGCGCGACGGACATGTCGAATCCAACGCCCCAGTCCGCGTCTATGACTGCGGCGGTCCGTGGACCGACGAGGCGTTTCACGGCAACGTCGAAGAAGGACTGCCCGCCATCCGCCGCGACTGGGTTCTGCGCCGTGGCGACGTTACGGAATATGACGGACGGATTGTTCACGGGGCCGACATCGAGAATCCAATTCCCGGCCAGCAGGCAAGATTCCCCGTTCGGTGTCCGCTCAAAGCTTCAGCCGGTCACCCGGTGACCCAGCTCTGGTATGCGCGCCAAGGCATCATCACGCCGGAAATGGAGTTTGTCGCGATCCGCGAAAACATGGGACGCGATGCCGCGCTTGAGTTCGTGGAGAATAAAAACGGCGACCGGCGCATGGCCAACCAACAGCATCCGGGCCAATCTTGGGGCGCTGCCATTCCGAAATTCATCACGCCCGAATTCGTCCGAGATGAGGTGGCCCGTGGGCGCGCGATCATCCCAGCCAACATCAACCACCCGGAGCTTGAACCGGTGATCCTGGGACGCAACTTTCTTGTCAAAATAAATGCCAACATCGGCAATTCAGCCGTGGCCTCGAGCATTGAGGAAGAGGTCGAAAAAATGCGGTGGGCGATCCGCTGGGGATCGGATACCGTGATGGACCTCTCCACGGGCAAGAACATTCACGCCACGCGCGAATGGATTCTGCGTAATGCGCCAGTACCGATCGGCACCGTGCCCATTTACCAGGCGCTCGAAAAATGCGATGGCAAGCCCGAGGAACTCACATGGGAACTGTTTGCCGAAACCTTGATCGAACAGTGCGAGCAAGGCGTCGATTATTTCACCATTCACGCCGGGGTTCTCCTGCGTTTCATCCCGCTGACGGCGCGCCGCGCGACCGGCATCGTCTCGCGCGGCGGGTCAATCATGGCCAAATGGTGCCTGGCGCATCACCGTGAGAATTTTCTTCATACCCACTGGGATGATATTTGCGAGATTTTGGCCGCCTACGACGTCAGTTTTTCCATCGGCGACGGACTGCGGCCCGGCTCGATTGCCGACGCCAACGACGAAGCGCAATTCGCAGAACTCAAGGCCCAAGGCGACCTAACCCAACGTGCTTGGAATCACGGCGTGCAGGTCATGAACGAAGGCCCCGGTCATGTCCCCATCCACATGATCCATGAAAACATGACCAAACAACTGGAGTGGTGCCACGAAGCGCCCTTCTACACCCTCGGACCGCTAACGACCGATATCGCGCCTGGCTACGACCATATCACCAGTGGAATTGGCGCTGCTATGATCGGTTGGTATGGTTGCGCCATGCTCTGTTACGTCACTCCCAAGGAACATCTTGGACTGCCGGACAAGGAGGATGTCCGCGCCGGTGTGATCGCCTATAAAATCGCGGCCCACGCGGCAGACCTTGCCAAAGGACACCCGGGCGCGCAAATTCGCGACAATGCCCTGAGCAAAGCGCGCTTTGAATTCCGCTGGGAGGACCAGTTCAACCTGAGTCTTGACCCCGAGATGGCCCGCGACTTCCATGACCAGACTCTGCCGCAGGAAAACGCAAAAAACTCCCACTTCTGCTCTATGTGCGGACCTCATTTCTGCGCGATGAAGATCACCGACGACGTCCGCAACTTTGCCGAGCAACAGGGTGTTGAAGAAGAGGAAGCCCTGAAACGAGGCATGGATGAAAAATCACAAGAATTCGTCAAATCAGGCGGTAATATTTACGAATAGTAGCATCTGAACTCCTGATCCCGTGGAATTTGGTTGGACCCACCTGGTTCAAGAATCCGTCGCAAATCGGTTCCCGGATACAAGATTTCAGGGAGTTGGAACTTAAAGAATTACCAGTGAATCGGCGCAAAATGGTCAAAATGCGAGTGCTTTTATATCTTCCAACTCCCTTAGTTTTCAATTCACTTCTTCTTTGCGAGGGTTTAAGTTCTGGCTCGTATGATAACTGAGCAACTTTGGGATCGTTTCAAAAAATACTACATTGAGTTCCCGTCGCTGGGTTTGGCCTTGGACGCCAGCCGGATGAATTTCGGCGATGATTTCTTTGCTTCCATTGAGCCACGCCTGCAAAAAGCCTTTGCGGATATGGCTGCTCTTGAAAAGGGCGCTATTGCCAACCCGGATGAAAAACGCATGGTCGGACACTATTGGCTGAGAAAACCCGATTTCTCGCCAACCCCCGCCATTCGCCAGCAGATCGAAGAAACCGTCAAAGCTGTCAAAACATTTGCCAAAGAGATTCATCGCGGCACAGTCAAGGCGGCCAAGGGCCGTTTCAAAAACCTGCTGCTTATCGGCATCGGCGGTTCCGCTCTTGGACCGCAGTTTGTGTCTAATGCCCTGAGCAACCCGGCGAAGGACAAAATGGCGCTGTTTTTCTTCGACAACACGGATCCCGATGGGATGGACAAGGTTCTCGCCGAGTTGGGGAATTCGCTCGACCGCACGCTCTGTGTTGTGATTTCGAAGTCGGGTGGCACACAGGAGACCCGCAACGGCATGTTGGAAGCCCAGGCTGCGTATGAGCGCGTCGGACTCGAATTCGCCAAACATGCGGTCGCCATCACCGGTGTCGGCAGTGAATTGGATAAGCTGGCGGTTGAAAAGAATTGGCTGCGCCGTTTCGAGATGTGGAATTGGGTCGGCGGCAGAACGAGTGAAACCTCGGCGGTTGGATTGTTACCCGCCGCGCTGCAAGGCGTTAAGATCGACGAATTGCTCGCTGGCGCGCGCGCTTGCGACGAAGTCACCCGTGCGACTGATGTCGCCGCCAATCCCGCCGCCCAACTGGCCGCGCTCTGGTACTACATTGGCAAAGGCAAAGGCGAAAAAGATATGGTTGTCCTGCCATACAAGGATCGCTTGTTGCTCTTTTCCCGTTATCTCCAGCAGTTGATCATGGAATCGATCGGCAAGGAAAAAGATCTCGATGGCAACATCGTCAATCAAGGTCTCGCCGTATATGGGAACAAAGGCTCCACCGATCAGCACGCCTATATCCAACAACTGAGAGACGGTCTGAACAACTTTTTCGTCACGTTCATCGAAGTGCTGCGAGATCGCGCGGAAGGCTCGATGCGCGTCGATCCCAAAGTTAACGTTACCAGCGGTGATTACCTTGAAGGTTTCTACCTCGGAACGCGCCGGGCGTTGTTCGCCAGCGGACGGGAATCAATCACGCTGACGATCAAGGAAGTGTCCCCATTCAACGTTGGCGTCTTGATCGCGTTGTTTGAGCGCGCGGTGGGACTCTACGCGTCGCTGATCAACATTAACGCATACCATCAGCCCGGGGTCGAAGCCGGCAAGATAGCTGCCCAAAGCGCCATTGATCTCCAAGGCCAAATTCTTGATTTTCTGACAGGAAAGACTGGCGAGGCTCTCACGGTTGAGCAGATTGCCACCGGAGCGGGATCACAAGACTTTGAGACGGTCTTCAAAATCATTGAACACTTGGCAGCCAACCCGGATCGCAACGTGATCAAAACTCCAGGCGCAAACGCCTTTGCCGCAACCTATGCTGTAGGGCAGACCTCCGGTCTGCCGGTTCCCGGAGCATCTGGCTCCGTGGGCGCTCCTTAGAGCAGCTTGGAGTATCCGAATTATGCGGTAATGTCTATTCTACCCTTATCACTGTCAATCTTGGCCGTGGCTGAGGTGGATTTTGCCGCATCGGGATGTGTTACAATGTAGGCGGCTTCTTCCTGATAGGAGACGTTGCCGTCTTTGTTCGTGTCCTTTACATCGTAAGTCTTGTTGGAACTGGAAGTGGCGGCGGCGTTCGATGAGCTGTTCGCACCGCTGGGAGGCGGGCCGCTCGGGCGTCCGCCGCCGCCGGTGGGCCGTTGGGAGAGTGTTTTCTGGATGTCCGCATAGGCTGTCTTGGCCGCGTTCAGATCGCCGGAATCCAATGCCTTGCCAAGCGTTTCGATCTTTGCGCTGATCGGATTATTGCTGTTACCAGCTTGCGCGGGGGCATTCTTTTGCAGTTGAGCCAGCGCCTGTTTTGCGTCGGACAGGCTGCCAGAGTCCAAGGCGCTGCCAAGGGTCTCAAATGCCTTCTTTGCTTTCTCGAAAGAATCACTGACGCCAGCAGGTTGATACGACTGGCTGCTTACAGAACTGATTTGCATACGTTACATTCTATGACGCTTTGCGCCATTTTGGCATTCCACTACGCACACGGGTAATTTGAGTGCTCACTTCCGCTAAATGTATCGGATGATTTCTCCTGAGCTTTAGGTTGAATTTCAACCACTGGAATTAATTAAGCTAAAACCACTAATTTTCACTAATGAACGCTAATGAGGGACGTTCTGGTCAACGACAATTATTCTTTGCCGGAAAATTCTAATTGTCGCTACGCAGTTGGTCGGACTCGATCCAAAAACGCGTCAATTACGCATCCAAAATGCCACAGTTTACGAACTGCTCACGCATAATCGCTCACTACTCAAACCTGCTCAATTATTCATTTCAGGATTTCTGCAAGGAGGCTGGCCAGACGGCGATGCTGTTCAGTCAGATTTGTGGCCAGCCCACATTCAGCCGCCATCTCGCCAAACGGTTCTGCCCAACTGGGCAACGGAGGCGGCAGCGACGGCGGCACTTCGTGAGTGCCGCGACGACGAAACGTTGCCTTGATGCTTTCGATGAGTTGGAGCGGATCAATCATGCCTGAATCAAAGAGCAGAAGCATATCCACGAAATCCTTCACCCTTGTGTTCGGACGCCCCGTCCGAGGAAGCGTGTAAGCGTGCAGTTTTTCCGCAAACTGTTCCTCGCGCGAAATGGCCGACAACCTGGCTTTTTCAATGCCAGCAAATCCCAGCCAGTCTTGGCCATCCAGAATCTCGAAGGGTTCGCGGAGCACATCGCCTGAGCTCACACCGTATTTTGGCCAGGAGGCGGTCTTCCAGTGCTCGTCGCAGGGCAGTCGGGGTTTCGTAGCGATTCATTGAAACAGGGCCGTGACGAGTTTTTGGGTGGACTTCATCCCCTTCAATGCAGAAATCTCTCGCTCGGTGATCAAACCGCGTCGCCGCGCCTCTGCGGCAACGGGGCGGAGGTCAGCAGCGGTGTCAGGGTGGATGCTGGCTACATCGCAAAGCGCTCGAAGCGGTCGGCACACTGTGAGTCCGTGCAAGCGGGTCAATTCGGCAGGTGCAAGTTTGGTGCGATGCATCATCACCGCTTTGGGCGGACGACTATTGCGCCGAAACGTTGGCGGCACGATTATATGTATTTTGGCGGGATTGAAATCGCCCAGTTCAAATAGGCTCAATGCTGTCTGATGCGACAGAACTGCCAGTGGCTTCTCGTCACGCCCTCGCGACCAGAGCAGCCAGACCATCATTTCGCCATCTTCCGGAGGCGGCAGATGTGTCATCCGGTAGATGCCGCGCCAGACCCGCTCCCAATTCCCAGCATGCACATGGTAGGGATGGGTATTGTCGGAATACCCAGCCTCGATAGCCTGCTTCGTGGTGAAATACCCTTGCTGGCCTTGGGCAACAGTCATCAGGGCGGCAAATGCGTCATTGTTCTTCGCCATGCATACATCCTCAACTAATTTGAGGGATTGTGCAACATGGCAGTTTCCTTGCTTTAAGGGAGTTGGAACTTTAAAAAATACCAGTGAATCGGCGAAAAATGGTCAAAAAGCCGGTACTTTTGAATCTTCCAACTCCCTAAGCGGTTTTAGGGATGCATTCCGTTTGGCCGAACTGTTGGCCAGGGCAAATCTGCGAATTATACTTTGAACGGCTAAGAATGTTATTTTTGCGCCAAGAACAAGGATTGATCTTACCCGTTTAAAGAACTCGGGTTGGAACGTTTTTTGACTTCATTATTGGATATTCCTTGTTCGATATTGGATATTCAATTTCAGTCATGCGCACGCCCGGAAGGCGGGAATCTTCCATTGATTGGGCATTCTTGCTTGGCTGTCATAATGAGAATTGCTGGGCAAAACATCATTGCCATTTCATTCACGCCGGTGTAACTTCAACCCGTGATTGCACAAGGCGAAATCAGACAGATGTCTCTTCCTGAAAAGATTGCGCTCCTCGAAGCCGTGTGGGCGGAGCTTTCGATTGATCCCGGCCAAATCGAAGTGCCTCAGTGGCACAAGGATATTCTGGATCAGAGAGAACTGGCTCTTCAAGAGGGGCGAGCCACTCTCATCGACTGGGAAGAGGCAAAGAAGCAGATCTGCCGCCAAAATCCGTCTTGGATTCGCAGTCACATCAGAAATGCCTAATAAAGTCAGTCAAACGAACGCGCCAATGAATTGACTGGGAACTGATGTTAGGTCAGTTGCTCGTCGCCATAAAAAATGCCGCCCGGATTCCGGGCGGCACACAAAAACATTTAAGCAACCTTCTTCAGGCAACACGATTTTTGCGCGAGTACCGAATAGCACTCACTCCGAATGGAACCAGCAGCAAGGCTCCGGCAATGATCGTAGAGGGTTCGGGGACGGCGCTGACCCCATCGAATTTGACTTCGTCCATAAAAATCCACCGATTATAATTATCACGCCGCACCAAGCCTATGGTTAGAGACGATCCTGTCCACGAACCATTGAAACTCAAGTATCCACGGCTGCCGTCTGTCAGTGCATCTTGACTCAAGGAAAATGGGGTTCCACCGACTGTCACCGATGAAGGAATAGAAATGCCAGACACCTCACCACGGTTAAAATCAATACTGACCGTATTGATTGTAACCGGCTTGTCGAACTGGAACGTGATGGTTGGATTAACCGTGTACCAACCGACCCATTCGTATGCGGGGCCATTGCCCAAGTCTGCCGCCCAATAGTTTCCCCCGGTGACTCCATCGGTCAATTGCTTTCCTGTGTCGTCAAAATAGCTATAAGCCCCGACTTCTCCGGGCGTTGCTGTATATGACGTTGGAACTACTAAACCCGCAAGGGAAGACAATGCGCTCAGGCTCAGAACACCGATCAGACTGTATAATTTTTTCATATTCTTTCACTTTGTTGTTATTGAGTTGATCGAGCCCGAGGTTGATCGAGCCCGAGGTTGATCGAGCCCGATCGCGTTAATCTCTAGCAGATTCAGGAGAATTTGCAATACACTTTTGGGACAAGTGTATGCAGTTTTGGGACATCGTTTCGTGTGTGTGTCCGGAAATCCAGTCCCGAAAGTCGCGAAAATGACTGATTAGAATCACGCCAACGGCATCAGCCATAACAGCTTGGGGCAAGCGCCGCCCTAGGTTATTGAATTAAAAAATAGTTCATGCTGATA
>CAIUEN010000160.1 GCA_903898185.1 uncultured Verrucomicrobiales bacterium
TGAATGCCATTCACAAAAAGAATGAGATTACCTGAATTATCCTGCTCGAACACCGCATGAGTCCATTTATTGGTAGGCACAACATTGGTGGAGATCACAACCATCTGGCCCAGCGTGCCCACATAAGTCTTTCCGAAGACCACGCCGTTACTGATCAAAAGCATGGCGTCACCGTTTCCGCCCCCATACATCGGCGCGTAGCCCGCGATCATCCGCGGCAAATTGTCGATTACGAGTGGCTTGAACCACGCTGACACCGACCAATTAGTGGGGGGCACGCCATTGGGAACTAGGGGGGATTGGACATAGGCTGGCACCTTGTCGCCAAAATAATAGCCGTTCCCGCTGAAAAGAGCGGCATGGTTGTTGGTCCCGTCAACCCCATTGGTATATACCATATTGGTATGGCTGGTGCCATCATTGCCATAGGCGCCACTGTCCAGCGTATTGCCCCAGAATTTATACCAGATGCTCGGATTATCCGGCGAACCAAAACCAGCCGGAAGGTTGGTGACCTGGATGGTATCCACCGCGCTGTTGGTGTAACCGACATTATCGCTCACCTGGTAGCCCAGAGTGGCAGTGCCCAAAAATCCGTAAGCAGGTGTGAACTTAACATTGGTGCCGTCGGTGGTTGCCGTCCCATTGGTCGCCGCCAATCCCACAATGGTCAAATATCCCCCGGGAGAAATGACAACATCATTGGTCAGCGGACTGTAAGTCACGGCTGTGTTCTTATAGGCCGTAATAATGTCGGGATTCACCCTGGGCGGGCCCGGTTGCGGCGGAACATACAAGTTCGCGGTGGAGCCGTAGGGGTAGGTTAACGGCACATACTTCAAGACCCACGCGCTGCCGTTCCAAGTGTAGAGCTGGCCGCTATGGTTGGTGGCGGCCAGATTGTTCCAGTTGCCTTCATCCGTAACCCAGAAACCCACGCCGGACTTGGTGGGCCGGATGGCCGACATCTGCGCCTTGGCGCCAACGCCCACGCCGGAGGAGCCATTAAAATTGTTGGTCTGATTGAAATAATCCCGATCGGCCTTGATCAGGTCCTGCTCGGTGAAGGAAACCGTGGTCTGGTCAATGCCGGAACCGTTAGTCGTGCTAAAGGTTCCCGTCGCGGAAACCGTTGCCCAAGAAATTCGCTGGTTGCTGGAATAGGCCGACGCACTAAACCAGATGCCAGACTTGGAAATGGTGTTCACATTCCTGGAGTCACAAACATAAATGGCGGTTTTGAAAAAATCTGTTCCATCCACCATGATTTTGCCGGCAGAGTTCGTCCAGCCGCCTGTTTTAGCGGTCGTGCCAGGCGGGTTGGTGGTGGTCCAAATGCCGGTCGCGCCATTGGTCGGAAACCACGTCAGGGTTCCAGTCAACATGCCATTCGTGTAATAGAAAAAAACATTGGTGCGGGTGACGGTGTCGATGGGGTAGGTTCCCATGAAAGCCATATTGCGATTGGGGTCAGAGTAATAGGCCTGCCCCGAGCCATTCGTCCAAAGACCTCTGATCATGGTGCCAAACTCGTTGGTTTGCCAGAGATAGTAGTTGAACGTGTAGGCATTAGTGAAGGCCCGCAAGGAAGGGCTGCCGCTATTCTGAAAAGCATAGCGATAATCCGAATTGGTCACGGTCAAGCTCCACGCCAAGGTATCCGACCAGACATAAGGGCTGTTGGTCAAGCCTGCCACACTGGTTGAACCGGAGGCCCAAATGCCGCCGGAAGACTGGTGCTGATACAGGGTAATGGCATCGGACGGAATCGCTTCCCAAGTCAGGGGGTTCGGCTGACCACCCTTGAGGTTGCCCCATAAATACAGGGGGTCGCTGCCTCCCACCTTGGGATCCATCCCAACGCCAATCTGGTCATCGGCGGGCCAGCTATACGGGGTGGAATACGTGTAGTTGAAATTAGGCAGACTCTGAAATGAGCTATATTCAGAGAGCCGTGTTACGCCCCGGAGCGGATAGGTGTCATCCGCCACAAGATTGTTGAACACATAACCGCAGCCGCCCCGCAACTCAATGAACGGCCAGTAGGCGCCGATTCCCTTGGTGGGCCACGTATTGCCATAGGCTTCCATCTGGCGAATACCCCTGGGCGGGTAGTTGGAGGCCTTGCCATGTCCATCGATCTTCTGGGTGCCCTGCATGGTGCAAAACCGCACCACCAGGCGGGCATTGGAGTTGGCATCGCACACATAGCCCTGACCGGTGAACGTGCAGTTCTCAATCACCATGGCATTGGTGGTGCCGACACTATCGGGAGTCTGCCAGGAATCGGCCGGGCCGCGCCCAAAGATCAGTTCCTGGTCGCCCGAAGACCCATCAATGGCACAGTGGTCCAACAAGCCATAGGTGGCAAAGGCCAGGAAATAACCGGATGAATAACCGACATGGCAGTTAATGTTTGAAATTCGCCAGCCATTCGCTCCGCCGCCGAAGAATGGGGTGGCGTTGCAGTTATCGGCCACCGACAAAGAAAAGTCTTTTATCGTCACCTTGGCCTGAATGTTAATGGCGGCGGTCGTCCACGCCGAACCGGTGAAGTTGGACAGGGTAATGAAGGTGGCATTGGTGCCGGAGCCCTGGAGGGTCACCCCATTGACCGCCAGATACATCAAGGTTCCATTGTTCCCCTGCCAGGTAAAATTGCCCGCCGGAATCTGCACGATGCCGCCGGTTGTCGCACTATAGCAGGCTGCATTCACATCGCCAAAGGAGCCATCGGTGGTATAGACGTTGCCAGCCTTGGTAAAGGCCCGGCTGGCAATGGGCCAGCCGAACAAAAGCAGGCTAAAGACCAAGCCAACAAATTGAAAACGGCCTTTTGGCACAAACATAACGCGATGCATACTCATAATTAAGAAGTAGCACTTCAAGTGCCACAAATATAAATTAACAATAATAAATAAATTAACAATATCTATCTGACGCCGCAATGTTAGCGAACCTTTAAGGGAGTTGGAAGATTCAAAAGTACCCGCATTTTGACCATTCTGCGCCGATTTACCGTTACTTTTTAAAGTTGCAACTCCCTAAGCGCAACCGATACATCAACCAGTTGGCCAAACCCAACAGCAGGCTGTTGCCGGAGAGCCAGTTATCGCGGAACTCCGTTAGCCAGCGGCGCAGACCAATTCCGGCTTGGTAAACCCCTCCGCGTGGCCGACGTTTTCCAGCCCCAAGGACGGTTCGATTCACACTTACCCGGACCGTTCCACTGCCATCAACCTTTGACACGAAACAAATAAAATCACCCTTTCTGGACAGTGAAATCGGCACCCCATTTACGGAAATCGATTCAATTTTACGATCCGGCGGCATCCGTCTTAGAAAATAAACCATCGAACTTTCCGAATCCGGGTTCTGAAACAGAAATTCATCGGTAAAAAAACGGAGCTCAAGCATTCCCAAGGCAATCCGGCGCACTTGGCAGGACTGGCGGGCCAGATCGGCCAAGCCAGACCAGTGAAGCCCGCGGCAGGTTGTCTTAAGCCGGTTTAAGAAATCCTGAAGCAGCCGGTTATTGTCCCGGAAATAGGCATGGTGTTCCACTAAAATGACTGGTTTGCCAAGGAAAGCTGACATCGCAAAAGCCGCAATATTTGAGCAATAATGACGTTTAAATATGGGAAAACCATAAAAGGCGTCCAGAGCCGGCAGCAGCAAATCGGAACCCCGCACGACCGGGGAAGCCATATCCCGGGGGATGCAGCCGGTGTTCGACAGGCCGAGGAACTGGCCGCTATCGGCAAACGCTTGCAGCGCTTCAACCGAGTAATCTTCGCGGGGACAGACCATCAGCCGATCCCAAGGCATACCAGTTCGTTGCTGTTGGCGATCCATGCGCTCCGCCGCCAGATGACTGCGAGTCAGGAGATCCGCATAGTGGGGACTGCGGAATTCGTTTTTGCTGTGATCGCACCCGTGCGCACAGAGGCTGAAGGCTGCGGGTTGGCCAAAATAACGGCGAATGTTGCGCTCGCGGGTGCGCCAATGGTTCCAAGGAATGAAAGCGAGGGTCACATGGAATTTCAGTTCGTCCGCCAGACGCAGCAATTCAGGAAAATCTATCTGGCCATAACGCCGGGTCAGCAACGGATCGTCAATGGTCAGGTTCGCGCCGTGGTGCGGGTTATGCCAGCAGCGATTACCAAAGGTGGAGCGGAGGAAAATGATGGCGGGGATATATTCGTCCAAGCCTTCCTCGAATTCGAGTTCGCTAGCCAGCGTCCGATCCAGGTCAAAGACGGCATAGGTGGTCCAGACAAAAACCTTGGCCGAGCCGGATTTCACGCGGACAAAACTGGATTGTCCCGGATTGAACTCCATGACCGTTTCGAGCGGGTCGTGGGCAGCAATCTCCAGGGCCAGGGCAGCACGCTGGGACCGGTGGTAACGATTCCCGCACAGTTCGGCGGCAAGGCTGCCAGGCCCGGTTGGGAAATGGACAAACTCGGCGGAGTCAAGATGTGGGATCGCATTGATCCCGCCTTGAGAGAGAATATTGAGCACCTCAGCTTGTAGCTCTCCCCGCCTGGTTGCAAGAGCGAGCACAGTCCCCCCCGACAGCGCTAATTCTTTGGTGATAACGCGCCAGGCGCTGGTATCGATCATTGCAACCAAGGAATCGATATCCAATACCGAGGGGGCAGAGGTTAAACGGGCAACCCATTCTTCGACCGTTAACGGTCGCAATTCCAGATCAATCAATTCGGGAGTCACCCCAATGATTGTTGACAGTTTTGAAAGATTCAAAACTGCGGTGGAAGCGGGGGCCGCGTGATAAATTTGCAAGGAGCCTGCCAATGGATGTCCAGCCTGATTCATGTCGGCTTCAAACGGTCATTCATGCGAGTTACGGTTTTGCTTTCCGCACCATCCGCTGCCACGTGGTTACGCGGCCGGGCGTCCGGTGGCATCAGCGGGGCAGTTGGTTTTCGGGAAATGGAAAGCCACTGGGCCAAACTCCGGAACATCTCGGACTGGCCCCAGCGGTGCATGGGCACGTTGTCCCAACCCACCAGTAGCTGGCGGCTGCGGAAGGCACCGGAGGGCCGCACCCAATTCTGCAGAATGTCTTCCAAGGTCTGGTCCACGACCCGGTCCAGTCCCGGGAAGCGTCCGCGCAACAGCGCACCCAGGTTCAAACACTCGGCGCAGTCGTAGAGTTCCCGGCGGTAAACTGTCAGGCGCGGGCGGCGCGAGAACGGTTTGGGAAGCCCGTTTTCATCAAACAGCTGGGCCACATAATAGTTCACGCCTCGCTCGATGGCGCGGGTCAGGGCGGGATCGCCGGTGATGCGCTCGGCTTTCACCAATCCTTTGAGCACAAAACAGGTATGAAAATGGTCAACGAAACTGCGTTTGCCGTCCATGGCATAGCGCCAGGAGCCGTCCTTATTCTGGCTGTCGAGCACGAACGCGAGATTTCGCTCCGCCGTCTGGCGGTAACGGTCGTCCCCAAACGTTTCATAGGCCTGCAGCAGCAACGCCGCGCGATAGGCACTGGCGTTGACCACGAATTCGCCTCCGTGGGGCGTGTAACTGCAAGTAGCCGCTCCCGGCCGGGTTTCGTGATCCGTATAATCGTGCAGGGCATGTTCCGCCGTGGAACGCATGATGGCGAGCCAATGGGGATTGCCATCAATCCGATGGACGGCATCAAAGGCCTCATAGCAGTAAGGTGTGGTGGTGATAAGCGGGGTGCCGGTGGCCAGGATGCCGCCCTGAGTCTGCCAGTCGAACGGATAACCCCAGCCATGATGCGCGTAACCGGGGCAGCGGGTTCGCTCCAGCACCTTCAGAAAGTGGATGGCCCGATCCAGATACTGCGGTTCCCCGGTGACCTGATGGAGGCGGGCAAACCCCATGGCAAAATGGGCATCGGCGATGGGCAAGCGCATCCTGGGAAAAAAGAATCGCCGCGTCCAGGGGGCGAACGCCTCGCATGCGACCATGGGAGCGACAGCCAATAGTCCGATCTTCTTGTGTTGGTAATAGAAGCTTTTAGCCGCTCGTCCCACCTTGCTCGCATAGAAATCCTGATGGTCTTGGGACGTCTCGCCGTAGCGGCCGAGCCAGCCGACGAAACCTTCAAGGGCTTGCCGCAAGGGGAAGTTTGAGGTAGGTATATTCACGAGCGGAGTCAGCTTAAAGGCCATCAGTTACGGTTTTTAATGAACGGTTAAGGCAAAACATCGTCAGCATGTCATCCAGTTCAGGCATTGCCGTAGCGAATCCGGGACGCCCAAGCTTGGGCGGGCTTTTCGATAATCCGGTACAATACCCAAGCGGCAAAGAGTGAAAAAACGATAGTGCCGAAGACTACCAGCCATCGGAATGGGTACACCGAATTGAAATGCTTGGCGGTGCTCAAAACAATCCGTCCGACGGGATAATGAACCAAATACAATGAATAGGAGATGGCGCCCAGCTGAAGCAACCACTTAGAGCTAAAGTCAACAAATGTAATGATTGACGCGGTTACCAAGCCCGCCAGGGCAATGGTAATGTCGAAAACGTGACAGGCGAGAAGGCCCAGCAACGCCAAACTTAACAGATACACCAATCGGCTGATCCGATTCACCCGAAAAAAGAAGGTGGCAATTCCCAGCAGAAACAAGGGAAGCCAGTGAAAGACCCATACGGCGCCCGGGATCATGCCCAGAAAACACAAGACAAGGCAGGTGCCCAGCCAAACGTGTTTCCTAGTGTCAACCAATAATGGAAAGCATAAACCAATCAATAGATAATATTGGAACTCCAGAGCTAATGTCCAATATACAGGATTAACCCATTCGTAATTGAAGAATGAATTGAGATACAAGAAATGGGCGGTTAGTTGCGAAACCGACTGCACCGGCGGGCGATTTTCAAAACTGTGGGAGACGGCCATTAACAGATAACCGAGCGCAATGGTTATCAGGATGGACGCAAGATAGGGGGGGGCGACGCGCATGATCCTTTTAATCAGAAATCTACCATATTGAGACAAACGGTAATTAATACGGTAAAGGGTGAAAGGAATCACAAAGCCGGAGATGACAAAAAACACTTCGACACCCAGTTTTCCATAAGCAAACAACCCCATCCAGTGATTTGAACCAAGCCATTCTTGCTCGCAGTAAGTGAAATGAAAGATACAAACAGCAAGAGCGGCCAATCCCCTTAGGCAATCAGTTATTACAATTCGTCCTCCGGTTAAGCTTTCGTCACCTTGCATCACTGGTTTCACAATGGGCATGGCAGTGACTTCGCTTGGGATTTGGTTGATTCCTAGCATGTATTTATTGGTTTTTTCGAACTTGAACGGTGAGCGATTTTACGCATTTCAAGAATCCCTGGAACATGTTTTCGATGGTGGCCTCGCGCAGAATGTCCTCCTTGGCGTGGCGTGAAAACTGGGCCCGGAGGGCATCATCCCGAAGCAGGAGCAGCGTCTTCTCCCGCAGGGCGGGCAGGTCGTTTTCCGGCACGATGAATCCACTGCGACCGTTTTTAAGATAATGAATTTCTGGCGGTTGGAGGCCGTCTTCGGTGACGACCGGCAGCCCCCAAAAGAAGGCCTGGTTCATGCCCAGCCCGACATCGCCTGGAATGACAAAGAGATCGGCCATCTTGAAGAGCTTGCTGATCTGGATGTCCTTGGGATCAAAAATCTCGCCGAGATACCGGATGTTATCCCGCTTGATCATCGCCGGGAAATCATAGCCCATGGCATCCCCGACGATGACGGCGCCGCAGTCCGGTTCCTCAATCGAGTTGAATACCTCAATCAAGTGCTCCACTTTTTTGACCGAACGCATGCGGCCCACGAAGAGAACGACTTTCTTGTAGGGGATGTTGAACTCCGCCTTGATTTGCTCCGGCGTCTCAGAAATCTCCGGGAAGTCAGTGAAATTAATCGTATTATTGGCCACCCAAACCTTGTGCCGGTTCCCGGGTTTGATGTCGGTAATCTCATGCGGCGAATACAGCACGATGCCATCGCACAGCGAATGGATGTAGTAAAATGGCAGGTTCCGCAGGCGCGGATTGCGCACCTCCAGATTAATGCCCTTGTTCCAATAGACCACCGGAATGCCCTTGAGCTTGAGCCAGTGCAGCAACGGCCAGATGATCAGGTTTTTGAGGTGGAGAAACAGGATCACCACCTCGGGCTGCAGGCGCTCAATCTCACGGCGGTAGGCGGTAAAATTAAAGGGCATCTCCTGCAAATCGAACGTCAGCGGATGGGGATTGTTTTTCTGGAGTTCATCGGCCCGGACACAGAATTCCGACCCCTCCTCGCGGAACCGGCGGGCGAAGTAATTGTAATTCGAAACGCGGTAATGAAACACCTTGTTCGAGATGAGCAGGATACGCTTCATAGGGGAAAGCTAAGACCAAAGAAACAAAAGCTGAAAACTGAAACTAAAGATCCAAAAGCTGAAAACTAAAATGCTGAAACGCTAAAAATTGGAGATTGGAGATCAGCACATACGTGGGTGGTTGAACATGATGAGCACCTCAGAGTTTCGGGCGCGACTCCCGAAAAGACCGGCCAGAGGCCGGTGACACTAGGGTGTTGAATTGAGGGAAAATAGTTCATGCTGATAATTGTCTTTTTCAGTAAAACCCGCCTTTAGTCGAATGTTGACGCTTGGAATGTGAGTTTTGGTGAAATCTCAAATTTGAAATTTAAAATTTAAAATCCTAAAACTGCAAATGAACCGCAGAATACGCGGAACACGCGGAAAAAGAACCTATTGCGAAGAATGTATTTCTAATCTGACGGATGGCATCTTCAAAACTTCATTCTATCTCTTCTTTCCGCGTGTTCCGCGTGTTCTGCGGTTAACCCAACTGCGGTTTCCAGGCTGGAACAAATCGATTCACTGACTTGCGCCTGGTACCCATCTGTGACTTTCAAAATAAGCCTTTCACTTCCATTTGATTTATTACGACATGAATAATGCATGACCTTTCCAGAGCAAAAAACCGGTCAATTCAACACCCTACGGTGACACCCTTTCACCATTTTGAGAACATTCCCGGGTGGGTCTCGAATAGAGCGGTGCCAATTCCCGACACACGTTATTCCAGCGATATTTTTGTGCGTGTTCGAGGATGGCTCCGGGAGAAAACCGGTCGGGTGCGGCCAGAAACGTCTTCAGGGCTTCGGCGAGGCCTTGAGCATCGTTCGTGCGCGTGACCAAACCCAGATCCTCCTCTACGAACTCGCGCAGCGAACCCACATCGGTCACAATCATGGGGAGGCCAAAGCGCGGTCCCAGAAACACGAGGCCGCTTTGATAGATATTCCGGTAAGGCAGGCAGAGCACATCCGCTGCCTTGAAAAACACCTCGGCCTCTTCGTTGGGAATGAAGCGTTCATGGAAATGAACCGCATTTCGGCGGGTCATGCCCTCCCATTGCCGGAGAATTTGCGCGCGATACGCCGGGTTGCGAAAGGCACCGGCGATGACCAGCCGGGTGCCATCCGGGTCAAGATCTTCGAAGGCCGACAGCAGCAAATCCAGTCCCTTGTATTCATCTATCTTGCCAAAAAACAGGAGGACACGGTCCGGTCCGGCCAGTTTCAAACGGTCACGCGCTTCGGCACGCGTCAAAGTGCTCACCGGCATTTCCTCGTTCAAGCCGATGGACGTGATCTGAATTCGTTCCGGCGGCACCCCAAATTCCGTGATCAATTGCTGGCGGTCGCGCGGCGTATGCACCAACAGCCGATGAGGCACCCGATAGACACGGCGATAAACCCATCGCAGGAACCGGCTGTGTTCGCGATTGTGCGGGAGCACATTGTGGACGGTATAAAGGTAGCGCCCGGCCATCAGCCGGAAGCAGCGGTTCAGAACGAGCCCTTCCCACAGGATCCACTCCCGACGGAAAATTCCGGTAAAATGGAAGGTGGCTCCACGATGGCGAAACAGGAACCCCAGCAAACGGAAGTAATAGCGGACGAGATTCGCCAGCTTAACCCAGGGCGGCCGGTTCGTGGCCAAGCTGCCCCGCAGGTTGACGTTGGCGATCCCGGCGGCGGTCAGGCGCGACGCGGTTTCATCGCAGGAGATGACGCACAACTCCACGCCATTGGCCGCCAAACCGCGGGCAAAGCCCACGGTAAAGTTCGGTTCAAAGCCGCCGGTGATGAGGAGGTTCACAAACAAAAGCTGAAACGCTGAAACGCTGAAATGCTAAAAATTGGAGATTGGAGATCAGCCAAAGCTAAAAGCTCGCAACAAAATCTGATCCGTCTAAGTTAAAATTTCGACGCGACAAGAAGCAGAAATATTTAGACACGACACCAGGCGTTCTTGGTTTCGCAGATTTGATCCTCTGCTTGCTCTTCCGTGCTCCAATTATCGGCAGTTTGGGAAATTGGCGCGGTCTGATGGGCTGATGGAACGGCCCATGTGATGATCATGAGGATCAACCAAAGATGATGATCTCCTCGGATATAGGTGGATTCGGTGATGTTGATGAGCAGGAGCGTGAGGAACAATGTTACCCGAAAGCAGCCGAAATCGAAGTCATCGGTCAGTGACGCCAGCAGTTTGGGCCGGGCCGAGAACATCACGCCAGCCAGTAAACCGCCGCCAATCAGACCCAGTTGCAGGTAGGTTTCGATGTAGCCGTTATGTGATTGACCCAGCACCCAAGTCATGTGTGCATTCCACGGGATGTTGGCCAGTCGGCCAATCCAGAATGCGCCGAACCCGACACCCAGCAGTGGGTTCCCCACCGCCGCATAGCAATCATGCCAGATATAAGTGCGATCTGTGAGAGTGATATCGCGGCCGAACGCAGTAATGATATGGCCAAAGAAAGAGTCAGCCGAAAACAACACCACGCTGTGAACCAGCACCAGTACCACCAACGCCGTGACCGAGTAAAATACGATCTTTACAAAGCGGGGCACCAAGTCAGGCCTGAACCGCAGGGATTGCAGGCGAAGAAACACCGTCAGGGCAAACACGCAAACAGAAACCGAGGTTAAACTAACGCTGTTATCCGAGCCTTTGAGGAGATAGACCGTCATCAACAAATAAAGCAGATGCAAATTGCGCCAGCGTAATTCGGCCCAGCGTTTCCGGACTTCCCAGAAGAAATACAAAGCTCCCAGTAGGGCCACCTGACCGAGCACATTCTTTGATGTGGATATACCCGACCACATGGTGACACTTCCATTCCATCCCCATTCCACGCCGATATCTCGAAAATATTTTATGCAGATAATCGACATCGGCAGGTGGACGTAAAAGCAACGCCGAATGACCGTGAGAAACGCCTCGCGCGGGTTTTCTTCAGTCAGCACGACCATCGCCATAACCACCGAGCCGATCATTTTGACGAAACGCTTAAAGGAAACAAAAGGAAATTGGGACCAAAGGATGCTCAAGGCCATGAAGGCAATGATGGCAGTCAGCCAGGGATTCATTCTGAGCGCAATGCCCCAATCAAACCGACGACGCGACAATATCCAAAGGCCTACGCCCGTGAGGACGCCAAAAAACAACCGGTCAACCAGGCTGCCGTCCGTTGCATCCCCCCCCCCGCCTCCCGGAAGCGGGACTCCCCACATTGACAACCAAACACCAATGGGTCGCGAGGTCACCACCATATACCAGATGGTGGGCCACCAGAGAGCCCGGGAGCCGGTGATCATCTGCCGCTTCCGGTCATAGTAAAAGACCATGTAGAGGACAAACGCGGTGCTGATCAGGAGGGCGAGTCTGGGGGGCATCTGGAGGAAAAAGCAGAAAGCAGAAACTTAAAATCAAAAGCTGAAAACTGAAATGCTGAAACGCTAAAAATTGGAGATTGAAGATTGGAGTTTGGAGATCAGCCAAAGCTAAAAACACATAACAAAAACCTTAAAGCGGAAACTTAAAATCAAAAGCTGAAAACTGAAATGCCGAAACGCTAAAAGCTGAAAACTGATATCGACGACGGAATTTATTGGTTGATGATTTTCAGGTAAAACTGCTCGTGGCGTTCGGCCAATGCGGTCAGGCTAAAGCGCGATTCGGCAGCGGCCCGACCGGCCCGACCCATCGTGGCGCGCAGGGTCGGCGAAGCGAGGAGTTGCTGCAGATGATCCGCCAAGCCGGCGATTTCGCCGGTCCGGACAAGGTAGCCCGTGCGGCCGGAGTCGATCCCATCGGGGACACCACCGGTGGCGTAGGCCACCACGGGAACCTCCATGGCCTGAGCCTCGACAATGACCCGCCCCAGCCCCTCATGATGATAGGTAGGGAACGCCACCACCGCACTGGCGGCATACCAATCACGTAATTGCTCCACCGAAAGGTCACCCAAAAAGCGGACGTTGTTATCCAGCCCCGCCTTGGCGATGGCAGTCCGCAATTCGTCCACAAAGCCAGACGAATCCAAGCGGCCCGCGAAAGCCAGGCAGCACTCATGACCGGATTGCCGGAGCAACGCGGCAGCCCGCACCAGATCCAGGTGACCTTTCTCCCGAACCACGCGCGCAGGCAGGAGGATGACGGGTTGCACGGGCGGCTGCGCCAGGGGCCGGGCGTTGGCTCGACGGAAAAAATCGGTGTCAATCCCATCCGACAAATTGGTAAAACCGTTTCGAACGTAGCCGGGCAGGCCCAACCCGTTGACCCCGGCGACACCATCAGCCAGCATCGCATGTTTGCGGATGGGCAGATTGAGAAACCGGTCGTTGGAATAATGGTTCAGCAGGGCAACCGGCACACAGGCTTGCCGGCTTTCGGACAAGACCTCCCCTGCATCCGCCCCGCCGAAAAAATGCAGCATCACGAGATTAACCCGGCGTTCACGAAAAATTTTAGCTGCAGCCTGACCCGCGCCCACAGCTTGACCGGGCTGGCGGGGCAGACGACGGGACGCGGTCCAGCGGGCGCCGACGGCATGCCAGACCAGGGGATTATAGAGCCCCCAGTCGCGCACCTTTTGTTTAACCCCCAAAGTGAGCGAGGATTTGGTGTCCGGCATCGACGATCCATTTTCAGCCAAAATGGGCACGGCCATTCGCATCAATGTCCCTCTGCCGAGGGGTTCGGCTACGGGTCCATAACCTTCGGGCTTACGGGTCAGGTGCAAGCGCACCACCGTCAGGGCATTCCGTGCAAGGAGGATCCGATCGAGATCGTCGAGATAGCGTTCTGTGCCCCCGCCAGATTCAAAGGCGTGGGCAAAACGCAGAATCGTTAAACCATCGAGTGTGGCGGTCGTCGTCATGAGGCTGATGCGGGCTGTGAACCTATCGGAATCCATTCTCCATCCAGGCGGTTGCGTGAAATGGTGGCCATGGCGGTGGCAGAATCGTCCAGACCGGCGCAAATCGTTATGTGTGAGCCATCCACCAGCGCAGAACAGGTGTAGATGATCGAGGCGGAAACGCTGTGCCAGCCACTGACCAGCGGGCGAGCGGAAATCCGGGTCGGAAGCAGGTCTTTTTTGCTGATCAGCACCGCCCAGAAAGAATATTGTTTGCCCGGATAAACCTTGTGGATGATATGGAGCCAATGGTCGTCATCGTACTCCACCGGATTAATGCTGTTGCGCAGCGCCAAACCGTCGCCGTCCAAGGTTAAGGGTAAGCGGGTTTCAATGAAGGTTTTGAAATTCAGCCCGGGCCAATTTTGGGCGGACATGAGAATATAGGGCGAAAAGGAATAGAGCAGGAACAAGCGGTCGCCCGCAGTGAAAAACACCCAGTTCTTTTCGGTTTGCGCGAGCGGACGGTCCACCGAAGGAAAGCCGCACCAAACCAGACGCTTTGCTTTGACATCCAGCAGGGAGATGCCGACACGGGTTTTCATTCGCTCCAGTCGCAAAGGACGGTGTTTGACTGGTCCCGGCTCGGGATTGGCGATCACGGCATGATTGGACAAAATCTCCCCGCGAAATTTGAACAGACGAAAATCTTCGATGCGGGTCGGGTTGGGCGCGCCATCCTTGGTCAATTCATCAGCACCAGTGATGCAGTTATCGTTGCTCAGCTTCAACAGCAGCGGCTGTGTGGAAGAAAAAAATCGGGATTCGTCGGCCTTCTGGAGCGGCCATGGCGTCCGTTCGCCCCTCGACAGAAGATATTTTTGATCCCCCTCCATTATCGCCCCAGGATTGCACACGCCGGCGGCAAACCCAAGACTGCCGCGTCCGGCCAAGAGATGGAAATCCTGGCGCTTTACGATCGGGCGGCTTAGGTGGGTCATGGCCTCATTCACCCGGTAGCGACTGCCTTTTGATAGGGCGGAACCGGTTCCATCGCCTGGTTCAAAAACGGCCGTTGCGCTGTCCGACGGGGCTTGCAGGGAGGCGGCGCAGACAGGGTGGATCACCTCGGCCACTTGAAACCCGAGCTGGCGTAAACGGGCGGAGAGCTGGCAGAAATCCAATTCCCCGGCCCAAAACGAGCCCAACCGGGCGCGCAACAGCACGGCTTCAGCGTGCTTCAGCCAAGGCAACTTTTCCTGCAGTAAATCCAACGGGAAGTGATCCAGGTCAATCAGCACCATAAACCGGCCAGCAGGAACCGGGGGCAACCCAGCAGTAGACTCCACGCCCCCATTTGTGACTCGAAAACATGGTGACCAAAATGAAATCTGGACGGCCGGGAAAATCTGCAACAGTTCGGCTTGAACCCGGACTTCGTTATCGAAACAAAGGATGGATAAAGCGGGTTTATACCGCGCCTTCAGGGCCTGAAGAATGGCACCCAATGACGGTGGAAATTCCGGCTCCACCCGCGTCAGCAAATAGCCGCTGCGGTCCAAGAGTCGGCGAATCATGATGCCAATGAATGACATGCAAACCAACGCAAGCGCAGACGATCAGCCTTCACAGTCTTACTGATTTCTCAATAACCGCCCGCAGTTGGGGGCCGGTGGTTGCGAGGAGATTTTCCCTTTCGACTTTGGCCCGGGCGCGACTGCCACAGGCGCGGGACAACTCCGGGTCGCTGGCAAGCCGGACAATGTCGGCGGCCATTTTATCCACATCCAAATAGGGCGCTACAAACCCGCAGCCATCCCGCACAAACTCGGGCATTCCGCCGGCATCAGCGAAACAAACCACGGGCGTGCCGGTGGCGGCCACTTCGAGACAGGCGAGGGGAAAAGGATCTTCTCGCGACAACAGGGCAAAGACATCCATGGCAGGAAACAGTTTGAATGGATCCGCCACCTCCCCGCTGGGGTGAAAGGATGACTCCACGCCAGCGACCCGGAGGTCGTGATGCAGGGCGTATTCTTCATCGTCGGTGCCGGGCCGACCGATCCAAACGAAATGAATCTGCCGATCCGGCCGGTGCCGGTGGAGAGCAAGCAGAAGCTGAGGAATCAGATCCCGGCCTTTGCGCCAGTGTTCGGCGCCGCATCCCCCCACCACGAAGGCACCCTCGGGAAGGCCCAAGGCCTGACGCGCGGCTGTTTTCTCCGCTGGCGTGGGAATGGGTGGCAGTTCCCGGATGTGTTCGTAGATGACCGTGATTTTCTCCGCCGGGACCCCGTGATTGCGGATCAAGTTTTCGCGGACGGCTTGCGAGACGGCAATAAAGGCGGTGGTATGCGCCAGCACCTGTCGGAGATTTTCAGGGCCACTCCGGGTAATCCAATATTCCAACTCGTGGACGTGGGTGATGACGGGGACACCGAACGACGTCAGGGATTCAAGGATGGCCCCGTTTGTCAGGGTGTTGGCATAGATGAGATCGTAGCCGCCCGCCGAAAACATCTTCCTGATTTTTGCGGTTTCTTCCCTGATCCCACGGGGCAACCAACGGCGCAACCGGCGTCCCAGCCTGGTGCGGCGCAAGACCGAGGCGCCAAGGGTGACGGTGGAACCGACCTCGCGAAAGGAGGCTTCCAACGGGCCGTGCGAACGCAGCAGGATGCCGAACTGGAAATCCGAATTTGCCCGCAGCCAGCGCAGAAACGCAAGCAACCCAATGGGCGCCCCGGTTCGGCCGGCGTCGTGCGAGAGGAACAGGATTTTGGCTACTGCTTTCGTCATGCTTTTTCCGTACCTATTCGCTGCAAAAAGGGGTTCAAACACTCAACTATTTCGACTTGTACATCTCGTCAGCGATAGTTACCGGTTAGTTGCCTTTTACCTGCAAGCAGCGTCGGAAAATCCCCTTTGCTTGTTTTACCAGCGAACGGAGGTGACGAGAAACTGTTCGTTGGCGGAGCCGCAAATGGCGCCAAGGTCTGAGAATCCTCTCTGAAGGAGATCCTCGGTAGTAGTAGTTTTCAAAGAACTCAAGAATATCACCTCGCGGCATTCTCTGAATCAACTCCGGTTTAGGACCTGCCCAATGTATTATGAGAGGGTACCCCTCGTGCCGTTTTATTGCATCCAAAGAATACTTTTCAATTTCGTCTGAAAATCCCCAACGTGAAAAGTCGGCGATGGCGACGGTTGCTTCGTTACGCTGAGATTTCTTCTGTAATAGGTAATTCAGCAAACCTTGATCTCCTTGAAAAAATATCTTGGGGTATTTTAAGGCAATTGGTTTGCTCCATATTACAAATGGATCAAAGTCTTCTTTTCGGAGAATTCCTGTCTTGGCAACAATCTGGCCTCCATTAAAGCAATAGCCGCCAAATACAAAATCTGGATCGAGTTTTTTCAGCGTGTCATAGTCGAAATAGTGCTTCTTAATTATGGGATCTTGAGGGCTGGTGACTCGCTCACCCGCTACAATGAAATCGCCTCCCACTGCTTCAAGGGCTTCTAAAACCTTTCCCAAAACCACTATATCACAGTCCAATATCAAAATGCGGGAGTTTTCCTTTAGGAAAAATCCGGCCAATTTTACAAACCCCCAACCCAAGGAAAGATCCTTATGTGAACGTTGCTGAACCCGCCAATTCTTCTCCATGGCGTCGGTAGAAAAATTGCCTTGGGTAAAGTCTTTGATTAAATAGATAGGAACATCTGGATACCAATATCGGACGCTTGCGACACAGATTCGGGCTAAATGAACATCACCTTTACAACATGTGATACACACCGCTTGGATTTTCATCTTCATTGCGAATTAATAGTTTAAAACTTTACTTGGTTGAAATGGGAGTCGAAGTCGCTACGCATGATACTGTTTTAAGATTCCGTTTCAGAAATAACTTTTTGAACCACGTCGAGGTAGGCATGGCCATCTTTGCGATCCGGCTCCAGATAATTGCCTTCGGCCCACTCATTCCAGGATTTGACAAAGACGATGCGATCCTCCGCTGGTCGATCGGCTACGGAAGCGAGGATATCGCGAACATGTTCCTGAAAAAGTTCGGGTGTGGATTCATGAAGAACGATGCCCTTGCGGCCGGCGCGGGCGGTATTATCCCAGCCGGGCACGATGGATGGGTAGCAGCCTTGTGCCAACCCCTGCTCGGATTTGAAAAACAACATGGCATCCCGGTAGTAA
Source organism: uncultured Verrucomicrobiales bacterium (assembly GCA_903898185.1). Lineage (GTDB taxonomy): Bacteria > Verrucomicrobiota > Verrucomicrobiia > Limisphaerales > Palsa-1400 > CAIUEN01. The sequence continues at coordinate 17,438 of CAIUEN010000160.1, forward strand.
TGGACGCCGCCGGGCCAACGCAGCAGGCGTTGCAGGATACGGTGAGACAGCAGCCGCCCTCCAGCCTGCAAAGCATCCGCCCGAGCAATCAAGTTTCCAGCCTGTCCGGCCCGGCCCTTCGCGCGCTCCGCAATAATCTGCCACCAGCGGCGACGCATGAGCTTGAGTTCATTGGTGACTACGGCACCGCCGTAACCCACCTTGCGCCAGGGGTAATCCAGCTCATCATCGAAGAGGTGGGCGACAAAATGGATGCCCTCCAGGCCGTTCCGTCGGGCCAACTCCTGCCAGAGAGCGACGAAGGCCCCGGGGTCTGGTAGATTCTTGGGCCGGAAGATGACAAACATGGGCCGGTTGTGCACACGGATATAACGGCGATCATGAAAGGCCGGCAGCATAGCTTGGAAATGCCGCTCGTAATCCTCCTTTCCGGGGTAGGTCTGTTCGATCAAGGTTTTCTTCCCCCCTCCATACCAATGTCCCTTCCATGTATCATTGGCCCAAGCCGCACAAAAGGGAAAGTCCGGCTGGCCGGAGGCGACCACTTCGTTGAAAGGCCGCTCCAGCACGCGCCGGCCGGCAAACCAATAGTGCCAGTAACAGAAACCTTCGATACCTGCATTACGGGCCAGTTCGGCCTGATGGGCCCGCACTTCCGGAACCCGGAGATCGTAGAACCCGAGATCGGCTGGCAGTCGCGGCTGGTAATGCCCCGGAAAAAGCGGTTTGGCCCGGGTGACATTGGTCCACTCGGTAAACCCCTTGCCCCACCATTCATCGTTTTCCGGAATGGGATGGAACTGGGGCAGGTAGAAAGCAATAAGCCGGGCTTTATTCATGCAAGAGTCGGTCGAGTGTCGGTAGAGTGTTGGTCAATCAGTTCAACCCGTGGTGTTTGTAGCTGTGAGGACGCTTACATTCGCAGGTGTATCAGGGCATCGAAACGTTCCCCATCATCTAAGAAACTGGGCTGGCAGCTCAGGTCTTAGTGCAATTTCCACTCATCCGCTCAGAGCGAAAGAATATCATAAAGGACATCTCCAATAGCCTAGTTGACCAAAGCGTTCGCGCCCTGCTTCTGCACGAGGACATTTGGGTTTCGTGAGACAAGTTTATATCTCGGATTCCCAATCGCTTCCTCTGCAACCTGATATGCTCCCGGCCATCCCCCATCTGTCGCTGAGTCGTCCAAAAGAATGAATCCACCCGTTTCTAAATGTGCATCGCAGTTTGTGAAGTCTTGCGCGGCAGGTTCATAAGCATGATCTCCATTGATGAAGCAGAAGGCGAAGTTTCCTCCAAGTTGGACAGAGCGACCGAAAATGTCTGTTAGGACGGCGTTTTTTCGCCATTCGTCGAAGAATTCGTTTGAGGTAAGGTGAATTGAATGAGGCAGTCGGCCCGCGCTGAAGAACTCAGTATTTCTGATATAACTTGACTTAATGAAAGCATAGTAATCCGCGAACAAGACATCAGAGTCAGGGAACAGTGGAGGGTGGTTTTTGGCCTCATATTTCCATCCATCGCAGGTAAAAAGTTGGTTTTGCTTACCATGTTTTCTTAACAGATAGGTAATTATGTTTGCGGACTGTCCGCACCAACTCCCGATTTCAAGTATCGGGAGGTTGCTATTAAGTTCTCGGATGACTTTGTCAAAGAGGTAGATATTCCCTGTGGCGCACATTCCTGGGGTTGCATACCGCAGGTAGTCTAGAAACATGCAATGCAGAGTTTGCGTGGAGTTCCGTTGTCTGAGTAATTTCCTCTTTAGTATTCTCAATATATTTAGAGTTTCCATTTGGATGTTTAAGGTTTTGATTTGGGCGAGGTTGCTTTAGACTTGAAGTCTCGATCGGATGCTTGGCGAAAGCAGATGCTCTTCATCGTATCTTTATCTGCCGGCGGTGCATCCTACTTCGTCTTATTATCGATCTCAACCAGAAGGATTTGGAGAGAATTTGGTGCAATATGCCGGGCTTTATTCATAAAAAAACATTTGGAACCGATGGATTTAGTTTGTGCAAGCCCTGCAAGGAATAGTTTCGGGGGCGAGGACGCTCCAGCCGGTAATGAACGCAGGTTGAAATATCCTCAATATAACTTAATTCCCAAGGGTTAATGCCTTCTTCTGCGGGCATTTTGCTGCGTGACACCGCTTTACGCAATGTTAGTTTAAGCTCGAAGTAATGCCGCTTTAGCCAAGCGTATGGCAGGGTTTTATGGTGCCAATGGTGGATCAAGTAAGCCTTGGCCCGGCCTTTCAAGCGGGCGGCCCTGATCCAACTTTCATAGCGCAGCCGGGCGGGATCGGGGTGGTGCTCCACCTGAACGTCCAACGCGGCGACCAGTTTGAAGCCGGCTTTTTTCAACTGCCAGGAAAACAGCGTTTCCTCGCCCCCGCCGGTGATGCCCGGCCCCAGTTCTGGATCAAAGCCTTCGATTTGGTTAAACAACCGGTGGCTCACAGCCATGTTGGCGCCGCACATTTCGGACGGATCGCTTGGTGAGAGGTAGTCGGCCGTGGACGCCAGCCAAGCGCGATGGGTGTGATTCATCCACGGCCGAAGCAGGTGTGGGGCGAGCCTGACCCCGCCCGCCACGGCGTCGGCGTGACCCGTGCGGATCGGCTCACACATCCGGCTGATCCAGTCCGCCGGTAAACGCACGTCATCGTCCGTAAACAATAGGATGTCGCCGGCGGCCTGGGCGAGGGCGAGGTTCAGGGCTCGCGATTTGCCGCGGGCCGGTTCCAGAAAATAGCGGATGGCACTGAAGCCATTCATCGGCATGGATTGAAGCAATTCCGCCGCCCCGCAGGGCGCCCCGTTTTCCACCAGCACCAGCTCAACGGACCAATCGTCTGGTATCATAACTGCCCCCAAAGAAAGCAGCGTCTCTCGGAGGGATGACACCCGGCCGGATGTGGCGATGATGATACTGATCGAGGGCATGACGAGAACAAAAGCTAAAAAGCTGAAATACTAAAATGCTGAAATTGGGAAACCAGAAAGCAGAAAGCAGAAACAAAATAAAAAGCTGAAATGCTGAAATGCTGAAATTAGGCAGGGAGGGATGATGCCCTATTTTTGGATGGCCGTCTTAGACGGCAACGGAGGCGTAGAGGGATTCATAGCTTTGGATAAAGGCGGGAAGTGAGAACATATCCTCGACCCGCTTGCGTCCCGCCCGCCCCATTTCTGCCGCCTGTTCAGGCTTCGCCAAGAGTGAAATCAGGGCGACTCCCAACTCCTGCCACGATCCCGGCGGAAACAAGACGCCGGTCTTACCCTCGACGATTTCTTCAGGAATGCCGCCTACGCGCGAAGCGACGACGGGCACCTCGCAACCCATGGCCTCCAACACGGTGTAGGGCAGGTTGTCCGCCAGCGACGGCGCCACGAACACGTTGGCGGCGGAGTAGTAACGGGCCACTTCGGCTGGCGGGATGAAGCCAACCGGCCGGACATTTGGCAGATTGGGAATCATGCCACCACCGACCGCCAGCACGATGAGTTCCGGAAATCTAGGAATGACCATTTCTTCCAGCGCCCGGGCCAGCACCTGGATGCCTTTGCGCTCGTCCAATTTCCAGCCGGAATGGTGGGCCACGAACACCAGCACTTTCCCGTCGGGAGGCAGGCTCAGTTGGCTGCGTGCGTGGGTGACCCGGCGGAACTGATCCAGATCAATCCCGTTATGGATCATTTCGACGCGGAAGCGGTTTAATTCCGTGGAGCGAACCCGCTGCCGCATCCACTCACTGACGCAGACAAAGGTGGTGCGCTTAGGCAGCCGGGCATGAACCCGGCGTTTGGCCAGCCGACGAAAATAATATTCATGCTGAAACAGGGTGTAGCGTTTCAGCTTACCGATCAACGGACAGTTGAAACAGTTTTGATATTCGCCGCAACCCCAGCATTTCAAGAGCGTGTCGCCGATGGGCCGCGGATCATGCGGGGTCATCACCGTTGGATAGATCGCCGCCACCTCGGCTAGAAACGAGTAGGGCAGGTCGCCGTAGTAAGAATGCAGATGGACAACATCCGGCTGGAAATCACGCAAGGCGGCCAGTTGACCCGCCACACCCAGTGGCTTCCCTTCGGGAAAATATCGCACCTCGTGACGACTGGACAAGCCGCGCTGGATGTCGCGCGCACAACGGGTGGCACCGGCGGTCCATTGCTCGTTGACGATGGCGATTTTCAAACTTGTTCCGATTGTGTTTGGGTCGGACGCCAGGCGTAAACCTCGGCAAGAATTTGGTTGCGCCCCACCAATTCAAAGGTGGACGGATTCGCCTGACCGAGCCACGGCCCTAATTTGGAGGTGGCGGCCACTTGGAAGCCCGCTGCCCGGAGCAAGCGTAATGACTCAACAAAGTCATCGAATTCATCACGGTGGATATGGTATTCAGCAACAAGATTGATTATCCGTGCGATGGCGCCGGTCTCACACAGACGCTTCACAATCGGATATTCAGCGCCTTCGACATCCAGTTTTAATAGATCTACCCGTTGGGGAAGATGCATGGAGAGATCGACGGCCGGCACTCGGATGGAACCATGGGATTTCACTGCCCCCATGTCCTTGCCCCGGTTATCAAAGGCTACCGAGCCATTCTCGGTCCAGACGGCGGCATTAACAACCTTCACGTCCGCGACTTGGGCGGCGGTTAGATTCCTTTGTAGAACCGCCACCAACTCCGGGTCGGCCTCGAATACGGTCACAGTGCCTTGCGGGTATTCGCGTTTGAACCAGATCGCGCTCATCCCGATATTCCCGCCAGCGTCAATGATCACCGGATTGGGAACTGAGCTGAGAAAGGCATAATGTCGTTGGACGAAAATCTCGAAATACTGCCCGCGGAGATCACTGGCGTTAATGAACTCAATTTCACCCCAAGGAAAGGTGAAGAATCGTCCGGGGTGTGGCTGATCTGGTAATTTCAGGAGGCGATATTGCAATTCCCGCTCATTGGTGCAACCGAGGTTGACAGCCATGCGAAATTGCCAGATCAAATGTTGCGGCATGAATAGTAGGTTTTTCATCAGTAAGAAGCGATTTTTTCGGTTTCCCAATCAAACTTGGGGCGAACAACACCGATCCAATGGCCAGTGTATTCACGGCGCATCCCCCCAGTGTCTTGCGTGGAGAATTGCAGCGCTTCGCCCACAAAAACCTCTGTTTCTCGAGCAGACAACATGATGGCGACATTGATGAAATATGTGCCTTCATTTAAAAAGTTGGCGGGCAAAGTGCAGCGAGAGACAAAAGTGCCTTGGTGCCACAACCGGCCAGCCCAAACGTCTCTCCCAAGAGTGGCAGAGGGGAAATTTGCGGTTGAAAGAATCACACCAGCCGAAGGATGAATCAAGTGGAAGTGAACGGATATTTCGAGATCGGGAACAAGGGTGTCAAACGTGACTTCTAAACTGACTGGGCGATCCAGGCTCACAGTCGATTTCATCTCACCGCTTTGGACAACCCGGACTGAACGTAATCTAATTCGTTTGGAAGCAGCGTAGCTGTTATCAGGCCAGACCCTTTCGCCCGTGACACCTGCGCTTGAAGTGAGATAGGCATCCACTGTCTGTGATATGGGTCCATGGAACGCCTTTTTGCCCTGTTCCATAAGCAGACCCGAGGTGCAAATATTGGCAACAGCTCCCATGTTGTGACTCACGAACAGCACGGTTCGGCCTTGCTTCTTGGCTACCTCGTCCATCTTGCCCATGCATTTCTTTTGAAACTGCGCGTCGCCCACGGCCAGCACTTCGTCCACAATCAAGATTTCCGGTTCCAGATGGGCGGCCACGGCAAAGGCCAGCCGCACATACATGCCGCTGGAATAGCGTTTCACCGGAGTGTCGAGGAATTTTTCCACTTCCGAGAAAGCCACGATCTCGTCGAATTTGCGTTTGATCTCCACCCGACTCATGCCAAGGATGGCACCATTGAGAAAAATGTTTTCACGTCCGGTGAGTTCCGGATGAAATCCGGTGCCCACCTCCAACAAACTGGCCACGCGCCCGTCAATGGTAATGCGTCCGGAGGTCGGCTCGGTGATGCGGCTGAGGATTTTTAACAGGGTGGATTTGCCAGCCCCGTTGCGTCCGATGATGCCCAGCACTTCCCCCGGTTTGACCTCAAAGGAAACGTCGTTGAGCGCCCAGAACTCTTCGCGGGTGGATGGAAGATGGGAGATGGAAGATGGAAGACAGGACCGCAGCCATTGCAATGGATTACGCACGGCGTCTTCGATGGCATGGCGCAAGCCGTCGCCCTTGGACCGCTGATGGCCAATGACGTAGCGCTTGGAGAGGTTTTCGACGGTGATGATGGAAGAAGACATATAAAACGCTGAAACGCTGAAATGCTGACACGCTGACACGCTGACACGCTGGCAAGAAAAAAGCCTCAGGAACCAGCTTTGCGCAGTCTCGAAACCATCGTCGTGAATATGGCCAGCAATTCACTCGTTTCGCCCAACAATTGGGCCATGGAATCCCCAGGAATGCCGCAATCGTCGCGTAACAGTTCCAACCACAATTGACTTTCATCCGCTTCCTGGAGCAACCCGTCGAGCTTGGAGCAGAATTCCGAATTTGAGCGTGCCCGTGACGCTTCGCGAGCATGAGCGGCAACCGAGGTGCCAGAGCGGAGCAATTGTTTTCCCAACACCCGCACTTCCTCACGCTCTTTGGGCAGTTTTACATAAAACCGGATAATTGCCGAAGCATATTGCTTGGTTCTCAACCTCAATTCTTCCGACAATCTGCTCATTTCAATTGGCCCTTCCCAATTTCAGCATGTTAGCGTTTCAGCATTTCAGCTTTTAACTTCAGATGACATCGGCAAAGGTTCGCTCGGTGCGGCGGAAATACCAGATGCCGGAGAAGACAAGCACAATCACGGCGATCGCGGAGATGATCTGCCCCGGCCAATACAAGGTGTTTTGACCGCCCAACAAGCACCAGCGAAAGCCATCGATCACGCCGACAATCGGGTTCAAGGAGTAGAGGAGGCGATAGCGTTCCGGAACGACGTCGCTCACAAACCCGACCGGCGACAAATAGAGGCCGAACTGGACGACGAACGGCACGATGAAACGGAAGTCGCGATATTCGACCATCAAGGCGGCGATCCAGAGCCCCACGCCAAACGAGGTGGCAAAGGCCAGGAGCACAAAGAGGGGCAGAAAGACGAGGTTGACAGGCGGCACAAATTGGAACCAGATCATCAGGATGATCATAAAGGCGGCCGAGATGATGAAGTCCACAAAGCTGGTGATGACGCTGCTGGCCGGCACCACCAGGCGGGGGAAATAGACCTTGGAGATCAGGTTGGAATTGGTCACGAGACTATTACCGCATTCCGACAGCGCATTAGCAAAGAACTGCCAGGGAAGCATGCCACAAAACACCAGGAGCGGATAAGGCACGCCCACGGACGGCATCTTGCCCAGTTTGCCGAAGACGATGGTGAGCACCAGCATGGTGAGCAGCGGGCGAATGAGGGACCAGGCGACGCCCACGACCGTCTGTTTGTAGCGGACCAGCAAATCGCGCCAGGCGAGGAAATAGAACAGTTCGCGATAGCGCCAAAGATCGCGCCAGTATTGGCGTTCGGTGCGGCCGGCTTCAATGATGAGCTGTGGCATGAAATTATTCCAAGTAGGTCAAAGCCCCGGTTATACCGGCCGTGACTGAATATGGGCAAAGCGGTCTTTCATTCGGAGGAAGGGGGTTTCCAGAAAACGATAACTCAAGGCAGCCAGGGCAACCGTCAGCAAAAAGGCCGAAATAGTCCGGCCAAACGGCAGTCCCGGAATCGCCAGGCGGGGAGAAAAGGAAATCGCCAGTTGGTGAAACACATAGAGCCCGTAAGAAATGGTTCCCAAATATATCAGGGGCTTGAACGTGAACAATCGGAAGTCAGCTCCAATCACTGATAAAAGGACGAGAGCGCAAGCAATCGTGGCGAGGGGCATAATGGCCGCGTTGATCCAGAGCGACCCCGACCATTTTAGCATGCATATAACCGGGATGGCGGCCCCCAGGCATAACATTCCGAGCCGAGTTTGATTGCCAAAGTTTGGAATACGATCCCGGTTTAAAGCAATCAAGGCACCCACGGCGATGGGCTCCAACCGGAACGGAGTGGCACACCACAGCATGAAAGCGCTGGCCCCCGCATAAATGGCAACAATCCGGGCAAAAAAGGCGAACACGATCATGCCAATGGCAATTGCGCGTAACCGGCGCACACCGGCCAGCAACAATACCACCGGCCAGATTAAATAAAACTGCTCTTCCATTGAAACACTCCAGAGAACCAGCGTGGGGCTGCCACGTCCGGCATCGGAAAAGGCGATGGCCCAATTTTGCGTGAAGGTCAAGAGTCCGACCACATGGCCGGGCTCAGGCGGGGCGACGAAGTGGAAGAATAGTGGCAGCAAAAATCCAGCCACAGCCACAAAAACAAAATATAGCGGCCAAATGCGCAGAGCGCGCCGGATCCAGAAACCTTTCACGTCAATCCGGCCACACCGCTCTTGCTCACGCAGCAGCAAGGAGGTGATGAGGAAGCTCGAGAGCAAGAAAAAGAGGTCCACTCCGAACATCCCCGCCTCCACCGTGGCAGTGATGAGTGAGGAAATTAGATGTGGGATGCCCCATGACTTCGTGACCTCGTTGGCATCGGCCAAGCTATGGCGGAGAAATACCGCGAGAAACGCGAAAAACCGGAGCGTGTCCAATTCCGGCAGATAAAATCGTTTGGATTCCCCAAACGAACTTGCGCGACCGATAGCGGTCGGCTTGGCGGCGATCAAGGCTGGCAATTTGGAATCTTGAGACATTGGGACAGGATTAAAATGCCGTTGAACACGGTTCAACTTGTTACCAGGAAACTTCGGAATACTGACGGCCACCAACTTCGATATAGATTGTTTGGTTTCATGAAAAAATCTATGCGAGTAGTCATGCAGGTCTCGATTGAATATGCGCAAACCGATCCTTGAGGAGGAGGAATGGACGTTCCAGAATCCGATAGCTCAGGGCAGCCAAGGCTACGGTGAGCAGGAAAGCGGCAATTGATTTTCCCAGCGGCAGTCCAGGAATAGCGAGGCGCGGTGAAAATCCAATGGCCAAGAGATGGAAGACGTAAAGACCGTAGGAGATTTTACCGAAATATACCAGCATCGGGAGCCTAAGGATTTTGAATTCGGCCCCGATTACGGCCATTAGAATCATACAACAGCCCAAGGCTACGCAGGGGAATTTTATCGCATCAACCCAGCTCGAGGTGAAAATTGCCAGAGATGAGAAGATTATCGGAATCATCACTCCTGTGCCCAACATGATTACGCGGGTTCGAGTTTCGAACTTGGGAATGCGGTCAAAGAACAAAGCCATTAGGGCCCCAATGGCGATTGGCTCAAGCCGCAAAGGTGTGGCGCACCAGATCATATCTGCCTTCGCACCCCAAGCCAGGGCTAGTACAATAACTATTTAATTACGTTATATAATGATGGCCAAGTTTTCTATCGGCATCTTGACATGTGAATTTCCATTTGATCTTGTGCTTTTCACTGTTACGTCGTTGCTGCCAGGCCAAGACTTCTTGGGCAATAAA
>CAIUEN010000161.1 GCA_903898185.1 uncultured Verrucomicrobiales bacterium
CCCTGCGCTTTGAAGCCGTTAAAACGGCTGAAGACTCACATTCCAAGCGTAACACCCGACTAAAGTCGGGTGTTACTGGGATGACAATTATCAGCATGAACTATTTTTCCTCAATTCGACACCCTAGCTCCGCCCCCTCCGCGCCTCCGCGTGAGTGCGCCTGAATATCCAATCCAATCCTCTTTGTGTCTTTGTGTGAAAAAAGATGAGCTAAAACGTGTGGCGAACTGAGGAGGGGAAAGCTCACACAAAGGCACAAAGAGGATTGGGGGATGAACTTGTCCGCCTGTTTGGCAGTTATACTTTGAATGGGCAAGAATGTTAACTTTTTGCACAGAGAAGAAAGAACGATCTTGATGGCTCCTACTTCATTATTGGACATTCCTTGTTCGATATTGGATATTCAATCCCATTCATGCGCAGGCGGGAATCTTCCATTGATTGGATATTCTTGCTTACCTTCATAATCGCGTTGCTGCGTCCTTTTCTCTGGTCAATTCACTTCAGATTCTCTTTGCTATCCAGATGGCCAAATGGGTCAAAACAGTCATCGGGGTGGCGCTCCTGCCGGTCTGCATCGGGGTGGCGCGGGCCTTGTGGAGCGTGCTGGCCAAAGCCGGTCCGTCCGATCATGTCTGGGTGCCGATGTTTGCCGGCGCGGCGGCTTGGTGGGCGATTTTTCTGCTCATGCCCAAACCAATGCTCATTTACGTGTATGGCCACGAACTAACCCATGCCGTCTGGACTTGGGCTTGCGGCGGTCGCGTCAAACGATTCAAAGCCACATCCAAGGGCGGCGCGGTGGTCGTCACCAAGAACAATTTCCTGATTACGCTTGCGCCTTATTTTTTTCCGCTTTACGCCGTGCTGATCGTGGTCATATTTGTGCTGGGGCGGCTGATTTGGAATTGGGATCGCTATCGCGTCTGGTTCCACTTGCTGGTGGGCGCTGCGTATGCGTTTCACATAACCCTCACATGGCACATTCTTAAAACGCGCCAGTCCGATATCAGTGATCAAGGCTGCCTCTTTTCAGCCGTGATCATTTTCCTCGGAAATGCCGTCGTGCTGCTTTTGGCAATGCCGCTATTGACCGGATCAGGTCATTTGCTGGCGGCACTGGGCCAGGCATGCTCGGAAACCGGCGTGGTTTTACGCCGGATATCGGGAATTTTGTGATGGAAATTTTGCGGCAAATGGAATAATTGAATGGTTTGGTCTTGAAATGCCCCGGCGATTAGGGCGAAATGAATGCGGTAAGCGCTTATGAATCTTGGCGACATTTTAGGTGTTGAGAATATTTTGCCTGAATTAAAGGCGACGAATCGATGGGAGGCCATCGATGAGCTGATCAACAACCTCGTCACAACCGGCAGAATCAAGTCGGGGGATCGGGAAGCAATTTCTGCGGTCGTAAAAAAACGCGAAACCTCAATGAGCACCGGAATCGGATTCGGCATCGGCATCCCTCATGCATCGACCGAATTGATCCAGGAAGTTGTCGGCGCATTTGGTCGCTCGCGACAGGGAGTCAACTTCGAGGCATTGGACAACCAGCCGGTCAATCTGGTCATGCTCTTTCTCGTTCCTCAAGGCCAATTTCAAAAACACCTTCACACCCTGGCCAATATAGCCAAGCTTCTGCACCTCAAAGAATTTCGTCTCGCGCTCGAACAAGCTCCCGATGCCAAAACAATGATCGACATCATCAGCACCCATTCAGCACCCCGCTGAGCGCGATTTCTAATAATTATTACGAGAAACTCCAAGAAAGATACTAATACCGTAATTCGTAAGTTCGTGAGTCGGATTGACGTTCCGATTACCCAGTAAAACCCACCAATTGCCTGCTCACGAACCTACGCCTTGGTGTACTAATCCGAGGAATTCTTTCAGGCTTTTTCTCAGTGCATTGCTTTGATCTTCCGCTCCAGATCGCGCCGGTGGATGAGATCCACTATTTCCAGACGCTCGGGATGGAGCCGAAAGAGCAGGCGGTAGTCTTTGCTGACACGCTGGCGGTAAACGTCAGGCAGCGCCTTTAGGCGCTTTACCCCGGTGAACGCAGTGGCGTCCCCTCCCGCCAGCCGTCCCGTCATGCTGATGCTGGCGCGGCTGACACTGGAAGGTAAACTGGCCAATGTGTCGAGAAATTTTCGCGGAAACTCTGGAAGCCTGAGAGGTTGCCTGACTTCCACATCCCCGGCTTCCAGCCAAAGATCATCTGCATCTTCTTCCTCGAAGCTGGAGGTTGTCGGCGAGTCACTTTTCACGCTCAAACGTTCGATCTGTTCTCGCGCCGATTTGAGTTCGTGCCGAAGTTGGTTGCGTTCGTTGTGGCGCTCCTTCAACAGCGACTTGACCGAATCAAGCCGCTCGCGTAGCGACCTGATCGCCGAATCATCAACGACCGGCGCCTCTTGTTTCAAGACCACAGGAGCTGGCAACTGTGCTTCGATGGGTTTTGGTGGCTTTACCGGAGCGGCTGATTTGGTGACTTGGTCTGATTCTTTCCGCTTCCCCAAATCACGATTCAGGTTTTCGAGGTCGTTTTGCAATTTGCGGACTTCACGATTCTTGGCGGCCAGGTTTTGTCGGGCTTCCTTCAACTCCTCGGGTTCTTCGTGTTCTTCTTCGATCGGTCTGAAGAGCATCTCATCCACCACCTCACACATGGGGTCAGCGGGGGACAGGCTCAACTTGTCTCTCGCATCAAGCAGGCTCTGCAATAGAGTGTCGGCATCAAGCGGATTGGACACCGGTATAACTGCGCGGGCGACCAGGATGCCCAAGGCGGGACGGCAATCCAGCAACGCGTGAGCCAAGTCCACCAGTTGTATTTGCGCATCGGGTTCGTCGGCTCTCAACGCTTTCAAGGCGGCTCCTTCGATCAGCACCATTTGTTTTCCGCCGTCGCCTTGTGCCAGCGTCAGGGACGCAGCCAGGTCCATCAGCGAATTCTTCATGTGGTCGGGAGCCCGCTGTATCAAACGTTCCAGAAGCGGTTTGTTTTGCGCCCGAGTGACTTCGTAAACAACCCAATAATGAATCCGGCTTGTGGCGGGAGTCCAAGGCCATTTTTCCAAAGCTGCCACCACTTGTTCCATCATGCCAAAGGCCATCAGACGCCTTCCAAAATCGCCCCGGAGATCGGGTGGAACTTTAAGACAATCAATCTTGCTCAGCTCGTATGATCTCATGTCGGCAATCCTCTGGCGGCTCAGCCCCGCATCGGGTTGCTCACGCAATTCTTCCGTGGTCATCCCAGGCACTGAAGAGGATTGCAGCAGCCGTTGGCGATCTTTGTCATAGCAGCACTTCTTGTATTTCTTGCCGCTGCCGCAGGGACAGGGATCATTGCGACCAACTCTCTCCACTGCTCTTCGAACGGTGAATCCGGATATGACTGTCGGCGGCGGAGTCTCCGGCACTGTCGCCAATGGGGATGCGCGCAGGTCAGAAAAAACGGCCTTCAGAATTAATTGCTCGAATGCGGAGGTGATGGAAACATGATGCAATTGAAGAGCGCGTTTGAGTCCTTCATCGCCTGTCACGTTGGCCAGCACCATGAGCACATCACGGGAAATGGGATCGACTCTCAGATCTCTGGCCAAAGATCGAGCCAGGATTATAAGATCAGCGGGTTTTGCGAAATTTGGATGTTCCTGGCACCAAAGCGCGGCCACAAGCAACGCGGTAACGTCGCGTTCGCACCCCATCAATCCGCTTCTTACCGCGCTGACCAGCGCCTCGCCCACATGACCTGCGCAATGCCAGGCTGCGTTGCTCATCAGGCCGGGGTGGGCAAACAAACAGGCGCCTTCCACCAAATGTCGGGCATCCACACGCCGACCGGTTCCCAGCGCGGCGAAAATTACTCGCGTAAAAGCGAGGTCTTCTTTGCTGGCAACCAATTCGCCCAACAAATGATCGAGTTCAGCGTCATTCTTGGACAACTTGGAGCCCAATTCCAGAACGGCATCGCGGTAGAATTTGATCGCCTTCGCACGTTGAACAAGTTCTGTATGGTCCATGATCAAAACATGGGCCTGAGTTCGCCCTCAAGGCAAGATCAATTGTAACATCAGAAATCCATTGTGTCCGGGCTGGGCTTTGCGGTTAAATTCCATCATGTTTACTGGAATTGTTGAGGAAACAGGACGTGTCGAGAGTGTCAAACCGACTGCCAATGCGATTGAGTTGGTGGTAAGAGCGCGTGTGGGCGGACGGGGTGTCAAGACCGGCGACAGCGTGGCAGTCAATGGATGCTGCCTTACGACCACCCGAGTCTCGACCAAAGGCAAGGACAAACTGCTGCGCTTTGAACTTCTGGCTGAGACTTGGAAACGGACCAATCTGCAATTTGTGAAAGCCGGTTCGGGAGTGAACTTGGAGCGTCCGCTACGCGCCGACGGCCAGTTGGGCGGGCATTTTGTGACCGGCCACATTGATGGCTTGGGCAAAATCGCGCGATGGGAGATGGTGGGCAAGGATCATGTGTTGGACATCAGCGCGCCACCCGAGATCATGCGCTACATGATTTTCAAGGGATCCGTTGCCGTGGACGGAATCAGCCTGACGGTGGCCGAGGCGCGAAAAACGGGCTTCCGCATCTGGATTATTCCGCACACGTTTGAGGTAACCGCCCTGCGCGAGCGCAAAGTGGGTGACGCAGTCAACCTGGAAGCCGACCTTCTGGGCAAATTTGTGGACCGATTCCTCAGTTTAAAAAACTCGAGCCGTCGCGCATCTTTGATTTAGCGCTCTGGTGCGGTTCGATGACGAGCACACGCGAGGCTTTCACTGTAAAGGCTTTGCCAGTGGCGTTCTTAATAGTGTAATAGCCGGTCTCCTTGTTGAGAACGGGCTTGCGGACATTGGTAAATTTAGTGCCGTTGTTCAGGCTGACATCGTAGTGCGCACAACCGGTCATGAGGACTGATGCGGCCAGCAGCAGCGCCAAATTTATCATAATGGAGCCAATCGCGCCGCGCTGGGAACCGGCGGTCTTGCTTTGGGGTGTGTTACTCATGACATTCTGTTGATGCCTGATCCGCGCCCAATAAGCAAGGCCCAAGACAGCAATTCTCATTATGTGGGGCAGACCTCTGGTCCACTGCCATTGAAATAAGAATTTTTCAATTTGGAATATTCATTTATGCAGTTATACTGGTGGATGAATAACGATTTAAATCAACTGGCCATTAGCACCATTGAAAAGGCCCGTGAACTGCTTACCAATCCAGCCTTCATCGCTCGCCACCGAAAGGGGGTTAACAATTTCATCCGAAATTGTAAACTTACATTCCCCATTGTGATGCTATTGACCCTTCAGAAAAGCCTCAAGTCGATCCAGATTCATCTCCACGAATTTTTCAAGGACTGGTCACAGAACGGCCACCCTCAGCCCCAAGAAAACCCGGCTCACAAGCTACCGGGAAGGTTATTCCTTTCTGGGCTTTGCGCTCTCCAGGCGGTCGCGACGGATGCGGCCCAAGTCACTGAAGAAATTCAAAGACAAAGTGCGAGAACTGACCTGCCGAAAGCACAACCTGGACAGTCAAGTCTTTGTGAGACTCAACC
>CAIUEN010000162.1 GCA_903898185.1 uncultured Verrucomicrobiales bacterium
GCTGGGGAACATCAAGCAGTTCGATGAACTGATGGTTTATAAGAATCCGTTTATTATCCTTTGAGATCACCAAAATCCCATCGGAAGACGCGTTTATCTGCGCCTCAAGCAAAGCTCCCCTTTCTTGCAGCAAGTTCTCCGTATGCTTTTGTGCGGTGATATCCCAGTTGGTGCCGACCATCTGCGTGGCTTGACCGGAAGCGTCACGTCGCACGATCGCCAGACCGCGAATGTAATGGGTGCTTCCATCCGGCCAGAGCACGCGGAACTCGGTGTCGAAATCCTTTTCCCCCCGCAATGCCAGTTGGATTTCTTGATGACCGCGCTGACGATCATCCGGATGGACACCCGCCAGCCAATCCTCGTAAACGCTAGCGAACCGATCTCGCGTGATGCCGTAGAGGCAAAGCATCTGGTCGTCCCATGCCAGTCGGTTGCTGGCCACGTCGTAGTTCCAGAGTTCCACACCGCCCGCGCGCGTCGCCAGCGCCAGTCTCTCGGTGGTTTGGCGCAATAATTCCTTGGCCCGCTCGCGCTCGGTCACATCAAAGACAATTGAATGGAGAAGGCTGCGCCCGCCAAACTGGATGTGGCAGGACGACACTTCCACTTCCCGCAACTCACCGTTCGCCAGACGGTGTTGGAACTGGAGCCGCTTCCCATCTTCCGACTGGACAACGGAGGTCATGATCTGAACCATCTTGGCGTGCGGAATGGGGTTGATGTCGGCGATATGCATAGACAGCAGCCTCTCGTGGGGGTAACCGTAGAAACTGACGGCGGCGGCGTTGGTATCAATGATCGCTCCATCTGTGGGATCAATCAGCAGCATAACCGCTGAATTGTGGGCGAATTGATTGCGATAGGATTGCTCGCTCAGCGTCAGCTCCGTGGTCAACTTTCTGGCCATCTGCAATGCCTTGAACCGGGTGTTGAGCACGGAGAAGAACAACCCGCACAGCGATAGGCTGGTGCTCGTTCCACCGAACAACACAAGCCAGACCTTGCCATAATCCGTCATGGATGACAGCCGGCTTGTCTGCGTGAAACGCAATGTCCATGGGCGACTGGATGGAACGAGCCTTCTCTGGAAGAGCATTTTCGATTCGTCCTTCATGTCAGCGCAGCCGGGCTGACTGTCGTAAAGAAGGGAATCAGCAGATATCAACTCACCATCGAAAACTTCCAAATGAACGGGTTTGTGTTTCTCGCCGACGTAATCCCTGCTTCCCAAGACGCCTTGCATCAGGTCGTTCATCCGATAGGGGCTATAAACCCAGCCCATGATCGCGTCGCGTCGCTGAACAATGGTTTCATGAGGCATTCCCCCCCGATACACCGGCACATACATCAGCGTGCCTGCTTGTACCTCTTTGTCGGTCTCTTGTACCAGAATAACCTTTCCCGATAGAGCGGCGCAATCCTGGTCGCGCGCCCACTCCATCGCTGCCCGGCGTGTCGGTTCGCTGAACATGTCGTAGCCAAAGGCGCGGAGATTCCGGTTTGTAAAAGGTTCAAGGTAAATGATGGATGTGTAGATCTCCCGTTCGCCCTCGGGGCTTACTTGGTATTGGGGAAAGCCTTGAGCGCGAATCTCCCGGACATGTTGCTCCAAGTTCTGCCTGGGGATGAGCAGCGCAAAGCCAAAGCCTTGAATATCGGGATACCGCTGGTCAATCCCCTGACGCTCCACAAAGCGGTGCCATTTCTCACGGCTGACACCACCTTCTGAGTGCTCGAAAAACGCCGCTCCGCTTCGCAGTATCTGTTCTTGATCCTTGAGACAGTCCTCAATCTTGGTCTGGATTTCATTGCAGCCGAAATCGAACTCCCGTTGCATCACAACATCGGCCCCGGATTTCATGTAATGCGCAGCCAAGGCTGTGACAATCAGCCCGCCAGCAAGGAGCGCCCAAGGCTGCCAAATACTGCGGCGTGGAACCCCAACTGTGGGCGCATCTTTTACTACCTTTTCAGTCTGATTCATGCCTTGCCTTTGTGTTTCTGTGTGAAATTGGATTCTTTTGAGCTGTTTAACGAGGTGCTGGGAGACCAGAGGCTACCCCACATAATGAGAATTAATGACGAATTGCCTTGAAGACTAACTGGCAGCCAGCCACAATGCCTTTGGCTGACTTCATGGGTACAAAGCCTTGCGCTTATGCCCGGATATGCGAACTGCCCGGATATGCGAACTGCCCGGATATGCGAACTGCCCGGATATGCGAACTGCCCGGATATGCGAACTGCCCGGATATGCGAACTGCCCGGATATGCGAACTGCCCGGATATGCGAACTGCC
>CAIUEN010000163.1 GCA_903898185.1 uncultured Verrucomicrobiales bacterium
GAGGCCGACTCAGAAAGCTGCCATCTGGCGCATTCTTCAAAGCCCGACCACACTGCTCGCACACGCGGTTGGGGGCGGCAAAACCATGATTCTGATCGGCGCAGCCATGGAGCTAAAACGGTTGAAACTGGCTCGCAAACCTCTGTTTGCCGTACCGAATCACCTGGTCGATCAGTTTGCCAAGGAGTTTCTGCGGCTTTATCCCAGCGCGAACATTCTGGTGATTAGCCGCGACGAAGTCGGCAAGGACCGGAATGTTCTCATGGCTAAAATCGCCACGGGCGACTGGGATGGCATCGTTTGCAGCCACAGCAGTTTCAATCGCCTGCCAGTGCGTCAGGAAACTGAATTGGAGTTTGAAGCAGCCCAGTTGCGCCAGATTGAGGAAGCTCTGTTGGCAGAGGAACAAGGCAACAATGATCGGCGCATCATCAAAACGCTCGAACGCGCCAAACGCAAATTTGAAGCCCAAATGGACGAACTCAAAGAGCGCGTGCGACACGATGATACGATTTGTTTCGAGGACCTTGGTGTAGATACTGTCAATATCGATGAGGCGCATAATTTTAAGAACCTCTATTACACCACCAAAATGCAGGTCGCCGGGTTGAACCAGTCTGATTCCGGTCGTGCCCGTGACCTCTATTTGAAGTGCCGCTGGCTGTTGCAGAAGCACGGACGCGGCTTGGTTTTTGCGACCGGAACCCCCGTGGCCAACACCGTGGCGGAATTGTACACCTTCATGCGGTATCTCGCGCAAGGGATTCTCGACCAACATGGTTTGTCCGTTTTTGATGATTGGGCGGCCACGTTCGGAGAAACTGTCACCTGCTTGGAACTCGCTCCCGAAGGCCAGAGATACAGGGTTCACACCCGGTTTAGTCGGTTCACAAATATCCCGGAGATGATGAGTCTGACGGCAACATTCGCCGACATTAAGACGCACGAAAAGCTGGACTTGGACCGGCCTTGCATTTACGGCGGAAAACCCGAAATTGTGATCATTCCACCCACAGAAGAGTTGTGCGTGTTTGTCGATCAACTCGGGATTCGCGCCGAGGCGGTTCGTAGCGGGAGCGTTGATCCACATAAGGACAATATGCTATCGATCACGACGGACGGGAGAAAGGCGGCATTGGACATGCGGTTGATCCATCCCAACCTAATCCCCACCGCTGATACCAAGGCATCGGCGGCAGCCGGGCGCATTGTCGCAATCTGGCGAGAGACGGAGGCAGAACGCGGAGCGCAAATTGTCTTCTGCGACTTGGCGACTCCCAGCAGCGCCGGGTTCAACGTCTATGCCGAGGTTCGCACCCATCTGATCCAACAAGGCATCCCGCAAGCCCAGATCGCCTTCATTCACGATTACGATTCGGACAGCGCTAAGCTGCAACTTTACCGAGACGCGAACCGGGGCAACGTGCGGGTGCTCTTGGGCAGCACAGAGAAACTGGGCTGCGGAACCAACGTCCAGGAACGGCTGGCGGCTCTGCATCACTTGGATTCCCCATGGCGCCCCTGTGACATTGAGCA
>CAIUEN010000164.1 GCA_903898185.1 uncultured Verrucomicrobiales bacterium
AGAAAAAGACCTGTATGCCGCAGTGGACCTCCACAGTAACAATGGATTCTATTGCGTCATTGATGAGAAAGATCAGATCGTGTTCAGCAAGCGATTACCCAACGATTTAAAGACCGTCACAGACGCTCTGGAACCGTTCAGGGAGCGTCTTGTCAAAGGCGTAGCGGTGGAATCCACCTTCAACTGGTACTGGCTGGTGGACGGTCTCCAAGACAAAGGCTACACCATGCAACTTGTCAACACAACCAAGGTGCAGACCTACAGCGGACTCAAACAATCCGACGATAAAAGCGACGCGTTTCATCTGGCGCATCTCCAGCGTCTGAACTTGCTGCCCACCGGCTATATCTTCCCCCGGGAGCTGCGCGGCGCGCGCGACATGCTGCGCCGCCGGATGCTCCTGGTTCAGCAGCGCACAGCCCAAGTGCTCAGTTTTAAATCGCTGGTGGAGCGCGACACCGGAGAGAGTATTTCAACGGCCAAGATCAAGGCGCTTGAAGCTGAGGATGTCAATCAAGTGCTCGACGGGCCTGAATCAGTGCTCATGGGGCAGGCCAACGTGCGGATGATTGACTCGTTTGATGAGGAAATTGCCAAGCTTGAAAAAGGAGCCAAAGCCAAGCTCAAGCTTTTGCCCGATTACCAGCGGCTCAAAGAGATTCCCGGCGTTGGGGAGATTCTCAACCTGGTGATCATGTTGGAAACCGGCCCGATTGAGCGATTCGCCAGCGCTGGCAATTACACCTCCTATTGCCGGGCAGTGAAGTCGATCAAAACATCGAACGAAAAGAAGAAGGGAGAAAACAACCGCAAGTGCGGCAACAAATATCTGGCATGGGCCTACGTGGAGGCGGCCAATTTTGCCATCCGCTACGACTCAAAAATCCAGATGTGGCACCAGCGCAAGCTCAAGCGGTGCGGAGGCAAATCGGCCGTGGCGATCAAAGCCCTGGCGGCCAAGTTGTCCAAGGCGGCGTATTATATGCTAAAGAACAAAGAAGCTTTTAGAACGGAGAAACTGTTCGGATAGAATTTGGTCCCGGCGAGAAACCAGGAAAGGGGTTGGAAACAATCCATCTGACTGATTGGGAACCCGCCGAGACCTCAAGATTCAAACGGCTTGAAAGAGCCGGGAGAGACGGCGTTTTGCCCGGCCCGGAAGTCACGCGAGGTTGAAGGCGGCAGCGAGAGTGGAAGCTCTCCAACCGCCAATCATAGCGACTGTGCTTAAAATTGAATCCGGGACGGCACGAATGATTTTCTGGCCCTGCGAGAGCGGGGAAGGATCGGCCAGCAAACAGTCCTCACGGATTGTGGCCGGTCTAAAACCAGATGGATGACAGGACAAAACGTAACGAAGGGCGGGACAAAGCGGAAAGGGCGGCGGACGTTGGAACCGAACCGAAGAAGTTGTCGGCGCAATGCAACGGCCTCCTGGCGAGAGCAAGCGAGTGGCGTGTCAAAAGAAAAACTTTTTGGCAATGGAATCATTTTATGTGTTGACACGAACCTTTAATGGATG
>CAIUEN010000165.1 GCA_903898185.1 uncultured Verrucomicrobiales bacterium
CCGCCCAGAGGCCGAAAAGGGGGTGGGTCTGCACCAAACGCAAATCTGGGCTTAAATCACTCGACTCTCCCAGGTAACTCAACTCCCAAAACACCAAAAATAGTTAAAAACCGGTGCCAGTAGCGAAAGTCGGGTTAGCCAAACACCCCGAGATGTTTCTTGAGAGAGTTCATTACCTTAATAATCACGGCAATGAGATCAGTCGTGATGAGATCGAATTCAAGAGCGGAATGGTTGTGGAGCGGTATTCTTCGCCTGTTTTGGGCGAGCATGGAACGAATTACGGAAGAATCTGGAGATTTCATGACATCACCGAGCGCAAGCGGGCCGAGGCGCACTTGATCGCAATCAACCGCAACCTCCAACAAGCAACCGTCGCCGCCCAGATGGCCAACACCGCCAAGAGTGAGTTCATGGCTAATATGAGCCATGAAGTCCGCACGCCCATGAACGGCGTTCTTGGCATGGTCGGTCTGTTGCTGGATACAAATCTCTCCGAAGACCAGCGCCTTTACGCCAACACCGCTCGCGCCAGTGGCGAAGCCCTGTTGGTTCTGCTCAATGACATCCTGGATTTTTCCAAGATGGAGGTTGGGAAACTTGAAATCAAGACCCAGGAATTCAGCCTGCGCGCCCTGCTGGACGATTTTATCGGGATAATGTCTTTGCAGGCTCGTGAGAAAGGACTGGCGCTGGGATGCTTAATGGATCCCAAGGTTTCCGTCGATCTCCAAGGCGATTCGGGACGCTTGCGGCAAATTCTCACCAATTTGACTGGCAACGCCATCAAGTTTACGGATCAGGGCGAGGTTGCTATTCATGTGAGTGTGGTTTCGGAAACACCGGGCGAAGTCCGACTGCGGTTTGCTGTGCGCGACACTGGCATTGGCATCCCCGCAGACAAGCTCGGACGGCTGTTTGAGAGGTTCTACCAAGTCGATGGTTCAAGGACGCGCGCCTACGGCGGCATGGGGTTGGGCTTGGCAATTTCCAAGCAACTGACGGAAATGATGGGCGGTGAGATCGGAGTTGAGAGCCAGGAGGGCAAAGGCTCGGAATTCTGGTTTACAGCGCTTCTGGCCAAACGTAGCACAGGCATCCCTGCCTGTGCCCCTCCATCCGGCGAGCGTCAGCGAGACGCTAATTCCTCCTCAGGTAGCATAGGCATCCCTGCCTGTGCCCCTCTCTCCGTCGAGCGTCAGCGAGACGCTAATTTCTCCTCAGACCTTCCAAAACTCGCAAGCGAGAGAGAGCTTGCCACATCCAAACCGGTCTCGACGCCAGGTTTAGCACTGGGGCACGGCTTAACTCCTGCCCGCATCCTGGTGGTCGAGGACAACCTTACCAATCGGCAAGTCGTCATGGGCATTCTCAAGAAACTGAGGTTCATAGCCGAAATGGCCGTCAATGGTGCCGAGGCTGTAAAAGCTCTTGAGACTTCGCCTTACGACTTGGTGCTGATGGACGTGCAAATGCCGGTGATGGATGGTCTTGATGCCACCAGAACCATCCGCGACCCGCAATCGCGCGTGCTCAACCACCAGATAACCATTGTTGCCTTGACTGCCCATGCGAGGCAAAGCGACCGGGAGCAATGCCTGCAGGCGGGCATGAACGATCTTATCACCAAGCCCATTGAAGTGCCCGCTTTGGTTGCGGCCCTGAAAAAGTGGTTGAAACCAAACGGAGGAGATCTGGCTGTGGCCCAAGCCCGCGTAACCGATTCGCATGCGCAGTTCGATGCGGTGAACACTAGAGAATAACCTATGAATAGAATGAATCAGTCAGAAAACGATATTACAGGATTGGCCAAGATTGGGGATCGCCGCAGAATCTGGCAAGTTTGGGCGCTCCTGTTGGCGTGTCTGATTGTCACCGGATTGGCTTCCTATTACACAAAATCGACGGTGGATGGGGACGCAAAAAGAGAGTTCGATTTCAACTGCAAGGAAATCCAGATCAAGATCCAGGATCGTCTCAGCGCTCACCAACAGATACTGCGCAGTGGAGCGGCGTTTTTCGAACACTCGGGGGGTGTCAGCCGTGAGGATTGGCGCCGCTTTGCCGACCGTCAGAAGGTTGACCAGCAGCTTCTGGGTATTCAGGGCATTGGTTTTGCGCTGGTGATACCCCGGCAGAAATTGGCGCAACATATCCTGGAGATTCGCGCTGAGGGATTTCCGCAATACCAAGTGCGACCCGAAGGCCAACGGGAGATATACACATCCATCATCTACCTTGAACCGTTTACAAACCGGAATCTTCTCGCCTTCGGCTATGATATGTTCAGCGAACCGGTGCGTCGGACAGCGATGGAACGAGCGCGGGACCAGGATGCCGCCGCCCTCTCCGGGAAGGTTATTCTGGTGCAGGAGAACGACAATAATGTGCAGGCGGGCACCTTGATGTATGTGCCCGTGTATCGACAGGGAGTTGCTCATGACACTGCCGCCCAAAAACGCGACGCGCTCATAGGTTGGGTCTATAGCCCTCACCGGATGAACGACCTGATGGAAGGCACATTAGGCGGCTGGAATCTAATCGGTGAGAAACGAATTCATTTGGAAGTCTTCGACGGCGAGACAATATCCTCTGATACACTGCTTTACGACAGTCAGCCCAATGCTGGTAATATGGCGTCACGCCCTGTGGGGCAGACCTCCGGTCTGCCGGTTGTCGGAGCCTCTGGCTCCGTGGCCCACTCGCTGTCATGCCAGACAACTTTAGAGCCTTCTTGGCGCATAGGCGCCGCATCGCGATTGACCTTGCAAAACAAAGTTGTCTTGGCTGGCACCCAATGGACACTGCGCCTTACGCGGGCAGGCAGCCAGTTATCCTCGACGAATTACGGGAAGGTGTGGTTTGTGTTGTTCGGAGGGACCAGCAGCAGTCTGTTGCTCAGCGGATTGTTCTTTTCCATGCTCAACACCCGGTTCAAGGCATTGCAGATTGCCAAGAAGTTGACTACGGAACTAGCGAAGAGCGAGCGATCCTATCACAATCAATTCGCCCACAATTCAGCGGTGATGCTGTTGATTAATCCAACAGATGGAGCCATCGTTGACGTTAATGCTGCCGCTGTCAGTTTCTATGGCTATCTCCGAGAGAGGATGCTGGCCATGCGCATAACCGACATCAACCGAAAACCGATCGCCGAGTTGCTTCAGAATTCAACATCCATCCATCCGGAACAGGGCCAACGGTTTCAGTCTCAACACCATCTGGCGAATGGTGAGTTGCGGGACGTGGAAGTGTCAATGAGTTATATTCAGTTTGGAGGGCGCACCGTTCTCCATTCAATTGTCTTTGATATCACTGAGCGCAAGCGGGCCGAGGAGGCGCTCAGAGCGAGCGAGGCCTTCAATCTCTCGATCCTCAACTCCGTGTCCGCCCAAATCGCCGTGCTGGACCGTGACGGGATAATTCTGGCGGTTAACGAACCTTGGCGGCGTTTTGCTTTGGAAAACAGCGCTGAGCCTGGCAATCCCGCGCCGCACACCGAAGTCGGTGCCAATTACTTGGAGGTCTGTCGTACCATCGGCCCCTCTTCAGAGGAGGCAATGAACGTCCTCGCGGGCATCCAGGCCGTGTTGGAGGGCAGGTTGCCCAGCTTCAGTCTGGAATACCCCTGCCATTCACCGCAGCAACAACTATGGTTCAGCATGAACACTACCCCTCTGAACCTGGGTGGTTTGGGTGTGGTGATCTCACATGTGGACATCACCGAGCGCAAGCAGGCTGAAATATACAAAGAGCGCAGGCGGCGGCGGCAGCAAGGCATCAGCCAGTTGCAGCAGTCCCTCCTGCACCAAGCTTCGCTGGAAGATAAACTGCGGATGATTACCGAAGCTATCGTTCACCTATTCGATGCCGATTTCTGCCGCATTTGGCTCATACGGCCGGGAGATCTGTGTGAGCGGGGCTGCATTCATGCCGAGGCTCAAGACGGCCCGCACGTCTGTCGCCAGCGTGACCGGTGTTTGCATTTGCTGGCGAGCTCCGGACGGTACACTCACACCAATGGCCGGGTTCATCAGCGTGTTCCTTTTGGGTGTTACAAAATGGGGCGACTCGCATCGGGCGAAGATTCCAAATTTATCAGCAACAATCTCCCAAATGAGCCGCTCATACACGATCATGCCTGGGCTCTTGGCTTGGGACTCGAGTCGTTCGCCGGCTACCAACTTCGAGCGCTGGGTCAAGAACCCATAGGCGTTTTAGGCCTTTTCGCCAAACATCCGATCTCCGTCGATGACGATGTCATATTGGAGGGACTCGTGAGCATGGTAGCACTCTTGGTCAAGCAATCCGTTGCCGAGGATGCGCTGAATCGTTCGGAGGCGAAGTTCCGCACTCTCTTCAACTCGACTGGCGACGCCGTGTTGCTGCTGGACGAAAAAGAGATCTTCGACTGCAACCGGGCGGCTCTCCAAATGCTGGGCTGCGCCAGCCGGGAAGAGCTCTGCTCGAAACATCCCGGTGACCTTTCCCCGCCGCAGCAGCCGTGCGGCATGGATTCCCTGACGCTGGCGCGGGAACGAATCGCAGTGGCAATGGACATGGGGAGCCTGCGCTTCGAATGGGTGCATCGGCGTGTGGACATCGGCACGACATTCCCTGTTGAGGTGATGCTCACCTCCATGCGACTGGATGGGAGATTGGTGCTTCAGGCGGTGATGCGCGACATCTTCGAGCGCAGACAGGTGGCGTTGGCGCTGCAAACAGCCAAGGAAGCAGCCGAAGCCGCCACTCGCGCCAAGAGCGAGTTTCTGGCCAACATGAGCCACGAAATCCGCACCCCCATGAACGCCATCATCGGCATGGGCCACCTGGTACAGGATACCCCTCTGAATCCCAAGCAGCAGGGTTATGTCAAAAACATCAACCAAGCCGCACGATCTCTGTTGGGGATCATTAACGACATCCTTGATTTCTCGAAGATCGAGGCCGGGAAACTGGATCTTGCAACGACTGACTTTGCCTTGGAAGATGTCCTCAGCAAAGTCTTGAGCCTGATCGGTGGTCAAGTTGGTGTAAAACAACTCCAACTGCATAGCCTCGTCTCCGAAGACGTGCCAACACACCTTCTGGGGGATCCGCTGCGATTGATGCAGATACTGAATAATCTGATGAGCAACGCTGTGAAATTCACCGCATCGGGAGATGTTTTCATCTCTGTCAAAGTCATGGACAACGTGGTGCCCTGTAGGGTAGGCCTCCGGCCTGCCAGTTCGAGGGGTTTTCAACCCCTCGACCAGAACCAGCCCACGGAGTCAGAGACTCCTGGCACCGGCAGGTCAGAGACCTGCCCCACAATGCCTGACACTGGCGGGCCAGAGACCTGTGGGGCAGGTCTCAGACCTGCCA
>CAIUEN010000166.1 GCA_903898185.1 uncultured Verrucomicrobiales bacterium
AAATTAGGAACCATCTCACCCAAAAGCATCTTTTTTTCATAAAAAAATCAACAAAAAGTGAGTTATTGATCGGGGAGTCCGACGTGTTCTGTGATGGTCCGGTTTTATTGAGGGGCAAAAAACGGGATTTTGAAGAGTGCTTATGTATTAGCGCAAATTGATGATTCCACGGATTTCGTCCGTCGCTACACGGACGGCAAAGTTGGCTAAACTGAATAAAAAGTAACTATTAAGAATCTGATCTTAATCACACCAGAAAAACAAAACTTGATGATCATCTAAATAAAATCCGCTTTGTGTAACTTTATTGTTTATTGTTTCTTATTGTTTTCTGTTCTTAATCAGCAAATCAGCCTGAAACTGAAATTAACAAATCAACTTTTGTCACTTTATAGATCTATTTTCTGGGTCTGTTGGATAGGATTATTGCACCATATATTAATACAAGGATATGTGTGTCGGTAACCAAACATCATTTCCTTCTGTAACTATTAGTATTCAACAACTTATGACATATTTTTAAAAATCTAAGGAATTTTCTCCGAAAAACGACCAAAACTGACTCACGCAGGGCTGTTGCGGCTCTGGGTCAGTGTGGTTGCCGAAGAGCGACCAAGGCATCTGTGGATCAACGTGGTGGCAAATCGTTCCAACACAGCGTCCCAGCCTGGAAGAATCGCGCACTCGGGCATCAACTTGCTGCCATTTCGCTCTTTTTGGCACGATCACTTCTTGGTTTGGAGCCAATTGGCTCCAAAATAGTAGTGACCTCTGCCGTTCAAATATGACGATTTGCTTTGGATCGCGTCCAATGCAACTTCGTGCGGCAGTAATGCTCAAAAGCCTTATGTTTGTCGCATTGATACAGTTTCTCATCCGCGATCACCAACAGAGCCTATTTGATATCAATTACAGCATCTCACATCTGGAAATGCGCCAATAGCTGTCTTCACGGCACTGCCACATCCGCGCTGTCTTTATGATTGGTGCCAAACTTAGTCTTTTCTACCATCTTCTGAAGCTGTTCCAATAGATTCAAAACCAAAGACATATCCTGTTTCTTGGCGGCTTCCATTGTTTGATCGATCAGCAAGGTCAGTGGATTTACAGGTGCTTCCTTCTTTGGTATTGGCGGGTTGCCGTTACGAGCAGCTTTTTTTAATGGTGCCGCGATTTGTCGGATCGTTTCTGCCGTGATTTTTTCATCGCTACCTGCATTTGTTCTAGCCGTTGTCCAAACTGCTTCCACTTGATCAGGTTTCAGCCCGTTGAGAAACCGCACTTGAGACTCCCTTACTGGTTTGGAACCAATTGGCTCCAAAATATTCGCAACCTGAGCCGCCCAGATATGGCGGTTGGCTGTGGATCGCGTCCACGCCCACCTCTCGCGACAGTAATCTTCAAATGCATCATAGCCTGCCTCCTTGAACAGGTTTTCCTCTCGGATTTTCATTAGAGCCTGGCCGACTTCAATAACTGTTGACCATCCTCTTTGCACGACTTGTTCGCATTCTTCGAACATCTGTTTTCGCGTGGAAATTTCAGATGGCGAAGGACTCGGCGGAACAATTTCACATGGGAGTTGAGCTAAAGCGGTTTGCGTTCCGTTAAGGTTCAATGCAGGAGAAAGCTTTTTGATTTCTTGTAAAAACACGTCTTGGAGGAGTAATCGGTTCAGATGCACCAGAT
Organism: uncultured Verrucomicrobiales bacterium; assembly: GCA_903898185.1. Taxonomy (GTDB): domain Bacteria; phylum Verrucomicrobiota; class Verrucomicrobiia; order Limisphaerales; family Palsa-1400; genus CAIUEN01. Next base: position 1,690 of record CAIUEN010000166.1, read on the forward strand.
TCCAATCCTTCAATTTCTCTTCTCTTATGTGCAGGTCTTCGGTTTCCTGTGACGGTTTAAGACCTTTGGCAACCAGCTTATCATACCAAGAGTGGCATTCATCCTCGGACATTTTCATTGGCTTTTTTATGAAGGTGTTCAGCCCGGAAAGCAGTGCTTGGCAGACCTCCATATCGTTGCATGAATAGTCCTTTGCCTCCACAGCGCAAAAATCTTCCAATACACACCGGTTAAGACGATCCCGCTGTACGCCTGTGGGGTTCTCGTACAATAGTTGCTTGGTTTTTTCGCGAAGTTTTACGTTGGGAAATTTCGCTTCGGTGTAAAATGGTTGACCAGTAATTATTGCATTAAGACGTTCCGCCAGTGTTGCAAGCAGTTCCGGAATGAGTTTGTCAACGTTATATGTCGATAAGGCACTGCAAATATCGTTGGAAAGTGACTCGTGAAAGAATCTGGACACATCGCCTGTTGGGTCTTGTCGCAACTTCTCCGCAATACCTTGCGCCATGTAACCGATGGTATTAGACGAAAACGTGGCAATACCTTCTTTAAGTGTCAATTGCGTCTTCTTTGGAAGATGTTCCAAAATGAAAGACAAAATATCGTTGGGAGTTTTCTTCAAGTCTGCCAATTTTGACAAGATTGCGGAAGTGTTTACGTCATTTTGTCTGAACAGGAAAGGCGAGCATCGATAAATTGAGACAACGGCCCCCAGTAGCAGAACCCCATGATTGGTTTGTGTGTCCCAGTAATCATGAATATGTTTCTGCGCTTTCGGATACTGCATCCACCAAAGTTGTTTGCCTTTAGCAGCCTCTTTGAGAGCTTCAAATGTGCTACGGCAGTATTCCTCCCATTTCTGCGGATCATCTGTCACAGTTTCGAGCAGCTTCGCATCGTCGTATAGTTTAACCTTCTCCAAGGCGTCCACGGTCGCTTTGAACGAATCACGATGTCCTGCCTTTTCATTGCCATCCTCGCTTTGACCTCGGGTGCGAAGATTGATCGGCTCAGCCTAGATTGCTTCACATTTGTCTGCTCGAATAGCCTTCATCGCCTCGTTTGCATATATGTTAGGGTCGAATTGAGGCAAAATCGGACACAGCATTCCGTAGGTTCGAAATCCATTATCTTGCAGGAGATGAAGTGCTTTTAACCGTGATGTTGGAGACGGTGCCGTCACCTCGATTGCTTCTGCAACGGTATCGTTGAATGTGCCAGTGGAGAACCCAAAAAGAACCCTCTTCTTGGCTCCAGCTTGCTCATCCGGCAAGCGCTTGTGAAGTTCTGTTGCAACAATGGATTCCAAGAGCGGACTCTTGGAGAGCAGGCGTAAATCGAAACTGGTCAGTCGCAAGAACATTTCGCAGAGCTCCACGGTCTCTTTCGCCAATTCATTGGTCGCGGCCACATCTACCAATGGGGAGCCAAATACCACGGTGTTTGCAAACTGACTCCCATGAAACTTCGGAACCCTGCCTTTCATGCCCGTTAAGTTCCATGATTTAATCCGTTCTGCGGTAAGAATACTCTCAGCATCAAGATTCACTGCATCCGATGATGACGCATTCCTAGTCAGAGCATCCGCCAGTTTTTGCAGGGGATTCTGGCGTCGTATGACAATTTTATCGAAGGAAAGCCCACTGCTTTTGCGAATATCCTGCACAGCTTTTTGCTTTAGCACGATCTGTTCGACATAACAATAGGTGCAGGAATACGCACAAGCTGTTCCTGCGCTAAATGTTGGTCCACCGCAAAGACGTTTATGGACAAATGCGCTTTGTTCGTTGAGTATTAACGAATCAACAAAAAACACCGGTTTATTATGAATTGTATTTGTCATTCAAATTTTGCTATCAAAATTACATCGACAAAGGCACAAGAAACTGAAGCAGAAAATCATGGGACGAGGCGGTTATAGCGGTAATCCTCATGGTTTTGGCCTTCTGAAATATCTGGCCCTGACCAACTCCTGTTCGGCCTTTCTTTTTCCGCCCCCAATAAAATCCGGTTTGTGTAACTTTATTGTTTATTATTGGGTTCTGCGTAATCCGCAAATCAGTCTGAAACTAAAATTAACAAATCAACTTTCGTCACTTTATAAATCCATTTTCGGAGTCTGTTGGATAGGATTATTGCACCATAGTATTAATACAAGGATATGTGTGTCGGTATCCACACGTCATTTCCTTTGGAATATGTTAGTATTCAACAACTTGTGACATATTTTTAAAAATCTAAGGAATTTTCTCTGAAAAATGACCAAACCCGACTCGCGCAAGGCTGTTACATC
>CAIUEN010000167.1 GCA_903898185.1 uncultured Verrucomicrobiales bacterium
AAATGTGAGAGTTGAAGAAGGTCTCAACCAATTAAGCAGTTTGTGTGTTACTGAGGTTATCGTCAATGAGGTCGTCAAAGACCAACTGGTTCCCGAAGGACGGGATCAGGTCAAAAAACTTCTGGAGCTGGCCAAAGTCGAGTTGCCAAAGAAGCTTCACTACACGGGAAGAATCGTGGCCACTAATAAAAACCTAAAGAAATCAAGGTCAACACGTTCATAACGATTACCTTACGGCGCAGCCAGTTGTTTCAGAATATAGGAACTTCCGTTTTATGCGTCTGCTCTTGGGGTCAGCGGTTGGCGTTTTGTCTGCCGCAAGGCCAGCATCAATGTGGCGTCCTTTTGATTCTCCTCCGGTGACAAATCAGATCGAGTCAGACGGCACTGCAAAGCGGCCAATTGTCGATCAATGAATTCGTCCCGCAGCCGTTGAACCAATCCCGTTTTGCCGGGGCTCCCTTGCAACACCGCCTCGGGCGCGGGACACGGACGCTTGTCTGTCAGGATACTGGCAATCAGGTTGCGCATCGCGGTGTCTTCGATCAGCGACATCCAGGTTGGCAACCCGGGCCAGGTCTGATTTCGGAAACCGTCGAGACGCGTGGCGATGATAAAGCGCACCGCCGGATGGGTTACCCAATCCAATTCCAAGTGCGCATCGACCCATTCGACGAACTCATCGTGTTCCAGCAGCAGTCGCGCCAGCCATTCTTCGTTCGCTGACGGTCGGGTAATCGGTTTTGACTCAGGCTCGACGGGAAGGCTTTCGTCTTCCTCTTCGGGGTAGGATGGAGCGGGCGGTGGCGATTTCTTGAATTCCGAGCGGACGGCTTCCGCGCTCACGCCCAGGCGCATGGCTGTCTTTTGCGCATACGTATCCAGCAGCACGTCGCTGTTCGTCTTGTGAAGGTCCTCGGACATGGCTTGGACGACAGCGCGGCGGCCCTTGTCAGTCGTGATCTCGTTGATAGCGCAGAGACGTCCGAGGTAATAGTCAAAGAAGCTCTGGGCCTGGGCGATCAACTGCTGATAGGCGGGGCCGCCGAACTCCTTGATGTAACTGTCGGGATCGTGCGGCGCGGGAACGGTGGCGACGCGAATCGCCAGGCCGGCAGCCAGCAGACCGTCGAGAGCGCGAACAGCCGCTTTTTGTCCGGCATTGTCGGAATCGAAGCAGAGCACGACCTCATCGACGTAACGCTTGAGTATCTGCGCGTGATCGCCCGTGAGCGCGGTTCCCTGCGGCGCAACTACATTCTTGACACCTGCCATGAAACAGGCGATGAGATCCAATTGCCCCTCGCAAATGATCGCGCTGTGCGTGTCGAGCAATGCCCGCTTGGACTTGTCCAGACCGAACATCAACTTACCCTTGGTGAAAATCGGGCTTTCGGGCGAATTGACATACTTGGCCGTTTTCTCGTCGCCGGACAGTACGCGTCCGCTGAACCCGACCACACGGCCTTGCTCGTCGCAAATCGGAAACATGAGCCGTCCGCGAAAACGGTCGTAGTAATGGGCATTGCCGTCCTCACGCACAGTTCGCACCACCAAGCCCGCCTGTTCCATCAAATCGAGGGCGTAGCCTTTGCTCTTTGCCCAGTTGACAGTGTCATCCCAAAGATCGGGAGCGTAACCCAGGCGGAAGAGCTTGACAGCTTCGTCGGCAACCTGGCGTTTGGCCAGGTAATCGCGCGCGATCTGACCGCTGGCATCGTTCGAGAGCGCGGACTGCCAGCGGGTGGTGATCTGCTCATGAATTTCCAAGAGCTGGTCTTTGAGATGCCGGGCTTGCTGTTGGACGGGATTGTTTTCGAGTTCGAGAGGAATTCTAGCCCGCTCGGCCAACCGGCGCACAGCATCGACGAAACCGATATTCTCGTATTTCTGAACGAAGGTGAAAACGCTGCCGCCCACACCGCAGCCAAAACAATAGAAAAACTGCTTGTGGGGATTGACGTTGAAGCTGGGGGACTTTTCCTTGTGGAATGGACAAAGCCCCAAAAAACTGCCGCCCGCCCGTTTGAGGGGAATATAGCCGCCGATCACATCGACAATATCGCTGGCCGAGCGCACCTGTTCCAAGGTGGCGGGAGGAATCATTCCGCCCATAAAATCATTTGGATGGGGCGACCGAGATCGGCGCAGGAGACATGATGTCGTCAACCGCCCTTTCTCTTCTGTGGGCAATCGTCTCCTTGGACGCGTTCGTATTGATTGCGGTCGGGATGATCAACGCAGATTTCAGATATTCGCGCACGTACCGGCCTGTCTGACTCGCCAAAAGTATGTCGCGCTGGATCTTGAGCGGATTTACCGAGACATCTCCAAAATTTTCCTGACCCTTTTTGTTCACACTGGCGACTTCAGCGGAAGTCGGCACACGCGCTCCCAGCAAAGCGAGAAAAACAACCACCATGCAAGCAAATCGAACCACGCCCGTCGCCATGCCAAGAAAATATTCACCATTGCCGAAGAGATCCGCCCCAACGATTTTTTCGCCCACCATCGTCTTGATGCGAGCCATGATGCCACCGATTACGAGGGCCACCACGCTATAACTGATGCGGAAAGCCCATTCGGGCGAAAGTCCCGTTGACTGGGCCAGTGGAATTCCGATTGGTTGATAGAACTGCGCACTGGCGACAACGATGGCCACCCACTGGAGCACCATCAGAATTTCCAAGGACATTCCGTTCTTGCGACCACGTAAGAAGCCGATAATCAGCCAAACCAGCACAACGGCGTCGAACCACGAAACCGCCGCGACGCCACCTGCGATTGTATGTTGTGACTGCACATGCCGATGATAACATTCCTTGCGTATTTGGCGAGATGAATCTCAATGGCCATCCGTTGCTTTAAGCCAGTTACGGATTGATTCCGCTTGGGGATGATTAGGTTCCAGTTCGATGACGCGCTGATAGTGTTCGCGAGCCGAGCGGATCTGGCCTAATTCCATCGCGCAGGTATTTGCCAGGAGCAGATGCGCGCGCGTTTCGTTAGGCGTTTGCTTCAGGAGCTTTTCAAGTTCATCGGCGCAGTCCTGCGGAAACTTGGCCTTGCTAAGCGTCCAGGCAAACGCATATCGGGCGTCTGGCGACTCCGGTTTGAGCGAGACCGCCCTTTCCAGCGCGTCCAAGGCCACAGGAAGGTTTCCACTTTCACGAGCGACACCACCCAAGAGATAATAGGCGTTGAAACATCGAGGGTCAGTCTTGATCGCGCGCCGGAAGTAGGTCATGGCTTCGTTTTTGTTGGTCTGCTGGGCGCTAAAGCCGTGCGAAACCAAGTGCAGCGCCTCGTTGTGATTGCCGTTGACCAGAGTGGTCGAGCCGACATAACGATAACGGTTCTGGGCTGAAGCGGGCTTGGCCACTTCAGGGATATGCGTTATCCCGGGCGCATTCGTGGGCAGAGCGCCGACTCGGAGTGCGGGCGGATTGGACGAGACTGTTGCAGTCGGCGGGTTGGTGACTGTGTGTTGTGCCGTGTTGATTTCCGGTTTGGCCGAAGGCGGTTTGGGCGCGGGAGCGGACGCGGCATTGATCGCCGCAGGCTTTGCAACCGCAATAGGCTGGATTTGAGCAGTAACCAAGGGCGTGGGGGTGGGAGAAAGCTGTCGCTCCAATCCTGAAACAAGGGCTTCAATCTCTTTTGTGGGAACTGGCTTGGGCCATTGAGGATTATCGGGCGCGGCTATGTAGTGTCTGTACCCTTGGAGCGCCATGTGAGGATCATTTAAATAGTAGTGATGCGTCACGGCCATGTTCAGAATCGCCGGGGCACAATTAGGATCCATCCGTAACGCCTCCTTGAAGCGGTTGATCGCTTCGTTGGCGGAGCGATTGCGCTGGAGCAGAATCAGCCCTGTGGCGTTGAGTTCTTCGGGGCTTGGAGCCAGCTTATGAACGGCATCCAAGTAACGCCGGGCAGAGTCGAAGTGCCTCGTTTTTTCGGAGCCGGAAGTTTGGCCGGCCATCCGCAGGTAGGCCAGTCCGATTTTTAGAAAAATATCCGCATCTTTGATTTCGACACTTCGTGACAACGCCAGGCAGGTGTTAAGCTGATCAATGGCGGCGCGATAATTCCCATGTTCCAAATAAAGACATCCCAAGTTATACGCAGCGGGAGCCTGGTTGCGATCCAGTTTCAGGGCTTTGCTGTAAGCATCAAGAGCCTCCTTCGGCTGGCCTGCGTATTGCAGGGCAACACCCAGCCAGTCCAAGGCTTGGGCTTGGACGGTCGGCGGAGCGTCGGCGAGCAGCCCTACAGCCTCCTCCAGTTTTGCCACGGCTTCTGGGTATTTACCGGCGTTTAGCAGCCGCTGCCCTTTGAGCAAAGACCGAGTTCCCGGCGGATCACAGCCAGTGAGCAAAATCGCAGCGACGGCGATGCCCCAGAGGGACTTGAAGCAGGGTTGCTTTAAAGCCAGTTGGCGTCCACGGAGCCAGAGGCTCCGAGTACCGGCAGACCGGAGGTCTGCCCCACATGGGGATGACTTTAAAGCGCCCCTGGCCTTGAAGTTCAGGCCCCGGTTTATTATGGTCAACATCAGTCAGGGTGGTAACATCCGCCCGGCGTAGTGTCAAGGAAGGCTAGCCCGGAATGCCGGATTTATTGTGAGAATTAGATTGATTTTGTTGTTTTTTTGTTTGTGTTTTTTGTCCCGTTTTGGGGTTAAGTCCGAGTCGTTGCCTGTTGCAAGTTCGGCAGCGGGCGGCCCCCGTGTGGTCATGGTCGAGGACCGTGAAGCTGTGGTTGCGTTTCAGGTCCGCGCAGATAAGGTTCGGGCAATGGTAGATCGCGGACTGCTCAAGCTGACCGGTTCAAGCAATGTCGTCCAAGGCTGGAGAACGTTGGTATCCACCCAAGACGTGATCGGAATTAAAGTCGCCTCCGTGGCAGGCGGAACCAGCGGCACGCGGCCAGCGGTTGCGGCGGCCGTGATTGAAGGGCTGATCGAGGCCGGAGTTCCCTCCACTAATATCGTTATTTGGGACCGGCATCTTGCCGATCTTCGCGCGGCCGGATTTTCCGACCTGGCTCGACGCCTGAATGTTCGCTTGGCGGGAAGTGTCGAGAGCGGCTATAACGAAGCTGTTTCCTATGAGAGCCCCATTTTAGGCACCTTGGTTTGGGGCGATCTCGAGTACGGCCGCAAGGATGCCAAAGGCCGTAAATCCTACGTCTCGAAACTCCTGACTGGCCAGTTTACCAAAATCATCACCATTGCCCCGTTGTTCAATCACAACTTGGCCGGAGTTAATGGGTGCCTCTGCAGCCTGGCGCTGAGCAGCGTGGACAACAGCGCCCGATTCGAGATCCAGTCAGATCGCCTGGCCAAAGCCGTTCCCGAAATCTACGCCATGGAGGCTCTGAGCGACCATGTGGTATTGAACATGATTGATGCCCTCATTGCTCAATACGATGGTGAGCAGATCAGCCTGTTGCACTATTCAACGGAGCTAAACCAGGTTTGGCTCAGCAAAGATCCGGTGGCATTGGACTCTCTGGCCATCCAAGCTCTGAGCCAGGAGCGAGAAAATCGCAAAATGGCCCCGGCGAACCGAAATCCAGCGCTTTACGAGACTGCCGCATTCATCGAACTGGGCGTCTGCGATCTGACGAGAATTCGGGTTGAAATGGCGCGGTGAAACCAAAGAATCAAGAAGGGTGTGTGACAGGAAAGTAACCATGTGGGGCAGACCTCCGGTCTGCCGGTTACGGTGCCTCTGGCTCCGTAGAGAATTGGAAACCACCTGCGCAGGCAGATCAGATATTTCCTTAAAATGAGAATTGCTGACTTGCTCTGGAGGAAGATGTGTCGAGGGGGCGGAGACACCTCGAACCTGCAGGCCGGAGGCCTGCCCCACAGGGTTGCGCGAACCGTAGAGTGAGAATGCCAAGTCAGAAAGTAAAACGGTGCAGTCAGTGATAACAAACCAGTCAGTGACCCAATCCTACCCGGGCAGATCCGCATCTGTCTGGAAGAAACGAGCTAAACTGCGCAGCCAGTGTGCGCGGGAACGCAGCCAGGGAGATGCGGCAACGCATCACCACCAAGAGGCCCGCTCGTTTCACCAAGCGGGGTTGCATTTCGGCCTATGTCGAAGGCGAGTCTTCGACACTGTGATGAAGCCTGTTGCCGGTGCCCCAAGGCACCGACTTCACGGCGCAGCGTCTGCGGTGTGCTGCGTACGGATGACATGGGTGTCACATGCAATCACGTCTGGAAAACGGCATTCTCTCTTCACCGGTGAACTCCCGCCACGTCTGCGCCTCTGCGGTGCGGTAGGCCCGGACGATAAGGATCATCCGAAACGTTCTGCCAACGCGTGGAAGGCGGCAATGGATTCTCTCCAGCGCCGCCATCAGGGAACTCAGCGGAGCCAGAGTAGGTCAGGCCCGCATCCAGCGGGGTTGACTCAAAGGCTCTACCGCAGAAAGAAACCGCGATGGTCAGGGTTCATGAGGAAAGTTAGCCG
>CAIUEN010000168.1 GCA_903898185.1 uncultured Verrucomicrobiales bacterium
AATCGCGCGGCCATGCCCTCAAGGCCGTTATGTTTGATTTCATTCTTGAGTCTAGAAGATGTTCTGTTGGATTGTCAACACGCAACAAAGCTGACACAACCGGCGAAAAACTGCAGGATTTATTTTAACAAAGTCAAACTAATACCGTAATTCGTAAGTTCGTGAGTCGGATTGACGCTCATTTTACCTAGTAAAATCGACCAATTCATTGCTCACGAACTTACGCCTTGCTTTACTAATGATTCAAAAATAGCGGACAAACGACTTGGCTTTGAGTCTGTCAACCCACTTTTTCTGCAATCGTTTCTGTTCCGCGCTCCTGAGGGTTTTCTCAATTTCGGATCTTACATCCCCCAAACTGCGAACGTGGGCCGGACGAACATCATCCACCTGCATCAAATAGCACGCTTCGGCCAGTTCGACAACCTTGCTATGCTGCCCCGCCTTAAGGGAGAAGGCGACGTCCGCCAACTCGGCCTTGAAGTAGGTGCGGTCAACCCAGCCGCGGTCGCCGCCTTCGGCCCGCTGAGAGCTTGTCGCATAGACGCCAGCCATTTCAGCAAACGGAACTCCGCCTTCGATCTTCCTCAATATCTCCTCAGCCATTCTCTTGGCCGAACCGGGATCGGCCCCGGGCATCTGGTTGATCGAAATCATGCGCAACCGGACTTGATCGCCAATCTTGAATTCTTCTTTGTGACTGTTGTAGAAGGTCGAGATTTTAGCCGGCGAAATGAGGACTTTCTGCATCGATATGTTCTGCTCGCGCATGGCGCCGATAATAATCCGCTCGCGCTCATGCTTGCGGAACATCTCAAAGGTCAAGCCCTGGCTTTGCAACTCCTTGATCAAGCGCGAACGCTCGCCGTAGTACTGTTTATGTATTTTCTCTCGAATGGCGTCTTCGATGAAGCTCTCGGGCAGCATGTACCCAGCGGTCTTGAATTCATCCAGCACCAATTTATCCTGGATCAAGTCCTCGATTTTCTCAGAGCGCAATTGTTGGAGGCGTTTCTGAAAACCGGGCATGTCATTGCGGTATTCGGACGCAAGGGTTTCGGCAATGGGGATGACGGCGCTTTCAACCTGATCAAATGTGATCACCGCGTCATTAACAACGACGTTGACGCCATTAATGATTTGCGTTTGCGCCTGCCCGAGAGCGGCCAGGGACAGGAGAGCGGCAAATATGCGGATAAGTCTCATCAACAATGGCTAAGTGTAGGCAAGGAAAAGAGGCAAGGTCAAGCGCGTTGAATCGTTGAATTAAGGAATGCCGATGACTTTCAGGGTGCGTGACCGGAAAGTAACCGGACTTTCGATTTTATGCAGACGAAACCTCATGCCGGAGGCATGAAAGCCTGTAGCCGGTGGTTGAGCGAAGCGACACCACCGGTTAACGATTCAAAATAAACCGCACCCCGGCAGGGGTGACAGCGGTGACAACCTTCCAAACCCATGCCTTCCACATATACCAGCCTGCATTATCATGTGATCAGCAGGAGCACCATCGGAAGAAAACGTATCGAGAAGAGTTGGTGGCCTTTCTGCGAAAATCCGGCGTCGAGTTCGACGAGCGGTATTTGGATTGATGGCGCTGGCATCCCTTCTGGATGCCGTCGTGCGGGGCATCCGCTTCCGGTGGTGTCGCTTCGCTCAACCACCGGTTACAGGCTTTCATGCCTCCGGCATGAGGTTTCGTCTGCATAGAATCGAAAGTCCGGTTACTTTCCGGTCACACACCCTCTTCCTAACTTCATTATTGGAAGATCTGGAGATATTCCCTCCCCGAACAGGCAAGATGCCTGTTCTACTTTGGAACCTGAGCAGTTACTTTTTTTTGCCAATAGCGAAAATAAAGGCTTGAGCCGACCATAAAAGAAATTACTGTAACGTCATGTCTAAGGTTAAACACATTGTGTTGTTGAAGTTCAAAGACGGTACGTCCGAAGAACAGATTAGTAGCTTTTTTGATGAGGTTTTGGATATTTCGGAGACCGTTGCCGGAGTCGAGGACTACGTCTCCGGCTTTAATAGCAGTCCCGAAAACCAGAACCAGGGCCTCACGCATGGCTTTGTGATGACTTTCACCGATGCGGCTGTTCGGGATGCTTACCTGTCCGACGTCGAGCATGAGCGTTACAAATCCCTGGCTGCGCCATTGGTCGAATCTTCAGTCGTATTTGATTTTGAAGTCTAATCGTAACTGTTCAGGTCACAGCGGCGAAATTAGCGTCTCGCTGACGCTCGCCGGAGAGAGGGGCACAGGCAAGGATGCCTATGCTACGTGAATAGTTACGTCTAATCGAGCCGTCGCTTTTTGACAGATGGCGAAAGGGGCGGGATTTACCACGATCTTCCGTCCAAACGGCAGGGTCGCGATATTCAACACACATTTTTTTGCGGCGCTCTGAACGAGCGCCGCTATATTTTAAGCCCATGAAACGCACGCATCATTGCAACGAATTACGCTCAGCACATATCGGCCAGACAGTCACGCTTTCGGGCTGGGTTCATTCCCGCCGCGACTTGGGAGGGCTCATTTTCATCGATATCCGTGATCGCGAAGGCCGTACGCAAACGGTGTTTGACCCTTCGGATTTGCCGGCTGAATTGTTCGAGTGCGCCGCCGCGTTGCGCAGCGAATGCGTCGTCAGCGTTACTGGAAAAGTCCGTCAGCGTCCTGAGGGTACCAATAACGTCAAGATTCCCACCGGCGAAATCGAGGTCGCCGCAGGCGCTCTGGAAGTGTTGAATATGGCCGATGTGCTGCCGTTCCCGGTTGACGACCCGGAGGTCGCCAAGACGGTCAATGAAGAATTGCGCCTTCAGTATCGTTACTTGGACCTGCGCCGCCCGGAGATGACACGCAACCTGCGCCTGCGCAGCAAGGTGGCTACTGCTACCCGATTCTTTTTTGACGAACAGGGATTCTTGGAAGTCGAGACCCCAACCCTCTTCAAGTCCACTCCCGAAGGCGCTCGCGAGTTCCTGGTGCCAGCGCGATTGCATCCCGGCAAGTTTTACGCGCTGCCGCAATCGCCTCAGCAGTTCAAACAGATTCTCATGGTTGCCGGCGTGGAAAAGTATTTTCAATTGGCTCGATGCTACCGCGATGAAGACTTGCGCGCCGATCGCCAGCCGGAATTCACCCAAATCGATATCGAAATGTCGTTCATTGAGCGCGAGGACATTTACGCGTTGATTGAAGAGTTGCTTAAACGTGTCTGGAAAACTGCGCTGAATATCGATATCCCGACCCCATTCAAACGGCTCTCGTTTGAAGAGGCGCTCAATCGTTACGGAATCGACAAGCCTGATACCCGCTACGGGATTGAGCTCGTTGATTTCACCGAGGAATTCCGCGCGAGCGCCTTCAAGGTGTTCAGTGGCGCGATTGCCGTCGGCGGTGTGGTCAAGGCCATCAATGCCAAGGGACTGGCCGATGCCACTCAAGGCCAGATTGAGACCATGACCGAATATGCCAAGAGCTTTGGCGCAAAGGGCCTGGCTTATATCAAGGTCGAAAAAGGCGAATGGAAATCGCCCATTGTCAAGTTCTTCAGTTCAGCCGAAAAGGCGGCGCTGACTGAGAAACTCAAAATCGAAGAAGGCGACCTGATCCTATTTGCCGCAGACCAATGGCTGAATGCCTGCGAAATCCTCGGGAAAATTCGCATCTATTGCGCTGACCTCCTCAAGTCACAGGGCAAATTGATGGTTCCAGCAGACCGATTCGATTTCCTCTGGGTGGTTGATTTTCCGTTGCTTGCTTATGACAAGGAACAGAATCGCTGGTTTTCCAGTCATCACCCGTTCACCGCGCCCGTTGCCGCCGATATTCCATTGCTCACCACCGATCCTAAAAAAGTCCGCGGCCAACATTACGATATTGTCGTCAATGGCGTCGAATTGGGTGGGGGATCGATCCGCATTCACCGGCCTGACGTGCAAAAGACCGTATTCGAGGATGTCCTGCAAATTCCCGCCGAGATGGTCAAGGCGCGATTCGGTTACATGCTTGAGGCATTTCGATTCGGCGCGCCCCCGCACGGAGGCATTGCCTTGGGCTTTGATCGGTTGATTGCGATCCTGTGCGGCACATCAAGCATCCGCGACGTCATTGCATTTCCGAAGACAGCCAAGGGAACCTGTTTGATGACCGAGTCGCCAGCTCCAGTTGAATCAAAGCAACTCCGTGATTTGCACTTGGAATTAAGAGTCGCGAAGAAAGATTAGGTGAATTGTTCACGGTAGCAATTCTCATTTTGAGCAAGGAAGGGGAAAAACGCTGATCTGCCCGCGCACGAAGTTTTCGACTCCCTGCGGAGCCGGAGGCACCGCAACCGGCAGGCCAGAGGCCTACCCTAGGGTGTTGAATTGATGGGGATTTGCCTTGGTCGATTCATTCAGAATTTGTTCCTCAAATCACGATACCAATCAAGGAACAAGCTCCTTAAGCCTGTTTTTGCTCAATTCAACACCCTAGGCCTACCCTACATAATGAGAATTACTGGACGTTATTCAGATGGCGAGGAGATTTTGAACATTTGGGGGCGCCGATGATCAAACTTGTGGTGTCTGGCATCAAACTGAAACTATGAACCGATTCAAGATCAAGACCGCATGTTTTTCACTCTGCCTTGCTGGCTCGTTGGCCTTGCCGACGAGTGTTTTGGCCAAGGACTCTCCAGCCTTGGAACTGGCGCGCCAACTTAACCAGGCGTTTATCGAAGTCGCCGACCAAGTATCCCCCGCAGTTGTGGTCATCGAGGTGCAGCAAAAGACAGGCATTAAAACCCAAGGCGAGGACTTGTTGGATATGATGCCGCCCGAATTACGAAGGCATTTTGAAGACTGGACTGGCACCCGGCCCAACGGACGCAACAGAAGCGTCCCGCGTCCCAGAGCCGCCTATGGTCGCGGTTCCGGCATCGTCATCAGTGTAGATGGCTATATCCTGACCAATAACCATGTGGTTGAGAATGCCGACAAAATCACCATCCGGTTTAAAGATGGCAAACAATACGAAGGCCAAGTCAAGGGAACCGACCCCGAGTCGGACATAGCCGTAGTCAAAATCAAAGCCACTGGGTTGACGCCGGCCAAGCTGGGGGATTCTGATAAGACGCGCGTCGGAGAATTTGCCGTCGCAATCGGCGCGCCATTCGACTTGGATTATACTGTCACCGTTGGCCACGTCAGCGCCAAGGGGCGCTCTTTTGAAGGCTACGATCCCACCACCTATTCCGACCAGGATTTCATCCAGACCGACGCCTGCATCAACCCCGGCAACAGTGGCGGTCCGCTGGTCAACTTGTATGGCGAGGTCATTGGGATTAACTCGATGATTCGCGTCAATACAGGCATCGGTTTTGCCATCCCCATCAACTTGGCTATCCGGGTCAAGAATCACTTGATCACCGACGGCAAATTCGTTCGCTCTTGGATCGGTGTCCGGATTTCCGAGTTGAAGAACTTCCAGAAGTACAAAGACTTGGATCCCAGCCTCCTCCCGGATGTCGAAGAAGGCGTTGTTATAGACCAAATCGAACCCAACGGCCCGGCCGCCAAGTCGAGCCTGAAGCCCTCCGACGTGGTGGTAGCGGTCAACGGCAGTCCCGTCAAGACCTCACGCCAGCTCAAAGATTTGGTTTCGACCGCCAAAGTGGGAGACACCATTACTCTGGATGTTGTTCGCGGCAAGAAACACGTTGCCGTCAAAATCAATACCGAAGCCATTCCCGGCGAGGAAAACGCTTCAAACACCAGGCACAAGGGCAATTCTGAAGTCGAAACCACCACGTTCGGCCTGAGTGTCCAATCGTTGAACAGCGACTTGGCCAAGCAATTTGAAGTCGAAGCCACCAGTGGCGTGATCGTCACCGAAGTCGAGCCCAACTCACCGGCCGCCGATCAGGGAATCAAGCCGGGTGACATCATTACCGAGATCAATCGCAAACCGGTCTCCAGCGTCAAGGAATTCCGCGAAGCCCTTAAGGACATCGACACCAAGCGAGGCATGATCATGAACCTCATCAGCAACGGCATCAGCAAATTCGTGGTGCTCAAGGAAGGCGAGTAATGACATGGGGGGCGATTGACCTTGCGCCCTTGGCTGCTGGAACGATCTGAATCTTAGGGTTTGACCGAAATCCTATCGAATTTCATCTTGTGACGTTCGGCGTAGGCAGCGAGGATTTTCTCGTGTTCGATCATGACAGCCCGGACGATGGCGGAGTCGTCCGCGTGGCCGTATTCGGGAATGGTGTCGGGGATCAGGTCGAGTTGACGGTGCGCATAGACCAGCGCGAAGGTCGCGGCTGCCACCGTCGTCAGGGGCAAATCTTCCTCAACACCCTCGGCATAGTCTTCCACAACGTCGGCTAGAAATTCCAATTGCTCGTAGAGATGCGGGTATTTCGGGTCATTGATGTTGGCAAACTTGAGTTTGAGAAAAGGGAGCTTCTTGTAAACTCCCTTGAGAATCTTGGGAGTGATCATCGACGCGCCATGATGAACAAATTTCACGATCTCTGACATAATGCTGTCAGAATGACTCAGTCGAACTCACAAGACAAGCTGATCTTCTTAGAGAATTTCGTAACTATTCACGTAGCATAGGCATCCTTGCCTGTGCCCCTCATTCCGGCGAGCGTCAGCGAGACGCTAATTCCGCCCTCTGACCTGAACAGTTACGAATTTTGTAACTGTTCACGTAGCATAGGCATCCTTGCCTGTGCCCCTCATTCCGGCGAGCGTCAGCGAGACGCTAATTTATCCCAGCGACCTGAACAGTTAGAGGATCTCAACCGGACACTTGGGAACGGCATCCAGGAACGCCTGACCGTATCGTTTGGTCAAAACCCGGTTATCAAGCACCACCACAATTCCGGTATCGCTTTTGGTTCTGATTAATCGTCCGACGCCTTGGCGAAATTTCAAAATGGCCTCCGGCAGCGAAAACTCGGAGAACGGATTGCCGCCGCGGGCTTCGATAGCTTCGAGCCTCGCCTCAATCAGCGGATGATCGGGAACGGCAAATGGAAGCCGTGTGATGATGACATTGGAAAGCGCTTCGCCGGGGACGTCCACGCCCTGCCAGAAACTTTCGGTGCCAAAAAGGACTGAATCGACGTTGGCTTTGAATTTCTCAAGCATGAGCGAACGTGGCGTGCCGGTGCCTTGGATAAAACACTCAACGCCGAGCTTTTCAAAGAAAGGCTTCATGCGATCGCCGGTGTCAAGCATCAGCTTGGAATTGGTGAACAGGATGAACGCTTTGCCGTGGGTCATCCGGACGAAGTGTTCGATCCAATGAATCAGCGAAGATTGATACTGGGAGTCGCGTGGGTCGGGCATTTTTCCGGCCACAAACACCCGCATTTGCTGTTGGTAATCAAACGGCGAGCCGACTTGGAGAGCAGATGCTTTTTCCGCCCCAATGTGGGTCGCAAAGTAGCGGAGGTTTGCCGAAGGTTGAACGGGCATCCTGCCTGTTCCAGAAGGTAGAACAGGCATCTTGCCTGTTCCGGGGGACGGGGAAGCGGCTTGGGGGACCAGGCTGGAAGCCTGGCCTACTTTGAGCAGGCTGGAAGCCTGCTCTACCTTGACGGACGACCCGGTTCCGCATCGGAATTCACTGGAGACAAGGTTTGCTTTGACAGGGTTGTTTAGAATGTAGGAACCTATTTTTTCAAGCTGCGAGGCATTTCGGATGATGCAATCGAATGATTCAGCCTGCCACAATGGACCGGCGCGATTTAACGCATTATTGATGGCGCGGGCAGAGTATGATTTCCAAGAATGCAGAATCTTTTCCAACAGGTGCTCACCCAAGGGGTGGACTATTACATGCACATGATTGGGCATCACACAGTAGTGTGACAACGCATAGCGATCGCCATCAAAAAAACGAAGCGTTTCTTCCACAATCGCTGAAATCTTTGGTTCGCGCAGCTCACAAACACCGTTTCCGGCGTCGAGCCATTGTTGGAATCGGTCGGTGAACTGCTCATGATATTCCGCGCGGTCTTTCTCCGAGTGCGGTTCTGGGTGGGTCTTTAACCAATGCTCACGTTCGAGCTCCCATTGATTCATCCTTTGTTTTGGAATCGAATCAGCCAACCGAAAAGTCACGAAATAGGTGCATCCGGGCTGCCGCCAGTGCGGTAGGTTGCGCCCGTACATGACGATTGGCGAATGGGGATCAAAATCGGTAAAAGGTAGAACAGGCATCTTGCCTGTTCCTGGGGGCTGGGAAGCGGCTTGGGTGACCAGGCTGGAAGCCTGCTCTACCTTGGTGGCCAAGGTCGCGCTGGTCATGATGATGGAGGTTTTAGCGCCGAAAAGCCGCTGGCGAAGATACTCGGCCACTTCTATCGGAGCCGCGTTCATGGCCAGGTTGCGCATGGTTCTTCCGGATCGCTCGACCCAATAAACGTGTTTCTCGGCGCTCTGGCTCAGAAAAACCGATACGCCCTGGCGCAGTTCGGCCAGTCGTCGATTGCACTCGATTAATTCCTGGGCGGTGTCCTTATCATCGACCTTCTTGATGGTCTCGCTGAGCCCCTCGCGCAATCGTTGCAAGGGCAGGGTGATAGTGTCCTGTACCAGGTCGCAGTGGCGGATTCGCAACTCGGTCCATGCTCGCGCTGTTTTTTCGCCGCCCGGCGCGCTACGAAGCTGCTCCTCGGCCAGTTCCTCGCACTTCGTTTCAACCGAGGCAAAGAATTTCTCCGATTCATCAAGCAGCTCATCGACCAGTTTGACAGCAGTTCCCTGACGCAACGTGGCCAGCAGTCCCTTGTTAGTATGCGGATTCCAAAGTCGGTGCAACGAGTAACGCAATTGAGCGCTTGAGACGCTCAGTCCGATGTGCTTGGAAGCCATCCGTTCGACCGTGTGGGCTTCGTCAAAGATAACAAAATCGTTCTTGAACAGAACACCGCCTTCGACCTCCTCATCAACGCCGCCCAAGTGCATAAAAAAGAGCGTATGATTGAGCACCAGAACATCGGCATCAAGAATCCGGCTGCGAACCTGCTGGAAAAAGCAGGCGTGGTTGTCCTTGGCGAAGTCCGACTGCGAACCGCACAGTTTTGGCGTGCAGAGGCCCCTTTCAGAACAGATGTGGCTCCAGACCTTTGGGTCAGGCTCGCTTTCGAAGCCCGACAGGCTGCCATCCGTAGTCCGCTTGGACCACTCGTAAATGCGACGCAGTTCCTGCGTCTCGGGCGATGTGAACAAGCTGTCGGACTGCTGCATGGCTTTGGCGAGCCGACGTGTGCAAAGGTAATTCTGCCGCCCTTTGAGCATGGTGAATGCGAACTTTACCGGAAGCGCCTGCGTGAGCATCGGCAGGTCTTTTTCGATCAGTTGTTCCTGAAGATTGATTGTGTGGGTCGAAATGACGGCTTTCTTGCCGTTTGCCACGGCAAATAGAATGGCCGGGATCAGGTAAGCCAGACTCTTGCCGACACCGGTGCCGGCCTCGACCACCAAGTGCTCTTTGCGAGCCAACGCGCGCGCGACCGCAACCGCCATTTCCTGTTGCTGGGGACGGTATTCGAAGTTGGGCGATCTGGACAGCAGCCCGGTGGGCGAGAAAATCTCTTCCACCTTTGAAACCAAATCTCCCGCACCAGCAGGCTGAATATCGACAAAGTCAATCATGAATGGCGTCCATCGCGGACGAACCAAGGTTGCTTTAAGATCCAAGGGACGTCCACGGAGCCAGAGGCTCCTGGAACCGGCAGACCAGAGGTCTGCCCCACATTAGAGCAACATTAGAGCAACATTAGAGCAACCCTGCGGACGAACTTACCCGACGCTGGGACGGCGCGCAACAATCTCCTGGGCAGCCCGATTCTTGGCAATCATGTTGGGAGGCAAAACTCCGCGCCAAGTCACATTGGCATAGACCAACGAATCGCGCCCAATGACCGTGCCCGGGCTCAACACCGCGTTGCAGCCGACCTCGCTACGGTCTCCCATCATTGCGCCGAATTTTCTCAGCCCCGTATCGATCTTTTGGCCCTCGAACTCGATCACTACTTTGTCGTTGAAGAGCTTGAGGTTTGAAATTTTTACTCCGGCCCCGATGTGCGCCTTATAGCCGAGGACCGAATCGCCGATGTAATTGAAGTGAGGGGCCTGTGCGTAATTGAAAAAGATCGAGTTCTTCACTTCGCTGGAATTGCCGACCACGCAATTGTCCCCAATGATGACATCCTCGCGAATGTAAGCGTTGTGGCGGATTTGGCAGTTTCGTCCGATGATGGCAGGCCCTTTGATCATAACTCCGTCCTCAATCACAGTGCCCTCGCCAATAAGAACCTGCTCGCCAATCCAAGCGCGCCCCTCGCATTTGTTGCGCAGCTCCGGTCGAGCGTTGGCGGCTACATAGGCTTTGATTTTCTTCAGCACGTCCCAGGCAAACTCGCAGTCCTCGAAAATTGCCATGTGTTCCGTCTGGCCCAGATCAAATAAATCGCTTGGCTTGAACATGCGTAAAGATTTAATTCAACTTACCGCCGAAGCAATCAGAAAGTGGCGTGTGCAACCTATTACAGCAAGGCGCAAATTCGTGAGCAAGGAATTGGTAGATTTTAATGGGCAAAAGGAGCGTCAATCCGACTCACGAACTTACGACTTCCGGTACTATTCCTTCTTCCCAAGCGCGCCTTCCTCGCCTAATTTGTGCGAAGCTGAACCATGCCCAGTGTTTTTATCAAGACTTTCGGTTGCCAGATGAACGAGCGGGACTCCGAGGCGGCTGCCGCCCAGCTTGTTGCCAAGGGCTATGCCTTGGCCGAGTCGGAGTTCGTGGCGGACGTGATCCTGCTCAATACGTGCAGCGTGCGCGACATGGCTGAACAACGGGCGGTTGGCAAAATGCGCACGTTGGTTGGTCAGACGCGTCGCAGCCGCAAGGATGTGGTGCTTGGATTTATGGGCTGCATGGCCCAAAGCCGGGGACAGCAATTGATTGACCAGCTTCCAGATGTCGATCTGGTGGTGGGAACGCAGAAATCGCATCGTTTGGCGGAGTATCTTGGAGAACTTCTCTCTGGAACCCGCGCAAAAATCGTCGATATAGCGGACGAAGAGGGGAGTGAATCCGCGATTAAAGAACACTTGATCGCCGCAAAATCCGACGCGAAAAGTGTAACGGCGTTCGTCAGCATCATGCAGGGTTGCAACCAGCGTTGCGCGTTCTGCATCGTGCCGCATGCGCGGGGCGCCGAGCGCAGCCGGGGAATACCGGAAATTGTCGCCGAATGTCAACAGTTAGCGCAGGCGGGGGCGCGCGAGGTAACGCTCTTGGGACAGATCGTCACCAGCTTTGGCAGGCGCGATCTTCCGCCAAAGGGTGGAAAAAGCGCGTTTGTTCAGTTGCTTGAAGCGGTTCATGAGGTGGACGGCTTGGAGCGGATTCGATTCACCTCGCCCCACCCGAAAGGCTATGGCGACGACTTGGTCGAGGCTTATGGGCGGCTCCCTAAACTGTGTGAAAGCGCGCACATTCCGGTACAAAGCGGCAGCGACCGGATATTGAAAAAAATGCATCGGGGCTACACGCGGGACCGGTTTCTGGAAATTGTGGAGAAACTCAGGACTATGCGTCCACATATTGGAATAACCACCGACCTGATCGTCGCTTTTCCGGGTGAAACGGAGGATGATTTCAATGAGACCCTTTCGCTGGCTCGCGCTGCCCGTTTTGATAACGCATACATTTTCAAATACTCGCCGCGCCGCGATACGCCTGCTGCCGACATGCCAGGCCAATTGGCAGACGAGGTCAAAGTGGAGCGCCACACGCGGTTGCTGCACATCATCAACGAAGTTGGAAAGAAGCAATATGAAGCCATGATTGGCCGTCGGGTGGAGGTTCTAATCGAAGGGCCGAGCAAAAGAAACCCGGCTCGATTGATGGGCCGCAGTCGTTGCAACAAGATCGTATTAACCGATAATGCAACCGCATCACGCGGAGTTCTTGCGGAACTCAAAATAGCCCGTTCGGGCGCATTTACCCTTTACGGAGAGCCCTAACGAACAGCAGGCATCAAGTCATGTAAGATAAAGAGCCACTAATACCGTGAGTCGTAAATTCGTGAGTCGGTTGAACTCTCATTTTACTGGGTAAAAGGAGCTTCGATCCGACTCACGAACTTACGACTCACGGTACTAACCCGACTTTCGATACTGGGCGATTTTTTTCTGGAGCGCCCACTGCGCGAAACTGGAGAAGATTTGTTCATGTCCAAACAACAGCGAGACTGCCCCGAAGCCGTGCGCAAGTCACGCGGGAAACAGCAATTCTCAATTTGAGCAAGAAAGAGGAAAAACGCTGATCTGCCAGCGCACGAAGTTTTTGACTCCCAGCGGAGCCAGAGGCACCGCAACCGGCAGACCAGAGGTCTACCCCACATAATGAGAATTGCTGCGCGAGAAAGC
>CAIUEN010000169.1 GCA_903898185.1 uncultured Verrucomicrobiales bacterium
CAGTAACACCCGACTTTAGTCGGGTGTTACGCTTGGAATAGGAGTCTTAGCCGTTTTAACGGCTTCAATGCGCAGGGAAAGCCGTTAAAACAGCTCAATGTCAGTGGCTTGCCCTGACACCTGGCTAAAGCCATGTGTTGCTGAAAAGAAAATAGTGAACAAATGCTGCGGTAACTTATTAGAGCGAAATCCCGATCAATTCAACACCCTACCCACATACTGAGAATTGCTGGCGATCATCCGCCCCGCCGCCTCCGTGCTGAAAACTGAAAACTAGCAAACTCCCCTCCCATGCCCCTTCCCGAACCTATTGTCTCTCTAACAGCGGCCCTGGCCAGTCTGCCGGGGATCGGACCGCGCTCTGCTGAGCGGTTGGCACTGTACTTGGTTCAGACCGACGCTTCGGCAGTGCGTCAGTTGGCGGGCAAACTCATTGAAGTCCGCGAAAAAGTCCGTCTCTGTTCAAGCTGCGGCTCATTGACCGAACTGGATCCTTGCGCAATATGCTCAGACCCTCGACGCGATCCATCCTTGATTTGCGTGGTCGAGCGACCTGTCGATGTTTTTTCATTTGAAAAAGCCGGGAGTTTTCGAGGAAAATACCATGTCTTGGGAGGAAAAATATCGCCTCTAAATGGAGTTGGACCGGAGGATCTGCGAATAGCCCAATTGGAAGACCGCCTGTCGCGCGAACCGATCAAGGAACTGGTCTTCGCGCTGAGCACCGATGTAGAAGGTGATGCCACCAGTTTTTACCTTGCCAAACGGTTTTCCTCAAAGGACATTCAGGTCTCCCGCTTGGCTTACGGTCTGCCTGCTGGCAGCGGGTTGGAATTCGCGGACGAAATCACCCTCAGCCGCGCATTTGAAGGTCGGCGCGCCGTGCTGTAAACTAAACTTATGACTCCCACAGCAGTTGTCTTTGATTTGGGCAAGGTTCTGGTCGATTTCGATTACCGGATTGTCTCCAACCGGCTGGCCGCGCGCGGCAACATGTCGCCTGCCCAAATTCGAGCATTGATCG
Organism: uncultured Verrucomicrobiales bacterium; assembly: GCA_903898185.1. GTDB lineage: Bacteria > Verrucomicrobiota > Verrucomicrobiia > Limisphaerales > Palsa-1400 > CAIUEN01. The sequence goes on from CAIUEN010000169.1 coordinate 1,025, forward strand.
ATCACTCTCCCCTGCTCTTTCATCTCGAAACAGGCCTGATGACCAACGAGCAGTTCTACGCCGAGGCGGTCAAAACCACGGGATTCGACGGTTCATTCGAAGAATTCGCCTCTATTTTCGGCGATATTTTTTCCGAAATGCCCGAAATGATCGCGTTTCAAGCCATGCTGCGCAGACACGGAGTGCCCACCTATATTTTTTCAAATACCAACGAACTGGCAGTGCGCCATATCCGCCGGGCATTTCCATTCTTTGAGAATTTCAACGGTTACGTCTATTCGTATCAGCATCGCGCAATGAAACCCAACCCGCTTCTATACGAAGTGATCGAAGAGCAAAGCGGCTGCTGCGGACCCGCCATTCTCTACCTGGACGACCGCGCCGAGAACGTGGCCGCTGGCGCTACGCGGGGCTGGCAAACCGTGCTCCACCGCAACGCGGCCGAAACACTGGCCATCGCCGCCTCATTGGGCTTGCCCACAAAGTAGAGCAACAATTCCAGACTGTTCATCCTCAAACTCCGCATGCAAAACCGCGTTGACCGAAAAACTGAAATGCAATTGCCCAATCATAAAACCAAGATTGTGGCCACCGTTGGCCCGGCATCGGAATCTCCTGAAATGCTCGAACGGCTGATTCGGGCTGGACTGAATGTGGCGCGTCTTAATTTCTCTCATGGCGATTTCAGCGGACACGCCGAACGCATCGCGCGCATCCGGGCGGCGGAGCGGGCGACCGGACAACGCGTGGCGATCATGGCCGATCTGCCTGGGCCCAAAATGCGGGTTGGAAAAATCTCGCCCGAACCGATCAGCCTGCAACACGGTGGCAGGTTTACGCTAGGCCGTAGAAAAACGACCAGTTTTCCACTTCAAGAAATGCCCACTTTTTGGAACCAATAACCGTCCTGAATTTGAGGGGTAATTACGATGCACAGACCGGCGTTCCCACGCGGAAATGCTTTCCCTAACAATAGTTCA
>CAIUEN010000170.1 GCA_903898185.1 uncultured Verrucomicrobiales bacterium
AGGGGGATGATCCTTGTGACAAGAACATTCCTGGTTTGCTAACTACGCTATTTGTCCTGGTTTGCTCGCCCCGCGACAGAAAACATTGGGGCTGATCTATCCTGGAAAGTTTCATTTCGGGACCGGAAAATCTGAACGCATGGAAATTGTTGCCGGCGAATGCCAGACCAAGCTTGACGGTCAATCCACTGTCAACGACTACGTCGCCGGCCAATTCTTTGACATCCCCGCCAACTCTGGTTTCGACATCGAGGTCAAACTCGGCATTTGCGAGTACGTCTGCTCATTCCTGGCATAATCCATCCGCAAAAATAATTACTCCGACAATGGCTGGTCGAGGCATTTTCGCACCACTGAGGCAAGCGCTGCGGCTTGATACGGCTTGGCCAGGAATCTGATTTTCCGTTGCTCTTCTGTATTCATCTGGATCAAATCCAAGCTGTAGCCACTGGATATGATCACCTTCAATCCGGGCTTGTTCCCTCTGAACTGGTTCGCCAAATCCAAGCCATTCATCCCGTTCGGCAATACCATGTCCGTCAGCAGCAGCGCAATCCTATCCTTGTGGCGATTCCACTGCTCCATGGCCTCAACGCCATCAACTGCCTCAAGCACCTCGTAACCAAGCCGCTTCAAAGTTTCAGAGGACGCCTTCATCAAGTAGGCATCATCTTCCACGAGCAGGACGCATTCATTCCCAAGAACCTTCTCTAATACGACCGGTTCCGGTTCGGCTGCCTGATTACGTTTCGAAACAGGCAGAAAAACGCGCAACACACTTCCTGCTCCGAGCTTGCTTTGCACCTCAATCCATCCCCGATGTTGCCGGGCAATTCCATAAACAATCGACAGCCCCAACCCTGTTCCTTTTCCCACTTCCTTCGTGGTAAAGAACGGCTCAAATATTCGTTTTTGGATTTCTTCGCTCATCCCACAGCCGGTATCCGTTACCGACAAACAGACAAATCGCCCCGGACGCCTGTCATCTATGGTTTGACAATCGGACTCCGTAAGATAAGCGTATTCAGTACCGATTGTCAGCCGCCCTCCTTTGGGCATGGAATCCCGCGCGTTAACGCACAAGTTCATCACCACTTGTTCGATCATCCCTTCATCCGCCTTAATCCAGATCGGCTCCGGAACTCCGTGAATCGTCAGGTCGATATGTTCCCCCAGGATTCGCCGCAGCATTTTAATCACCCCGGAAAGCACTTCATTCAAGTCCAGAGGCTCGATCAATGTGACTTGACGCCTGCTGAACAAAAGAAGCTGCTTCGTCAGGCTGGCTGCCCGATTTGCGCCCTTGTTCAACTCCTCCAACGCCGCGCCCATCTCCAAAGACAGGTTCGGTTCCTCCTTCATCAGATCAATTTGCATCAGGAAGGTTGCAAGAATGTTGTTGAAATCGTGAGCCACGCCTCCTGCCAGTTGTCCGACCGCCTCCATCTTCTGAGCTTGTCTAAGCCGAACTTCCGCTTGCTCGCGGTTGGCCTCGTTTTCCATGCTCTGCAGCGCATGCGCGACCTCGTCCGCCATTCCCTTCAATAGATCAACCTCTTCCTGCGTAAACAGATGAGAGCCATCCGCGTTGACGGTGACGGCCCCGAAAACCCGGTCATTGTGAATTAGTGGAACCGAGGCAATCGAAGCGCATCCGGGAGGCACAACAGAATCTGCCCACAGCGCATACCTTGGATTTTTGGTGATATCCGCGAACACGACTGGAACCCGCTCCCGAATCGCCTTGCCGCAAGGCCCCTGCCCGCTTGGGCTGTCATCCCATGTTGTCGGCATCTGTGATAAAACATCCCCTCCATTTCCCGCATGCGCCGCCTGAATGACTTTCTTTGAATTGAGTTCAGTTTTCCCGACCCACACCGTCAGATAGCCTCGCCTGTGGACGAGTATCTTGCAGATGCCATCCAAAAGCTTGCTCACGTCATGCTCGCAATGAACCAAGTGCTGCACATTCCTGATTACCAGCAATGTTTCGTTGAGTTGTCGGGCTTCAGCTTCGCTTTCTCGTAGAGTTTCCTCGATTCGAATTCGCTCCGCAACCTCCTGTCGAAGCGCCACCGCCGCCTCTCTTTCATGCTCCTCGCGAAGAGATGTTTCCTCCAAACGCGCCTTTAGCGCGCTGTTCTTGATGTTGAGAGAATACACCACGTACACGCCGACCAGTATCATCACTGCCATGATCCCCGACATTGCGAGCGATAAAAGGGCTGAATTGACATCAAACTGACTGATCGCCGGAACAAAACTATGGAGCGTCAGCAACATGCCTGTCACCTGAGAGTTAATGACATATACGTTTTGTTTTCCGCCTTCAATTCCCAAAAACAGGGAGGGCTGTCCGGGTTTTACCACCGGTGGCGCTGATTGAAGAGGCGTCGGGATCAGGTTCTTGGCCTTCGTCGGAAACAGCAGATACTCGCGCCCGTAGCTGATGGCTGTGTAAACGTCACCCGGCATTTCTCGAACAAAACTGTCGTACACCAGAGACAACGGAATCCACGCCAGAACTCTGCCCGCAAATTCATTCTTAAACCGCAACGGCACGGACACAACCATTTGCGCTTTCCCATCCACCGTGTCGGGGAATGGCACAACTTCCTCGTCTGATTTGAGTAAGTTCTTCCAGTTCGTGGCCCCCTGTTTATCGGCAAAACTGCTGCTGATTGACATGACCTCCTCAGACTTGTCGATGAAGACAATCTGCGAGAAAACCGGATGTCCATTTTTCTTGCTGTTCTGACGCAATTGATCCAGAAGCGTTTGAACCGCATCAAGGCTTGAGTGAAGACCATACTCCATCGACATCCCCAACGCCTTGTTCTCAAAGTATATCCCAATTTCACGGCTATCGGCCAGGCGCCGCACATCCTCCAATCGTTCGCGGTAGAAGGATTCCGCCAGGATGGCTCGCGTCTCAACGTTCTGCGCCAACTGCCTGAGTTGAGACCGCTGCAAGGCGACTTGGGAGCGGTATTGCGAGTAAACAAGGTATCCAATGAAGCCAACCAACAAGATGCAGACTCCAAGAGCTGCTTTCGTTGAAGCGCCGGTTACAATGGATTGGAGGCGTCGATTCACACTGAATTACTGTGTCGTGGAGCCCGCTTCATTCTTGTTGAAAAAATCCGGAAAAAAGTAGGAAGCCGTTGGATAATATTTCTTCACAAGACGATCGTAAGTTCCGTCTTTTCTAATACTTACAAAGAATTCATCGAACGCCTCGCGCAACTGGGGAGAAGTCTTGGAGAAACCAATTCCCATCTGTTGTGGACGCGACATGGGACCAATGATCTTGATTTTGCCCGGCCATTTCTCCAGCGCAACAAGCGCGTCTGGAACATCTAAGATCGTCAACTCCGCCTCATTATTGATCAATGCCGGAGCTAATTCATTGAGCTTGCCCTTGAATAGGATCACTTGAGCGCCAGTGTCATAGAGCTTGTTAACATCTGGATCCAAACAGGTCTTCGGAAGACCGAGCACGCTTCTTCCCTTCAGCAAGGCCCTCACTGCCGCAATGTTTTGATCGATCTCAGCCGTCGGTTTGATCGGCGTCATCTTCGAATCGGCCCGCGCAACCAGCCAGATCTGACTTGGAAATGTTGGAACCGAAAAATCAACCACCTTCTGACGCCATGGAAGCACCGTAAAACCGTTCGCTATCAGGTCTCCTTTGATCGGCACCGTTTTCCCAAACTCAACCTCACCTTCCACAACCTTGATTTGCCTGCCTGTGAGATCCTCCAAGACCGAATCCCAGTCGGTTTTTACCTGGGCATACTTAACTCCCAAGTGCGCCGCAAAGAGTTGAATGATCTCAACATCCATTCCATCTCCAGCCCCGGTCACAAAATTCGCGTAAGGAATACCCAAGTGACGGAGCACCCCATCCTTCTTAATATCCGGCGGATCGACTTTCGTGATGATTTTGCACAATTAACAAAAAGGGGGCTTGTTTGGGTTGAAAAGAATATTCGTTTCGAATTGGAGGATAGTTTATCTTAATAAAAATAAATTTATGGACAACGAAATTATCAGTTCTTGTAAGGAAGAAT
>CAIUEN010000171.1 GCA_903898185.1 uncultured Verrucomicrobiales bacterium
GTAAGCTTTCGTCCATCTATAGACACTTGTTTTATGTTCTGCTGGACCGTCGGCGCACCATTCTTCATCATGAGGCTCACATTCTTCAGCACTTCCTCACCGTAGAACCGTTCGGGATAAAGATCCAGGATGTCAGAACCCAATATTCTATCTGACGTATAACCATAAAGATTTTCTGCGCCCGTGTTCCAGAAAATTATTTTTCCATTCGGGTCGGTCAGAACGATTGAGACTCCTGTTGAACTGTCGAGAATTCCTTGCAGAAAGTCATTGGTTTTTGCCAGTTCGTTGGTCCTTTCTTCGACTTGCTCTTCCAGAAGGCGTCTGTAATCTCTTTCCAATCTCTTGAGTCTGCCGAGTTCGATCCCTTTAATTACAGTGTTCAAAAGTATCTCAGCATTTATTGGTTTTTGAAGAAAATCATGGGCGCCTCTCCGCAACGCCCTGAGGGCGTTGTCGAGGTCACCGTAACCGGTTACGAGGATCACCGGTACCGTTTCATCCATTTCCCTGATGTTACGCAGAACTTCGAGCCCGTCCAAATGTGGCATCCGAATATCGGTTATGACGAGATCAGGATGTTTATCTGAAAAAACTGCCATCGCCTCGTTGCCGTCACTCGCCCCGAATACCTGAAAACCACTCATTGATATTAAGTCTTTGAGCATTTCCAATGACGCATTGTCATCGTCGACGGCGAGAATGGTGCCGCTACGTATTGGATAGTCAGATACGGTTAAATCTTTGCGGTTTTCTGGGAAATCAACGATTTCTAACTTCAAGTCATTCACCGTTTTGCGGAACAATAATAGGAGGACTGGGCTCAACTTGCCTGGAAAACAAATTGAGAACCTTTGTCCAGTAAGATCATGCTAATAACTTCGATATCATTTGAAAGGCATTTTGGTTCACGTCGATTGAGACTCAAGAGGTCCATTTCAAATTCATTTTGAGCTTCCTGTTTTTCAGGAATTCATCCTCTTGATGGATTAAGTAATTTAAGCACTTAAAGGTGCCGGTGTCAATGATCAAACCGGCACAGGAAACAACGTCGGTACTGGCTCATTGAGCTTTGTTGACAGCATTACGCCGCACTGTTATAACTAATTATCTATCGGGGTATGCACTTGACTCAACCACCCACGATATCTTGTGGTCGCCAAAATTACAGGAGCCTCCTCGTATTTGATGACCCGTTATTGGCTCAATTTTTACCGCCTGCTCCAACAATCTGTAGAAAAGTTTACCTCGCGATTTGGACGTACGCCGATTGAATCGGAATGTATATTCGTCCAAGTAGTAATCGAGATGTGGCATGAGCACCCTGGTGCGTCCCTAACAACCAGCGTTTGAGGAGTGAAGCCACACGGTTCACCAGTGGCAATGGATTGTCTCCGATGTCAACATTCTTGCGAATCACACTATGAACATAGTTCTGTGACGAGAGTGGTACGTAACCGTTCCAACCGTCAGTGCGCACCAGACTTCCGGGCTCCACGCAGTTTTTAACCGCTGGAATAAGACTCGCAGAGGATGCGTCCTCCAGTCGATGAAGCCGAATCGCCGATCCGCCTGCCGTCTTTCTGTGCAGCCACGAGCACTAAGGCTTTGCCATCGGCACCTCTGTCCCCGCTTTCCCTTCTTTACTCCTCCTATGTATATCTCATGCACTTCCACCGTGCCGGAGAGACGGTCTCTGCCGGGTATCACCATAGCGCGGCGCAGCTTGTGAAGCCATGTCCAAGCAGTTCGGTAGCTTCCAAGACCCAACTTCCTTTCCGCGCCCGCAGGCGTGTCGGTGTGGCTATTTTCCCGAGTATGCCTCGGGTTGTTCCGCACCCGGTCATTTTGCCTAGGTGTCTGGAGGGTCTGAACGTATTTTGTTTCGTGTTTTTCTCATGTTTGTCTCCAGCGGCTTATTGTTCTGGGAAAAGCAGGCGCAATAAGGCCGTTGCCCAGTTCTCGAGGAAGAAC
>CAIUEN010000172.1 GCA_903898185.1 uncultured Verrucomicrobiales bacterium
ACTTCCATGCCTACTATCAGGATAATGTGGCGGTGTATGGCATTGAACCCGTGGATTTGATTTCGGGCGGATTGCCGCGTCGTCAGCAACGCATGGTTGAGGCGTGGGCGGAAATGCATCAGGCCGAGTTACAGACCGACTGGGAACGTTTGCAGACAGGCCAGGAGCCCTTACCGGTACAACCATTAAGCTGAATGAATCATCCCTCCATTGCGTTAAGAATTTTGAAATCGTCGCGCCTTACACCTTGCGCGTGGGCTTTGCAGACGGGACAAAACAGACCATCCATTTTTTGCCAATGCTGGCGGGTGGCATCTACCGGCCTTTGCGCGATTTGAACCTCTTCAACCAAGTGAGCATCGACACCGAAGTCCACACGCTGGTTTGGCCCAATGGCGCGGATTTTGACCCAGCCACGTTGCACGACTGGCCGGACTGCGCAGCAGACTTGATTGCTCGCGCCCGTCAGTGGGATATGGCTCCTTCTTCCTGATGTTGAGTCGCTATTAGAAATGTGGCACGACGGGAAGGCTCACACGAAGACACAAAGGCACGAAGATGATTGGGTGTAAACTGGCTCGAAAAAAGAGAGTTCATTCCCTGCATCTTCGTGCCTTTGTGTCTTCGTGTGAGCCTTCCTCCACTAACAGTTACCCGCCAGAACCCGGCACAGCGCCTTCAGGCGTGGAACGGCAACGCCGGAGCGTTCGGACTGTCGCAAAGGTTCCATAAAAAGAGCTTCCAATTCCAAGGGCTTCCCGAGTTCAAAATCGATCACGGTTGACGCCTTGTAATGGCCTAATTCGAGGGTGCGCGCGATCATTTTGTCCGGGATTGAGGATGGAAGGGAATAGCCAAGCGTATTGCCTGCGACAACCAGTTCATCCATCAAACCGAGCGCCATTTGTTTCCAGTTCGGGTCGGCCAGCAATTCATCTGTCGCCAGGCAGTTTTGTCGGCTTGCGAGGCTTATCGGATATCCAACCGACGTTTCACAGGAAGAGGCTGATGGGCCCTCTTGCCCGGAACAGGCGAGGACGCCTGTTCTACCTTCCAACGCTTCGTGGCCAAAAGCTGATGGGCCCCCTTGCCCGGAACAGGCGAGGACGCCCGTTCTACTTTCCAAGGCTTCGTAGCCAAAAGCCGATGCGACACCCAGCCCATTGAATGGAATATTCCAGATCAGTTTCTCCCAACGGGATTGTTCCAAGTTTTCAGTCAAGCGACATGGCACTCCAGCATGATTGAACGCCTTTTCAATGTGCCGGGTGCGCTCTTGGATGGGGCGCTGGTATTCGCCCAGGACGATCAATCCCAGACCGAGGTGGAGAATGGTTCCGGGAGCAATGCGGTTCAACGCCACATAACACAATCCGCCCAAGGTTTTTTCTGCGCCTACTATGGCGGCCACCGCTGCCTCGTTGCCCAAGCCGTTCTGGAAAGTGATGACTGCTGTGTTTCTTCCAATCAATGGTGGAAGCAGGTTTTTGAATTGCGCGTTGGCGGTCGTTTTCAGGCCGATTAACACCAGTTCTGCCAGCCCGATTTCTTCGGGCGCTTGGGCGCAGTGCGGTTGGACGTGAAAATTTCCATCGGCACTCCTGATCTCCACCCCTTGGCGGCGCACGACTTCATAATCCGAGCGCAAAAGAAAATGAGTCTCGTGCCCGTCCCGGCAGAGCTTGGCGCCATAATAACTGCCTAACGCGCCGCACCCGACTATCGCGATTTTCACAGGTTTTTGGATTTGTAACGGTTCATATTAAATTGTCGTTTTCAGTAAAACCCGACTTTAGTCGAATGTTAACGCTTGGAATGTGAGTTTTGGTGAAATCTCAAATTTGAAATTTAAAATCCAAAATCCAAAATCCAAAGACTTCAAATGAACCGCAGAATACGCGGAACACGCGGAAGAAGAACCCATTGCGAAGAATTCTTTCTGATCTGACGGATGGCATCTTCAAAACCTCATTCTGCCT
>CAIUEN010000173.1 GCA_903898185.1 uncultured Verrucomicrobiales bacterium
AAATCCGGCTGGCTGGCTCTGACGATGGATGTTCGTGCGAGTCGCTACTGATCAATATCCCCACCGGATTGGGCAAGACCGCCGCCGTGGTGCTCGCGTGGCTATGGAATCGGGTTCAACGCCAGGATGCCAAATGGCCTCGTCGTCTTGTTTACTGCCTCCCCATGCGAACACTTGTAGAACAAACACGGGACGAAGCTGGCAAGTGGATTGAAAACCTGGTAGAAGCGTTCCCAGAAAACGGAGAGCTTCAATGGCTGGCGGAGCACTCACCGATAATTCTCATGGGCGGGGAAGACACTGGCGATTGGGACATCCATCCCGAGCGTCCCGCCATTCTCATTGGCACGCAAGACATGCTTCTGAGCCGGGCGCTTAATCGTGGCTACGGCATGAGCCGTTATCGTTGGCCGATGCACTTCGGCTTGCTGAACAACGATTGCCTCTGGGTGATGGATGAGACGCAGTTGATGGGGGTTGGCGTGGAAACCAGCGCCCAACTTGACGGATACAGGCATCTCGCCCAATGGGCAAATTTGGCCCATTGGTCATCGTTGGTTCAGCGCTTTGGTCGCTGCAATCGCCGAGGCGACCTCAATGACACTGCGGAAATACTTTGGATCGACATCCAACCCAAAGACGCCAAAGACGCCCAGATTCTTCCCTACTTAGCCGATGATTTGGAAAAGGCCCGTGAAATCATCAGCGGGCTTTCTGATGCGGGGCCGCAGTCCTTGGCCGACCTCCATGTTACCGAATCGCTTGTCATTCGTCCTGGAGCTGTGTATCTCATTGATGCCGCCAACGGCGGTTACGATGATGATCTGGGGTGGACGGGTGAACGAAAGAACAAACCCACGCCTTGTCTTACATGTTGCTCCTCAGACCATTCTCAAGCCACGGAACTTCGCGAGGCGCATTCGCCATATCCGGAGGCATCGCCCTCGCTCTCCCCGTCCGAGCAGACTCTGGCGGCCGATCTCGTTGCCGACGGTCTTGCCATCCAAGACAAGTTTCGTCCTGAGCCGCTCTATAACCTGACAGGTAAGGGGCACTATGCGAGCAATACCGTTGAAGAAATCCGAAAGGCCAAGGAATCCAAGCCGAAGGGAGACAAATTGTGAAACGCGCCTGGCTTCTGCCCTTCACATGGGCGGTTATCGTCGAAACCAACCGGCAGCTTTGTCAGCCAAAAGGGGCGCTTCACAAACCTACAATTTACCAACAATTTCATGCAGCGTATCACGGAATTGATTAACCTTGGTAATGGCCAACGCACAGCCGAATCTGAACGCTGGCTTCGAGCCGCGCTCTTTGGCTCATCTGCTCCCGGATCGACTGCCAAAGCCCCAGTCGGACAGTTTTTTCCGGGAGCCGCTGGCGGTGCCAACGGCACCTCTGGGTTCGATGCTCCATCCGCCGTGAATTATGGTTTTCAAGTTCTGCAATGGCCTCGCATGTTTCGCGCCCCCTCTCAGCCGCATCGTCGTTCAACGTAATGCCAGTGTGGATTTGCTTTCGGATATTGACCAATGGTATGACCGCTTGCGCCAGAAGGCTGGTTCGCAAGCTAATCCTGCTGCTCCGATATCTATCACACGCAGCTTGAATGATTTTGAGAGCACAGTCCTTGATTCCAGACCAATCAAGGCTGTCGTGGAGAATTGCCGCAAGGAGGAGTTGAACGGTGCGACAACCCCACCAGAACAGCATCGAATCGCATAACCATCACCGCTTTTCATTGGCCCAAGCGAGATCGCGATCAATCTCGGCAATGTCATAAGGGCGCTCAATATGGCGATCTGCGAGAAGAGTTTCGAATTCGCAGCGAGTAATTCCCGACATTTCAACGGCCTTGCCCAGCGAAAGAATTCCGCGAGAATAAAACGCCATCGCCAGTTCCTTTTTGGCTTCACACTGGATTTCAACTGCGGGCAACCGCATCGCCTGCGCCACATCGTCCGAAATTTCAACCATAACAGCCACAAGAAAAACTTACCGCAAGCGGGGAACAACGCAAGACTTCACTGAGAACACATTTATCTGGCGTAACTTGCAGGATCTGGTAAGGATTTGTCGAATTCTCGATATTAACGGGTCAGGCTTAAGTCTGTCCTAGGTGGTAGCAAGCAAAGGAACGTATGGCGATACATTTTGCGGATGCCCGGGAAATTCGGCCAGATATGAGCCGATGGGGTTGTTTTGCGCCTGCCCAAAGCCAGCTAGTACAGCAAGGCGCAAGTTCGTGCGCAATGAATTGGTCGATTTTACTGGGTAAAATGAGCGTCAATCCGACTCACGAACTTACGAATTACGGTAATAGTGAAAGATCCTCGCGCTGTTTCTGTTTCTCGGTGTTTTTCAGAAACCGACGAACACTTTTATGAACTTCATCTCCTTTTTTCACACAGCGACGGGCAACGAACCCTACGAATACCAAATCCGGCTGGCTGGCTCTGACGATGGATGTTCGTGCGAGTCGCTACTGATCAATATCCCCACCGGATTGGGCAAGACCGCCGCCGTGGTGCTCGCGTGGCTATGGAATCGGGTTCAACGCAAGGATGCCAAATGGCCTCGTCGTCTTGTTTACTGCCTCCCCATGCGGACACTTGTAGAACAAACACGGGACGAAGCTGGCAAGTGGATTAAAAACCTGGCAAGAATGTTCCCAGAAAACGGAGAGCTTCAATGGCTGGCAGAGCACTCACCGATAATTCTCATGGGCGGGGAAGACACTGGCGATTGGGACATCCATCCCGAGCGTCCCGCCATTCTCATTGGCACGCAAGACATGCTCCTGAGCCGGGCGCTTAATCGTGGCTACGGCATGAGCCGTTATCGTTGGCCGATGCACTTCGGCTTGCTGAACAACGACTGCTTGTGGGTCTTGGATGAGACGCAGTTGATGGGTGTTGGCGTGGAAACCAGCGCCCAACTTGACGGATTCAGACATCTCGCCCAATGGGCAAATGGCAGGAACTGCCCGACTTGGTGGATGAGTGCTACACTGGATGACGCCCGCCTCGCCACGGTGGATCATTCAGAGCCTGCGGACGGGTGGACAAAGATCGAACTTGGACCGAAGGAGCGAGCTGTCGGCGGAGTTCGTGAGCGATTCGAAGCCAAGAAGCCGGTTACAAAGGCCGTTTTAGAGCTAAATGCCGATACGAAAAAAGTCTATTCCGGTCAGATTGCCAAACTGATCGCAGAGAAGCATCAATCAGGGAGTTTGACTCTGGTGGTTGTAAACCGGGTGGCGCGGGCGCGGGAAATATATGCCGCGCTCAAGAAACTCAAATCGGATTCCCTCAATCCCAATCATATCGCCCTCATTCATTCTCGCTTCCGTCCGGCAGATCGGACACGCCATGCCAAGCTCCTCTTTGGCGACGGTGATCGTATCATCATTGCCACCCAAGCTGTGGAGGCGGGCGTCGATGTTTCAGCCCGGTTGCTTATCACTGAATTGGCTCCTTGGTCATCGTTGGTTCAGCGCTTTGGTCGCTGCAATCGTCGAGGCGACCTCAATGATACTGCGGAAATTCTCTGGATCGACATCCAGCCCAAAGACGCCAAAGACGATCAGATTCTTCCATACTCAGCCGATGATTTGGAAAAGGCCCGTGAAATCATCAGCGGGCTTTCTGATGCGGGGCCGCAGTCCTTGGCCGACCTCCATGTTTCCGAATCGCTTATCATTCGCCCTGTTCTTCGGCGTCGTGACCTCCTTGATCTATTTGACACAACGCCAGACCTGTGCGGCCAGGACCTCGATATTTCGCGATACATCCGCGATGGAGAAGATAGCGACGTTCAGTTCTTCTGGCGCGCAATCTCGGATAAATCCGGACCACCCAAAGATGAAAGGCCACCCTGCTGGGAAGAGCTTTGTCGCGTTTCCATTGGCGAAGCACGAAAGTTTATCGACAAGCAATCCAAGCCCCATCGCGCGTGGCAGTGGAACCCTCTTGAAGGTGGCTGGCAGAAAATTGACAGCGTTCGCCCTGGATCTGTGTATCTCATTGATGCCGCCAGCGGCGGTTACGATGATGATCTGGGTTGGACGGGTGATCAAAAGAACAAACCCACGCCTTGTCTGCCAGAGGCTGCCGATGCCGAATCTTATCGAAAAGATCCGCTGACTTTTGCCCGCTACTGGATGCCGCTGCATAGACATACCCAAAACGTAATTGCCACCATGACCACTCTCACGGAGGCGCTGTTGTTGGATCCGACAATGACCGCCGTCTTTCGTAGCGCTGCTGAATGGCATGACATCGGCAAAGCCCACCCGGTTTTTCAGAAGATGTTGCGAAGGGATGACGCTGCCCGGATGGATACCCTCTGGGCTAAATCCGCCAACAAAGATGGCGCCTGTGAGCGGGCTGGTTTCCGCCACGAACTTGCTTCCGCGTTAGCCTGGCTTTCCGCAGGTACAGCCGATGCAACAGAGCGGGAACTGATCGCCTACATCATTGCCGCACACCACGGTAAAGTCCGAATGTCCATCCGCGCCATGCCGGACGAAAAAGGCAACAAGGATAAACCGGAAATTCTTTTTGCTCGTGGCGTATGGGATCATGACGAACTGCCTGCCATTCCCGATCTTGCAATACAGCCCATCTCGCTGGATCTCCGGCTCATGCAAATGGGTGAAGGCGAATACGGACGATCATGGCTCGCTCGCATGATCTCATTGCGCGACCGCCTTGGGCCCTTCCGTCTTGCCTTTCTTGAATCGCTATTGCGAGCTGCGGACTCACAGGCTTCAGCTATCGAAGCGAGGCATGCATGTTGTGCCTCGTGCCATTCTCAAGCCATGGAACTTCGGGAGGCGCATTCGCCATATCTGGAGGCACCGCCCTTGCTCTCCACGTCCGAGCAGACTCTGGTGGCCGATCTCGTTACCGACGGTCTCTCCATCCAAGACAAGTTTCGTCCTGAGCCGCTCTACAACCTGACAGGCAAGGGGCACTATGCGAGCAATACCGTTGAAGAAATCCGAAAGGCCAAGGAATCCAAGCCGAAGGGAGACAAATTGTGAAACGCGCCTGGCTTCTGCCCTTCACATGGGCGGTTATCGTCGAAACCAACCGACAGCTTTGTCAGCCAAAAGGGGCGCTTCACAAACCTACAAGCGATGGCTACGAACCAACTCGACAACTTTGGGAATCGCTCTATCGGACCGAGATGACCTTGACTGACGCCACCAACCTGTGCCGTCGCTGCCATCAACTGGCGCCATTCTGCAATTTTAACGGCAACACCTTTGTCGCCATCATCCGCAAGCTCGTTGCCACACTGCCGCTTTCACCGGACCAAGCTGTTGCCGTTCGCAGTCTGGCTGGGCACATCGTTGCGGGCATAGCAACGATGCAAGAACAACGCGCTTTTGCTGAACTGCTCGACCGGCTTGCTGCAGATTCTGGCATCGAACCAAGAGAACCGTCATAATCGCCATGCCTACACTCACTCTTTCCGGATGCTCACCAGTACCTTTGGCCCATTATCTCAAGGCGCTTGGAGTATTGCGAATTCTGGCAAAACAAATGGACGGACAGACATTGGCACATTGGTTAAACAGCGCGTTCATCGTGACAAGCAATAAGAGTGTCGCAGACCTGCTGCACTTTTTTGAAAAAGAGTACATCCCTACACCATTAGTAGTTCCTTGGAGCGGTGGAGATTTCTTCGGAGTAAACCGTCAACCTAAAAAAACGCAATGGAAAGACACCCCAAGTTCCAGTCGTGTTATTGAAGCCATCATGCTGACAGATACGCCGCGATTTGCGGTTTACCGACAGACGCTTCAAAAGACGTTCATCGCAATGGATGATAGTGGAGTGATCTCGAAAAAAGTGATTGAGGGAAACGGAACGCCACAACGAGCAGCCAAAGCATCATTGCTCCAATTACTGCGGAACCGTCTTTCCGATGAAGCTGTGGCTTGGATTGATGCTGCGGCCGTTATTGAACCGCGAGCTCCGTTTTTCAATACTCTGCTGGGTGGCGGTGGAGGTAGCGACGGCAATAGTCACTTTTCGGATAATTTCATGCAATGTTTATGGATGGCATTTCCTGATTTTTATGACCAACGCGAGAAACATGTTACCGCCGTCGGTGGTGTTCCTTTCGACAGTGCTGCAGCCCTCTCAGAATCGTTATTTGCTACTGTCGCTTTCGGAACTCGTATAGGTAAACTATCACCGGTGCTGTTTGATTCGACCAGAGTTGGAGGGCCAAACCAGACATCCGGATTTGAGGCGAACGCTGGTAGCAACCCATGGGACTTCATCTTCATGCTGGAGGGAACTCTACTGTTCGCCGGAGCCTTGGGGCGTAAGTTGGGCGATGACCGTGCGCCTTCCGCGCGGTTTCCATTTTTGGTCAATTCATCTTCTGTTGGTCTCGGCTCATCGTATTTTGGAGAATCATCCGGTCGCGAAGCATGGTTGCCTATGTGGGAGAAGCCGACCAGTCTCGAAGAGATTGTGGCAATCTTCAGTGAAGGCCGAATTGAAAAGCATGGGAGAATGGCCAAGTTTGGCACTGACGCTTTTGTCGCACTGGCTCAACATGGATGCTCAAGTGGAATCGCCGCATTCCAGCGTATCGGATTCTTTAAAGGGCGCATCGGTGGCGATAACTATTTCACTGCCGTTGACCAAGGAGTATATCACAGTCACCGAAATCAAAAGGTGGATAAGCTGAAGGATGTTGACGATTGGCTTGAGAAGCTTCGATACGTCGTTCAAGGCGACCAATGTCCAAGATCAGTCTGTCTGTGCGTTGTTCAAGTCGAAGAACGAATTGCTGACCTTGCTCTCCACGGTTCCGGCGATTCGATGCAATCTGTCCTCATTTCTCAAGGCAGGGCCGAGCGCTCTCTGGCCAAAAGTCTGAAGTGGAGCATCAAGAACGATGTTCATCCGCTTTCTGGCCTTCGCCCAGAATGGCTCAGGGATACCTGCACAAACAGAGCAGAGTTTCGTCTTGCCGCATCGCTGGCCGGAATGCGGGCGAGATTTGGGAGTAGTAAAGAAATGCTCTGGCTTCGGCAGCATCTCGAACCTTTGGAAATCATAACAGCAAAGGATCGCTCTTGGGCTAAATGGGCAGAGCCTGGCAACGACGTGGTTTGGCATGACGGCGATCTTACGGATGTCTTCAATGACATCCTCACTCGACGCATCATCCGCTTCGAGAAATCGGGCGTGGAGGGCTGGCCTGATTGGTCACCAAGGTACGCCAGACTGGATGACATTACAGCCTTCATTGAAGGACGAACGGATGACACTTTGATCGCCGATCTCCTGTGGGGGCTTTGCCTCATTGATTGGCAGAATTCGGAGATCCGTGATGCCGAGCCATCTGTTCCCAATCGCATTCGATACGATTGGAGAAAAGATGATGACCATCGCGCCGTGCCGTCTTCTTTCTACGCGTTGCTCAAGCTTTGCTTCCAGCCCAAACGTAATGACCGGACGATCCCGCTTGTTCCCGCCATCCATAATCGTGCGCGTTCGGGACAAGGTGAAGAAGCATCGATATTGGCCGCCCGCCGTTTGCGCGCATCCGGTTGTCCGCCGCTCGTGGATAAACTGCCGGTGTCTGCGGCAGTGGCCCGCCGCACAGCCGCAGCCTTGTTGTTTCCCATCAGTCCTCGTGACCTATCTCTGCTCGAACAAATCATTATTAACCAGCCAGAAATCCAAAACGCATGAATCTCGATAAATTAAAAGATCAACCGCGACTGCTGCTCCAAGCCAAACTTAAACCTGTGCAAGGCTCACGTTTTCAGCCCACCGGGTTTCCCGATCTTGGTGCCGCAACTTTTGACGGTCCCAATGGAGTAAAGATGCTTCTTGTAGAGTCAGCCCAAAGCATGGCCAACCGCCTCGAAGCCGTTTGCTGGGACACGAACGCCAACGATTGGATTGTTCCACTCAAAGGATTACCCGCTGTCCTCGTCCTGGATAAAGACAAGAAGCCATTGACGAATTCTGTGCTGGAGGCACACCGAATCAACAGTACCTACATTGCTACAGCGAAGGGTTTTGACACAATCAAGGAGGCTATCGCCTTCAATGATAAACGTCCGTTTGATCGCAATCCTTTTCTCAAGGCGCTTCTGAGATTTGATGTGAATTCGCTCATCCACGGTATCTTCCTTGAAAAAATTGCTGGAGTTATCAGACTGCCGCGTGCTCTGACCGCCTTTATCGAAGCAACAGATGTGACCACCGTAGCCAGCGGTGGGGCAAAAGTGGACCGCGTCCGCGCAGCCAAAGGAGATGAGGGGCAGACATCCAAAGAGGGCTTCGGCAATGTTATTTACCACCGCGAAGAATTCACCGGCAACATTACCGTCTTCTTCAACCTCGACCTCGCGCTCATTCGCGGTTTTGGCCTTGGCGCGGATGTGGAAACGTTACTGATTGCCATTTCTCTTTTCAAGATTCAGCGGTTTCTTTGCGACGGGTTGCGTCTTCGCACCGCCTGCGACCTTGACTTGGACGGTGATCTCATTGTCCAGCGCCCGGCTGAATTCATCTTGCCATCGCTGGGTGAACTGGAGGTCGCGCTCCCCGGACTCATTGCCGAAGCCTTTGGCGGCAAGGCCGACAAACGGTTCACCACCGTAATCTATGAGGAAACGACTGCCAAAAAGGGCAAGGGTGATAAGGCCGACGAAGATAAAACCGAAGACTGATCCATGACCATTCTCGAACTTCGTTTTCCGACCGGGCGCTTTCACGCAACACCATGGGGAAGGCATGTGAATGAAGGGGCTGTTGAGTGGCCGCCTTCGCCGTGGAGAATTCTGAGAGCATTGCTTGCTACATGGTATCTGAAAGCTCAATCCCAGTTTCAATTGGAAGTTATTCGCCGATTGCTAGAATCGTTGTCTGCTGTGGTGCCTCTGTTTTCAATTCCAACGCATTCCAATGTGGGGCATACCCGACATTTCATGCCTGGAAACGACCATAAGCATAAGGAGAATAAACAGGATGTATTTGGTCCGTCTAAGACGAAAATTTTCGATACATTTATCCAGGTGGATCCAAAACATTCCATTCTCATCGCGTGGGATGTTGTGCTTCCTTCAGACCAGTTCGCCGCCCTGCAAACCTTGGCCGAGCGAGTCGGCTATCTCGGACGCGCCGAAAGTCTCGTTGAAATCCGTGTGCGCGAGGACATCGTAAAGATTAAGGCGAATGCCTTGCCACTTGCGGATGGCGCGGAAATTTCCGCCAACGAGGAACTTGTTCGTCTCCTCGCGCCAATGCCAGCCGCCAACTATGAAACATGGCGTGATGAATTCCTCACAATAAACTCACCGCCCGCTGAAACTCCGAAAATTGCCACCGGAAGAAAAACTCCACCAAAGAAAACTAAAAGCCCGGAAGTACCCGTTGACCTTTTCGCCGCATTGCACGCTGACACCGGCGAACTTCAAAGCGCAGGCTGGAATCTTCCACCCGGCGCCAAGTTTTTCAATTACACTCGACCAGCAGATGTCTTTGCCCCAGCGGTTCGCGCTTCACATCCCGCTGTCAAAAACAATCCAACCGTCGCGCGCTATGCGGTGGTCAGCGCTGTCTCTCCACGGATCACCCAGGCTGTTTCGGTAGCCAATCGGGTTCATGACGTCTTGTGCAAGTGGTCTGACAAGGGTGGTGGAGCTCTCAGCGTCTTCACAGGGATAAGCGCCACCGGAAAGCCTCTGGAAGGCCATGGTCATGCGCATGTTTTTTGCGAAGCCAACGGTATGCGCGACTCGATCACACATCTGACGGTTTGGTCTGCGAACGGCTTTGATGAACAAGCATGTTTTGCCCTTCGCCGTCTTAACAAAGTATGGGGCCATGGTGGGCACGACTTGCGTCTCGTTCTCATTGGCCTTGGCCAGTCTGATACGTTTCCCGACTGCCAGTTATTTGGCTCCTCTAAAGTGTGGCGTTCTGCCACTCCGTTTGTTCCCACCCGCCACGCCAAGACATTCCGCGATGGCCGACCCAAAATCGACGCGACAACCGGGTGGCAGATTGGTTCTGCGGCACATGATCTTTTGCGCCTCCTGTCTCTGAATCCTCAAACCGCTGGAGCGTCGATCCGACTGGACAAGACCATCACTCACGGTGAGACAATTGGCGCGCGTAGTTTGCGCTGCCTGCAATTCCAGACCATCCGTCATCACGGCGGCGGCAGTCGCGGTCAGAGCGAGGGTGGTTCCTTTACAATCTCTTTTCCGCAGAAGGTTGCCGGCCCTTTGGCATTCGGTTACGCCTCCCACTTCGGTCTTGGCCTCTTTATGCCGGTCTGATAAATCTGAATTATGATTCCGTTCCATTCAGTCCTTCCGGAACTCGCCGTGCGCGAGGTGCGTTGCTTGCATCTTGGCGATACGCCGCATTCTCATTCCCTGCCGGGTCTGCCGCCAGACAAATATGCCTACGTGGAATTCTATTGCGCTGAGCCTGATTGCGATTGTCGGCGGGTTGCCTTGCAGGTTGTTGGACGCAGCCAGCCAGCCAAGGCGCTTGCGACCATCTCTTATGGATGGGAAAATGAGGCGTTTTATCGCAAGCAAATGCCGTCGGCACCCGAGGATGCCCGTGGAGTTATTCGCGGCGAATTGGAACCTATGCTTGAGCAGTCAGAATTCGCTGAGGAGTTTCTGAAGCTCTTCCAGAACGTTGTTTTGGATGAGCCATACCGACTTCGATTGCGCCGCCATTATCGACTGTTCAAAGCAGAATTGGCTCGCCGCGCTGAACGGGGGACGGTTTGAATGGATCATGAAAGGTAACTATTCACGTAGCATAGGCATCCTTGCATGTGCCCCTCCCACCGGCGAGCGTCAGCGAGACGCTAATTTTTCCCTCTGAACTGAATAGTTACCATGAAAGAAAGCGCTCAAACCGAACTGGAACAACTGGAGGATTCACGGCTGCGGCGTGTTGAAGAGCTTCCGCCATCACGCACGGCGAACGAAATGACCTCATGCGAACAGGGCGTCGATTTTTCGCAGGCTCCGCGCATCCCTGCCGCCACTGCGCCGGTCAACGGTGATGCCTCCGCTGACAATGGAATCGGAATTCGTGAAAAAGTTCTGGAGGTGTTGCGCAAAGAGTTTCCGCCGCCGGGCAAAGCGACTCCAATAGACAAATCCACCGTATCGCCATTACCACCGTCGCCAACTCACTTGCCAGTCGCCAGCCCCGACACGATTCCCGCCCGGATGCTCAACGAGTTTGTTTACTGCCAACGGCTGTTCTATTACGAGTTTGTGGAGGGTGTTTTTGTCGAAAGCGCCGACACCGTGCGCGGCGATGCCATCCACCAGCGGGTGGACTCGGGCAATGGCGCGATGCCTGCCGCCAAAACAAAGCCAGCGCAAAAAGCTGCGGACAAACCCATTGGCGCGACGTTCGAGTCTGGCGAAAGAGGGGAGGAAACGCCAGGCAAAGAGGCGGCTGCGGAGCCGGAGACAATCCACTCCCGTTCTGTGCAGATGGGTTCGGACCGTCTGGGCGTGGTGGCAAAGATGGATTTGGTGGAGGTCAGGACTGGGGATGACCTTTTCGCCGCGTTGGACGTTTGCCCGGTCGATTATAAAGCCGGCGCACCCAAAGAAGGGGCCGATGCCAACGAGCTTTGGGACACAGACAAGATGCAACTGGGTCTGCAAGCGCTCATCCTGCGCGACAACGGATACACATGCAACCAAGGCGTCATTTACTATCGCGCCACCAAACAACGCGTTCGCCTGCCCATCACGTCCGAATTGGAAAACTGGATTCTCCAAAAAATCGCCGAAGCCCGTAAAGTCGTCACCGGGCCGATCCCCGCGCCGCTCGTGGCGTCTCCCAAATGCGTGAGGTGCTCACTGGCCCCGGTCTGTCTGCCAGACGAGACGCGAATGCTGGCGCAAACCGGCGATGCCAAGGAAACCGGCCATACCGATGGCGTCGAATCTGCCGCCAATCCCGACACAACAAAGCCCCGCCGACTCATTGCAGCTCGTGACGACACGCGCCCTCTCTATCTCAATACCCAGGGTCTGCGCATAGGGCGCAAAGACGAGACATTGCAGGTCAAGGAGAAGGATAAAGTTGTTGACGAAGTGCGTCTGCGTGATCTCTCCCACGTCGCTCTTTTTGGCAATATACAAATCTCAACCCAGGCCATTCAATCCCTGTGCGAGATGGAGATTCCCGTCACTTATTTCTCGATGGGTGGCTGGTTCTACGGCATCACCCGGGGCCACGCGCTGAAAAATGTCTTCCTGCGCATGGAACAGTTTCGCCTCGCTCTCGATTCTGCGATGTGCCTCTCCTTGGCGCGGCGGTTTGTGCATGGAAAAATTCGCAATCACCGCACCATGCTGATGCGAAACCACGTTTCTCCTCCCGATCCGACAATTCTCAAGCTCAAGCGCGCCTCGGAAGATTCTCTGGAAGCAACCTCGCTTGATCAACTCTTGGGAATCGAAGGGGCTGCCGCCAGTCAGTATTTTCGTGAACTCAGCGGAATGATCAAGACCGGCGACGAACTGCCCGCAGCCGACGGCGGCACCGGCAAGGACACGAAACAACTCACCTTCAGCTTTTCCACGCGCAACCGCCGTCCGCCCACCGACCCAGTCAACGCCATGCTTTCCCTGGCCTACAGCCTGTTGAGCAAGGATTGCACACTGGCGGCGTTGGCGGTCGGTTTCGATCCCTACATTGGATTTTTTCACCAGCCACGGTTTGGCCGTCCTGCGCTCGGACTGGATCTGATGGAGGAGTTCAGGCCGTTGATTGCCGAATCGACGGTGATCAGTTGCATCAACAATCGCGTCGTCACAGAGAAAGATTTCGTGCGCGCGGGACAGGCTGTCAATTTCTCCGCGCCCGGAAGAAAACGATTTTTTCAGATGTACGAGCAGCGAATGAGCTCGCTGATAACGCATCCGCTGTTTGACTACAAAGTGAGCTACCGCCGGGCTCTGGAGCTGCAAGCGCGGATTTTAGCCCGAACCTTAACCGGCGAAATTGCAGAATACATTCCGCTGTTGACGAGGTGACTTATGCGCACGACCTACCTGGTTTGTTACGATATTGCGGATGACAAGCGGCTGCGTCGCGCATTTAAGACGTGCCGAAATTTCGGGGAGCATTTACAGTATTCGGTGTTTGAGTGCGACCTCAATCCAATGGAAAAAGTTCAGTTGGAAACTGCTTTGGGCCAGGTGATCAACCAGGATGAAGATCAGGTTCTGTTTGTTTCGCTGGGACCGGCTGAAGGGCGTGGAGATCGTGTCATTACGGCGATTGGATTGCCTTACACCAAAATGGATGCCCCATGTTATGTGTTTTAAGATTTGAGATGAAGGGTTAAGGTCGTGAACCGTGAATCGTGAATCGGAGCATGCTGTGTGTTTTAAGATTTGAACTGAATGTTCAACCCGTAGAATGGGCGTGATCTTTGAAAATTGAATTTGCGAGCGGCAAGGTGATGAGTCCCCACCCTGCTCGCGCTCGCGTTGCAGAAGTTATTGAAATGCAAAGGCTAATGAGAACCAAGCCAACAGAGCCATCTTGCAAGAGACTGCAAAGGACACGGCAATCGCAAATTAAGGATTGCGAACCTGCGGCAGAAGGAGTAGCAAATATACTGTTTCCGCGCTGATTTCAGCGCGGCCCCGTTGAAGCGTGCCTGAGTTGGTCTTTTGTTTTTTGAGGCATATCGGTTTCCGCGCTGATTTCAGCGCGGCCCCGTTGAAGCGTATAAACATGACGGCAGATAACATCTTCAAGATCGTGTTTCCGCGCTGATTTCAGCGCGGCCCCGTTGAAGCCAAGAAAACGGATGGACTTCTGTAAAGGCCCACCTGGTTTCCGCGCTGATTTCAGCGCGGCCCCGTTGAAGCAAGCAGGGTTTTCTCCTGGACATGGAGGAGGTTGTAGTTTCCGCGCTGATTTCAGCGCGGCCCCGTTGAAGCTTCGTGAAGTCCACCGGTAATGGAACAGTGTCGGTGGTTTCCGCGCTGATTTCAGCGCGGCCCCGTTGAAGCGACTCGTTGGAACTAACGTATGCAAAAATGCCAAATAGTTTCCGCGCTGATTTCAGCGCGGCCCCGTTGAAGCACGGTGTCGCACGACTGCGATCTATCCGGTCAGGACGTTTCCGCGCTGATTTCAGCGCGGCCCCGTTGAAGCTCGTCCGTGAGCGACATGCGCTGCTCGCAATGCAGCGTGTTTCCGCGCTGATTTCAGCGCGGCCCCGTTGAAGCAAACGACCAACATGTATCGAGAGAATCGAAACACGTTGTTTCCGCGCTGATTTCAGCGCGGCCCCGTTGAAGCGCAAAAGTGGGCGAATGGGTTGCGAGATGTGGGGCCTGTTTCCGCGCTGATTTCAGCGCGGCCCCGTTGAAGCGTCCAGAACTGGGCCTAAACCAATCGCTAATAATTGCGTTTCCGCGCTGATTTCAGCGCGGCCCCGTTGAAGCAAAAAGACGACGGCGGAAAAGGAGGCCGAGCGAAAGCGTTTCCGCGCTGATTTCAGCGCGGCCCCGTTGAAGCCGGTGGTAGCGGATGGGGAGTTGACATCAGTCAGGTATGTTTCCGCGCTGATTTCAGCGCGGCCCCGTTGAAGCGCGCCAGCCTTGCGCGTTGGTTTCTGCGCAAGCTGTGGTTTCCGCGCTGATTTCAGCGCGGCCCCGTTGAAGCTTACTCGAACGGTTATACTTTGAACTGGGCAAGAATGTTACTTCTTGCACCAAGAACAAGGAACGATCTTACCCGTTTACAGTATAAATGTCGGTGGCTTTGGCCACCGGTCCGATATGGGAACCGCAAAGCTCGCCTGGCTCTGGGCATGAACATCGCGGTCGCAGTCGGCGCAGTGTGCCTGTTGATGAACAAAGCCGGGGACCGCCACGCGTGGTTCCAAGACAATATCTTCCTGAATAGGCTCGTGGATTTTAGAGACCGGGGGGGAGATTCGATCCGCAGGCGCGGATTTGGGCCGACTCTTTCCGCTTGACCGCTGCATGGTGGATAAATAAATTGCTCTGGCAACATGAAACATTGGATCAATATCCTGACAGTCGTAGTCGTAACTGCCTGGCTCGGCTTGGGGCATTGATTGCCGTGCAGGTTCGTCCGCCGTTCCCAAAATGTAACTGTTCAGCAAATCAGCCACCAAGGGTGGCGGACAGAGGAAAGTAACAAAGAAGTTACTTAGGAGGCCGATGAATCAGCGTCTCGCTAACGCTCGCCGGATGGAGGGACATAGGCAAGGATGCCCCTGAATAGTTACCTTAAAATGGAACGTCGGTCTTTTGATTTTGTGGGCGGTTTCGATAGCTCGCAAGATCGGCGGGCGCATATCGAAACCAAATATTATTATGCGACATACCATATCAGTGCTGGTGGAAAACAAGTTTGGGGTGCTCACGCGCGTGGCCGGGCTGTTTAGCGGACGCGGTTACAACATCGATTCGCTCAACGTAGCGCCCACCATGGACGCCAACAGTTCGCGCATGACGATTGTCACCCGGGGCGACGATGCCACAGTTGAACAAATCGTCAAACAACTCAACAAACTCGTCGATACGCTCGAAGTTGCTGATTACCGCGAAGCCGAGTACATCGACCGTGAACTCGTCATGGTCAAGGTGACTGTGGATTCAAAAACCCGCGCCGAGGTCATGCAGATAACCGATATTTTTCGCGCCAAGATTGTCGATGTTCAACCCAGCGCCCTTACAATCGAAATCACCGGCAACGAGAGCAAGGTGGAGAAGTTCATCGAACTGATGAAGGCTTACGGGATCAAGGACTTGACCCGAACCGGCAAAGTGGCTTTGCCTCGAAAGTAATCTGCCGCGTTGACTCTCAAGGCCCGAATAGTAGGATGCAGGCAAACAGAGTATAGCGTTTCCTTGATAAGGTATCATATATTACAGCTTGTAACGAATGCATGTTTATCAAAGAAACGCTATAAGAGTAATTAACCATTAATAACAAATAAACCCGGCGCCGTCCGCTCGCGCGGCTGGCCGCCACAAATACACATATAAAACATGGCAACCATTGATTTTGGTGGAACACAGGAAGAGGTCATCACACGTAAAGAATTCACGATGGCAAAAGCTCGCAAGGTGCTTAAGAACGAGACCATCGCGATCATCGGCTACGGTGTGCAGGGTCCCGCTCAGGGGCTTAACCTTCGTGATAACGGCTTCAAAGTGATCGTCGGACAGGCAAAGTCGTTCGAGAAAGACTGGGACCGCGCGGTCAAGGACGGGTGGGTTCCAGGAAAAACTCTCTTCGACATCGAAGAAGCGGTACAAAAAGGCACCATCATTCAGATGCTCGTCTCTGATGCCGCTCAGCGCAAAATCTGGCCCGTCGTCAAAAAGAACCTCAAGCCCGGTGACGCCCTTTATTTCTCCCACGGCTTCTCGATCGCTTATGCCAAACAGACCGGCGTGATTCCGCCTGAGAATGTTGATGTGATCATGGTTGCGCCCAAGGGTTCCGGCACCTCTGTCCGCCGCAACTTCCTCAGCGGCGCTGGGATCAACTCCAGCTTTGCCGTATTCCAAGACTACACCAAAACCGCCCGCGAACGCTGCCTGGCCGTCGGAATTGGCGTCGGTTCTGGTTACCTCTTCCCCACCACCTTTGAGCATGAGGTCTTCAGCGATCTGACCGGCGAACGCGGCGTTCTCATGGGCGCTTTGGCCGGCATCATGGAAGCCCAATACGAGGTGCTGCGCGCGGGCGGCCATTCCCCGAGCGAAGCTTTCAACGAAACCGTCGAAGAACTCACCCAGAGCCTCATCCGCCTTGTCGATGAAAATGGCATGGACTGGATGTACTCCAACTGCTCTGCCACCGCCCAGCGCGGCGCGCTCGATTGGAAGCCGAAGTTCAAGAAGGCGGTTCTCCCAGTGTTCAAGGATCTCTATCAACGTGTCAAGGACGGCCGCGAATGCGCCCGCGTCCTTTCCGCTTGCGGCAAGGCCGATTACCAAGCCCAACTGACCAAGGAACTGGCTGTCATCGGTGAATCTGAAATGTGGACCACCGGCAAAGCCGTCCGCGCGCTTCGCCCCAAAGAAGCCGCCAAGGCCATCACCAAGACCACCGCCGGCATCTCCGGTCGCAAGTCGAACTAAGCGCTGAATTCCAGTTTAACTCCAAAAGGGACGGCATAAGCCGTCCCTTTTGGAACGTAAGGGAGTTGGAACTTTAATAAGTACCAGCGAATCGGCGCAAAATGGTCAAAATGCGGGTACTTTTTAATCTTCCAACTCCCTAACACAAGCGCTCTCTCTTTGCTCCTGCGATGTGGCATTGAAATTCGGTAACTTTCAGAGGGAGAAATTTCTCACGGGGACCTCAACAGGTTTATTTTGTTCTACAGCGGTGGTGTGTCTTCAGGGGTGTGTGACCGGAAAGTAACATTGTGGGGCAGACCTCTGGTCTGCCGGTTGAATGGGTCTCTGACCCATCGAATTCGCATCTCCCCAGAGCCAATCCACGGAGTCAGAGACTAGCCCGTAGAAAACTGGACAGGTTTCCGCTTCAAGGCATTCCCACTTTTTGGAACCATCAGCCGCGCTGAATGGAGAGAAAAAGGAAGGAAAACGGAAACGAATATCCAATATCGAA
>CAIUEN010000174.1 GCA_903898185.1 uncultured Verrucomicrobiales bacterium
GCTTCTCCAAATGCAGCGATTGATGAGTCAGAACCCCGTTTCGATTCGAAGGGAACGGAAGGTGCCTCGAAGGGAATTTTCGGCATGCCGCTCCTATCACCATCAACGATGTGTTCGAAAAATCGTTTATTGATTATGTTGGTTAGGCTTATTTCAATGGCAGTGGGCCGGAGGCCTGCCGGTTGCGGTGCCTCTGGCTCCGCAGAGAATTTGGAAACCCCATGCGCAGGCAGATCAGAGTTTCCACCCATATTTCCTCAAAATGAGAATTACTGACTTGCTCTGGAGGAAGATGTGTCGAGGGGGCGGAGACCCCTCGAACCGGCAGACCGGAGGTCTGCCCCACAGCGTTACTTTCCTGTCACGCACCCCTCTCAGCGCTCATCGGGCGTATCGGCGAATTTCCGTGCGCCACCAAGGAGCGAGCTGTTCCGGGCGTCCGAGCCAGACTTGGCGATGAATCCAAGACATGGTGTTGGCGCTGGAAAGAACCCGCAGTTTCTCAGGGGAAGTTAATGCATCCGGGCCCTGGGCCAGAAGACGCTCTCCCAGTTTTTGAACTCCGTCGCCCATTGTCTCCAAGCGGTTCAGCAATTCGGCATAAGCAGGATTGAACAAACTCTCGCGCAAGAGAGAAACGTGCGTTGCGTTGACATAGGGATCCAGCACGGCTTCAGCCAGCCCTATGTTTGAATGCTGCAGCTTGGAGTCTTTTTCTTCTGACTGTGCCAGGGCCATGCGAGTTCGGATCGAAACCAGTTCCGGCGGGGGATTGGTTTCTTCGGGCACCAAGAAGAGTCCCAAGCTGCACGCTTTCAGTCCCAGTGTGCCCCGGCTGGTAATTACGCTCAAAGGTATGGAACAAACCATGCCCGCCAAAACGGGCGCGAACCACCAGAAGGTGGTTTGATCAAGTTGCCAGACAAACGCGCCCCAAACCAGTCCCAAGAGCGTGTGCCCCCAATGTTGCCGAACAGCAACAGGCCAAGGAGTGCCGTCAGCGCCCCGGTTTTGGGTTCCCCAATTGACTCCCATGCCGATCAAAATGGTGGCAACGAATTTGGAATGCCACAGCATCTGAAGCGGCGCGTGGAGTGTGGAAAAAAGAGTCTCCATGAATGCTCCCAAGGCGGCGCGGGCAAACCCGCCAAAGGTTTGGCATCGCTTTTTGTCCCGAGCCAAGTCAATCAATGCAAGCAATTTTGGGATAAAGAGCACTGTCATGCAGATCAGGAAGATGAGAAATGCGTGCTGAG
This sequence comes from uncultured Verrucomicrobiales bacterium, assembly GCA_903898185.1. Taxonomy (GTDB): domain Bacteria; phylum Verrucomicrobiota; class Verrucomicrobiia; order Limisphaerales; family Palsa-1400; genus CAIUEN01. Next base: position 1,257 of record CAIUEN010000174.1, read on the forward strand.
TCCCGGTCAGCCGGATAAACGGGGTGAAAGATTGAACGGTGATATCCGAGAGGCCGCTGTCCTTCTTGTACTGAAGAATCCAGTTGAAAGTGACTAAGAACATGAGCCAGAGCGGACTGGACAGATAACCGAAGATGCCCATGGCCAAGTGAATGCGACTCAGGCCCCGCAGTCCGCGCGCGAAAACCACCATGCCGTGCTGGAGATTGCCCTGACACCAGCGCCGGTCGCGCTGAGCATTTTCGATCAAGCCTTGCGGCCCCTCCTCGTAGCTGCCTTCCAGGTCGGTCGCCAACCAGACCTGCCAGTTTTCCTTGAGCAGGAGCGCTGCCTCGACAAAGTCGTGACTCAGGATTTGTCCGCCGAAGGGCTTGCGCCCCGGCAGAAACGGGAGATCGCAATATTGCATGAATGGCTCGGTGCGAATGATGGCGTTGTGCCCCCAGTAATTGCCGAAGCTTTGCGCCCAGTAATTGAGCCCTGAAATAAAGATGGGGGCGTAGAGGCGGTTGGCAAATTGCTGCATCCGGCCAAAGAGCGATTCCGCATTGACCAAAGCGGGCACGGTTTGAATAAGGCCAACGCTCGGATTGGATTCCATCAGTTTCACCAAAGTGACGATGGTCGTTCCACGCATGATGCTATCGGCGTCAAAAACAACGAAATAACGGTAGCGCCGCCCCCAATTGCTCAGGAAATCGCGAACATTACCGCTTTTCTTTCCCTCGTTGCTGTAGCGCCGCCGGTAATAGATGCGGCCCAGCGCATTGAGTTGCTGGACCAGCTCTGCCCAACGACGCTCTTCCTCGATCCATTTATCCGGATCAGTGGAATCGCTGAGAATGAAGAAGTCAAAATTATCGAGATGTCCTGTCTGCTGCAACGAGAGATAGCTTGCTCGCAGCCCTTCATAGACGCGAACAACGTCTTCGTTGTAGATGGGCACGATGATGGCAGTGCTGGCACCCTTGATGTCGCGCGATGCAAACTCGTTCAGGCGCGTGATGCGTCTATCATTGCCAAACTGCCGAAGGAAAAACCCAAAAGCGCCATGCACGCAGCCGATTGCCGCAAGAAAAAAGAGCACGACAAAGAGCGCCAGCAGCAGCGTGCTGCATGAGGACCATCCCGTTCGCCAGAGCAGGTCCGCAAACAGAAGCGAGACGACGCCTGTGATCAGAAACGCCAATGAAAAAAAGAAAAAGACACGAACCCCTCGTCGCACGGGGCGCACAGGGGTGATGGAGACTGATTGCAACGGCGGCCTAGCGTGAGAAGTGACCATGAGTGATGAGGAAAAGCAAAACCATCAATGCCGCGAACAAAAGCCACGCGGCAACCATGCGGAAATACGGAAGCCGACTGATGTCCGTCAGAGTTGTAATAGGGCCGAGGTCCAGCGGACGCGGCACCATTTGCGAGATTTGAAAATCCGGGCCGGCGCGCAGATAGGTTTCCCGCATGGCAGCGACAAATTCAATGGGCCACGGACCCGGCCGCAGAAATTGATCTTGCCACTTGCCTGGCATATCCGCCAATAGCAGCGCCAGCCGTCCTCGAGTGGAGATTAAATGGCTCGATTCATCCGGCAGCTCCGGGAGGACTTTCGAAAACCACTCAGTTACCACATGATCCATTTCGTCCGCCGCCAATTGCGGGATGGATTGCTGCGGTTCTTTAGGCGCGCGCTTGAAGGCGCGGTCCAGAACATGCAGGACGAGTTGGCCCAAAAGGACTTTGTTGCGTATGCGCAGGGCGTGAAAATAGCTTTCAACCAAACCATAGGCCACATTCCATTCATCCAGAGCCCGACCTGCGATTTGGCCGGGCTTATCACTGCGCAAAAGCGCGCTGGTCAGGGAGGACTCCAAAGGTATGTCCATGTTTCGGTCAGAATTTCCTCTCCTTTTTTCAATGTGCATCGGATGTCGATCGGGTCTTTGTTATCGGCCTTGGGTTCCATTTTTAGAATGACGCGCCAAGTGCCGTTGACGGGATTGCGAAAGACTTGAGTTTCCGAAATTGAACCATTATCGCTGCAACTGGCAACAACAGTCGGCGGGGCGTTTTCAGAGAGAGGCGCAAGCTTGGGCCCGCCGAAATCGATGGCAATCTGGCGTTTGCGTTTGTCGCGCGAATCGGCCCCGATGCGGGTGGAGAGCACCTTGTTTTCAGAGAAACTGCGGTCGGTTTCACGGGTCCAATAGAGAGTGTAGGCAAACCGGTACGCCTGCATCGGCTGCGGCTTTTCCTTGGGCGCCCAATAGGCAACGATGTTGTCCAGCCCCTCGTACGTCGTGCTCAATTCAACAAGGTGAATTTCACCCTCTCCCCATTGATTGTGAGGCTCCACCCAGACGCTGGGCACGTTTTGGTAATGATTGAATATATCCTGGTAATTGCCGAACTCACGGTCGCGCTGGAGCAGTCCAAAGCCGGCGATGTTTTTGGTCGCAAACCGTTGGTGGCGCAATACAGACGCATTGTTGAGCGGACGCCAAAGGACCTCTCCATTCTCCATGCGCATGAGCAAACCGTCGCTATCGTGGACCTCGGGACGATAGTCGTCAAACTTGCGCTCGGAGTTTTCGCCGAACCAGAACATGCTCGTGAGCGGGGCCAGCCCGATGGTCTTGAGCGCCTTGCGTCCGGGATTGGCCGCCTGGACCTTGTCATCGGCGCGGAAATAGAGGACGGCTTCGACGTCCATGATCATGGTTTCTCCGGGACGAATCACAAATGTGTAGGCACCGACGCAGCTCACGCTGTCCAGAATGGCGTATAGCCGCAAATCGGTGTCTTCGCGATGGGGCTTTCCGAGCCACCAGTCGGTGAAAATGGGGAATTCTTCCGGACGATCATCCTCGCCGCAGTCCAATGCAAGGCCGCGGGCAGACAGCCCGTAATCTTGGGCTTTGCCGAGCAAACGGAAATAGCTGGCCCCAAGGAACGAGCCGATCTCGTCCATTTTATCTGCGGAATTGATCGGGAAAAGCAGTCGAAATCCGGCATAACCGGTATCGGCTGGAATTTGGTTGGCAATGTGAAGTTGGCCGTAATCGAAAAAATCGCCCACAAACCGGATGGGCTGAACGTGGGTCAACGTGAATTCATTGATGTGTACCGGCTCCTGATAGAGGTAACCGGGATGAAAAAACTCCACATTGAATGGCAGTTTCTCGTGGTTCCACAGGGCCCGATCATGGCGGAAACGAATATCGCGGTATTTATCGTAATCAAGCTGATCCTGCTTGAGCGATTCAGGCAGATCGGCCTTGGGCGAGTGGAACGGCTTCCGCGCACGGTCCTCCGCCTTCTTGGCAATATACTCCAATGTGACCTCGACAGACTCCAACCTCGCGGTAACACCGGGAGTAAGAGCCAGCAGGATTACAAATAGCAACGAAAGTCGCCTAATTAACATGGCGAACAGCATTACCAGACTGGCGGTACTATTCAAGCACTCAAAGGCCGCCCTCAGCAGTTCTCATTATGTGGGGTAGGCATAGGGTGTTGAATTGATCAGGTTTTTGCTCTGGAAAGGTCATGCATTATTCATGTCGTATCAAATAGAAATGAAAGGCTTATTTTGAAAGTCACAGATGGGTATCAGGCGCAAGTCAGTGAATCGACTTGTTTTAGCTTGGAAACCGCAGTTGGGTTAACCGCAGGTAACAGTTTAGCTTGTTTTTCATCTTTTCTTACTCGTTTTCTTACACTGGTTGGTTGACTAGCAAAAAACGATGTGCTTGCTTGGCATCTTGCAGGAAAATCGTAACAGATTTATAATAAGCATGTTGGGAA
>CAIUEN010000175.1 GCA_903898185.1 uncultured Verrucomicrobiales bacterium
GATAAAACTATGTTGTTTACCAATGCTCATAGTTTAAATAAGCACATTGCTTCCCGTTAGTCAACCCAAAAAGTGTAAAAAACTAGCAAGAAAAAATGAAAACAAGCTAAACTGTTACGAAAATGGCGTTGCCGATAGTGATTCTTCGCCTATAATAAGCTCATGACAACGACTGCGGAACGAATTGTCCGGGAGATACGGGCTTTGCCGCCAACGGATCAGCGCGATGTCTGTGCGCAGATCATCGAGTTGGCTGGGCGCTTGGATTATGGGTACATGACAGATGCCGATCTGACTGCCTTGGCGTCCGAGACCTTCGCCAAACTTGACGAGGAGGAACGCCGTGCCGACGCGATGTGAGCTCTTTCTGAAAGAGGGGGCATTCCTGGTACAGCAACCGGTTACCATTCCTCCCGTCAGGCTCCTCCGTCGGCTAGGAACGCTGTCCGCCCAGCAGATGGCCTTGGTGGAAACCGGTGTGCGCCAATGGCTGAGTCTGTAGCCCGCAACATATTGCCGATTGTCGGGTTCCGATTGAGCATCTTTTTTCAATCTGAAATTTAAAATCTGACATCTGCAATTCCCCATGCTTCAATCCAAAACCATGCCCATCCCGTTAGCCGGTCTGGCATTCAAGTCTTCCTTTCTTTCACCGTTGCTCCGCCAATCTTCATTTCATCTCAGTTTGTGTAAATAGTGATGACACTTGCCTTGAACGGGTAAGAATGTAACTTTTTGCACCGATAAGAAGGAACGATCTTACCCGTTTACAGTATGCCTGATGCGCCAAGAGCAACCCATCCGACATCGAGAGCTGACGCATGCACATGTTATCCAAGAAGAGTCACTGCTCACGACGGAAGCGGTGCCTTCCGATGTTTAAGACTTACTCCGGCACCACCAACGGAATCAACTGGCGCTCGAAGCGCCGATAGACTTGAAACTCCTGCCGGTCGAGCGTGAACACCCGGCAGTCGCGCTTCAACTCGGACATGCGCACTAGGCAGGCATCGGCGAGTTGCATCTCCTGGTCGTGGTATTTCTCCAGCAGATGCGTCACGGGATCGGCGTGCTCTTCCAGACGAAACGGCACCGTGATGATCTTGCGCTCGAAGAGGGCCAGTATTTTCTCGTTCGGCAGCCCTGCGTGCTCCTGCAAGAGATACGCCGCTTCGGCAAGCACCGCTTCGCACGTCAGCATCGGCACCGGTGCCTGCGCCCATTGCTGCTTGGCCCACTCGTGGTCGGCGTCACTGCGGTCGAAGAAGGCGACCAGCGGCCCCGTATCCAGCAACCACGCAGTCATCGGCCAAAGCCTTTCAAGTGCTTCTTGTTGCGGGCCAGGTCACCCAAGCCACTTTCGGCGCACCCGCACAAGTCGGCGGTCAGATCCAGCGCCGACGGGTGCTGGCGCTGCTGGTGTTGCCGCAAAATCTCCCGCACCAGGGCGGATTTCGGCTGCCGGGCGCGTTTGGCCTCAGTCTCCAGCCAACTCAGCAGA
>CAIUEN010000176.1 GCA_903898185.1 uncultured Verrucomicrobiales bacterium
CGCATGCTGCACATGATCGACAGTTCCCTGGACCTCTTCAAGATGGAAACCGGGCAATACGAGTACACACCCAGGCCTGTAAATGCCATCAGCGTGCTTGACCAACTCGCGAAACAGCACAGAGGGCCCTGCAAAAACCCTCCAAAATCTTTGACTGTAGCATACTATGACTCTTGACAAATTGTTGATTATTTGCCACTACTCCTTGGGTTCCAAGGAGACTTTTCATGATAAAGTACAAGAATCGAGCTCAGAAAATGCTTATTGAGCCTGTTACAGGTTTTTGCGATAGGAAGTTGAATATTCTCCGTAGCACTGTTTATCACTTTTTTAGAGAGAATATTCTCCCTTCTCTTCCTGTAAGTGTGTTTGCAAAGTATTTTTCTTCCGACAACGGAAGACCTACTAAAGACATTCAGTCCATGATTGGACTTTTTATACTTCAAGCTCTTTTCGACATGACCGACGCCGGAGCTATCGAGGCATACTCCTTCAACGAAACATTCCGTTACGCACTCGATCTTACCAGGGACGACTGTTTGTCCGAGCGCACCTTCTATTACTACCGGGCCAAGCTTCTGGGCGACGGACATACGGTGTTTGCCAAGGTTTTGGAGCGCATTGTTGAGAAGATTGAACTCGACGCGCATATCCAACGCAAGGACTCAACCCTGGTGAGAACTTGGCTCAAGCGGATGTCCAAGATGGAGCTTTTCCGTGCCACGACCAAACAATTCCTCAAGGAACTCAAGGATCGCCATCCCATAATATTCTCCAGACTCCCCGAGGAGTTCAAAGAAAAGTATCTACCCGAGAAGGAAGGCCAGTCCTGGTTTGCGGGGGATAAGCCGAGCCAGTACGGGGAACGCCTAATCGAAGCGGCAAAAGACGTCCTTTGGTTGATAGAGCAATTTTCCTCTCATCCTTCAGTGTCCACCCTGCAATCATTTGCCCTGCTTGAACGCCTGGCCAAGGAGCAAATCCAGATCGCTGACGAGGTCATTGAGGTCAAGCTTGATGAGCAGTTCAAGGGCAGCGCCCTGGTAAACCCCCACGACCCAGATGCCAGGTACGACGGGCATCGCAAAGCAGTAGGCTACCATGTGCAGTTGACTGAGACCTGCTCCGAGAACAAAGACATAGACAACCCCAAGATTATCACCCAGATAGAGGTCAACCTCGCCAACACGCCCGATGTCCAGACCCTGGTTCCCGGCATCGATAAGCTTGAAGAGGCCGGACTCAAGCCTGAAATCTTACTGACCGACAACGGCTACGCCAGCGACGACAACCATCAGGAACTCAAAGAACGCGGCGTCGACCACGTGTGCCCACCCGCTGGCGACCTTCACGATGGCTTCGGAGTCATGGACTTCACCATTGGGGAAGACGGGAACCAAATCAGCCAATGTCCAATGGGCAAGCCATGCTTGGAAAACAGAGTGAACACGGCCAAGAAGGCAACCACTTCATACTTTGACCCCGAAGTCTGCCGGTCTTGTCCTCACAGCCGTGACTGCCCGGTGAAAATCACCAAGCGCAAGGCGCGGCTAGAATGGGAGTGGAAACGGCCCCGGCTGGAGGCGAGGCGCTTACAATTTGAAGAGGATGAAGAAACAAAACAACTTTTTCGAATGCGATCCGGCGGTGAGGCTACAAACTCAGTTCTCAAAAATCCGATGGGGCTCTACAGAATCCGTAGACGCGGACATGCCAAGACAACGTTGGCAGTGCTTTTGGCCGCAACGGCGCTCAACGTCCGGCGTACCCATCAGTGGATTCTCCGGAAGGCGGAGGAAGCCTTGTCAAAGAGCATAAATCGATGGCATCTTTCTCTCAATCCGGCCTTCCGACAGATTTTGGGATCTGACAGAACGGGAATTCACTTTCGGCTCATTCATGGACAAACTGAGCTGGCCATGGCAGCTTGAGCTTGGCGACTTATTGCAGGGTCATCATTTCTATTTGCAAATGGATTAGGGCTCGCCTTTTCTGCATTGGGCATCAACTTGCCTACCCAATTTCGCGTTGCTGCCAACAAGCCTCAA
>CAIUEN010000177.1 GCA_903898185.1 uncultured Verrucomicrobiales bacterium
CTTTGGACCAGTCGATCTGGCGATGAACCTCTGGAAAGCAGAATAGGAGGAAGGGGTTGAAATAGCGTTCGAGAGTTTCCTTCCAAGCGCCGTCAAAGTCGATGGTTAAGGTTGAAGTCATGCCTTGATGGATAAATTGTGAATGGTTTGAGGTAAAATGGCCAGCAATTAAAAAGGCCGAATATGCTGGGGCGATGTACCATGTGATGAATCGTGGGGATCGCCGGGAGAACATTTTTGAAGATGAACAGGATCATGTTCGGTTCCTGGAAACGCTGGGAGAAGCTTGTCAGAAGACTGGGGGGCAAGTTCATGCTTGGGTTTGATGAGCAACCACTTTCATTGGGTTGTGAAAACGCCAAAAGGGGACAAGCGCAACGTCATGCTGGCCGCAGAGTTGCGCGCGAACACGGCGATGACCAAGGAATGGATTGCCAGACGTCTGCGCATGGGTACTCGATGGTATTTGATCTGGCTACTGGCAAGAATATAAACGCAAATATGAAAATACGGCTGACTGCCCCCTTCATGACCCTTTCACGTCGTGCCATCGTCCCATCCGTCTGTCCGCAGCCCCGTCGCTCCGGGTTTTCCTCCCAGTCAAGGCAGCAGTTGTAGCACTCTCTTCAGCGCATTGCCAACGGTCTCCATGTTGTCCGGCGACAGGTTGCCCAAGCGGCTGACAAAGCGTTGTTCGGACACGGAGCGGACCTGAAAGGCGTCGGCGGTGGAGGTTTTCGACAACCCGTTCTCCGAGGTCGGCTCCAACCGCACCATCCAAGGCGCCTGAGCGTAGCGGTCTTTCCAGTCCGTGATGGGGACGATGACTTTGAGCGGGAGAATGCCAACCTCATCGTCATTCACGATCACAGCCGGGCGCGTCTTCTGCATCTCCGCGCCCAGAGTTGGGGAGAGATTGATGAGCCAGATTTCACCGCGCTGCATGGAAGTCCTCGCAATCCAAGGCGGTGAAAGCGGTCAGTTCGGGGTCGTTTTGGTAGTCGCACCTCAAGGCTTCGGCGGCGGCCGTCAGGGTGCCGGGAGCCGTGCCGGGGCACGCCTGCGCCTGGCTCTGTTGGCGCAAAGAGCGGGCGAGGTACTCCAGCATCTCGAACTGCTCTTGGAAGGGCAGCGCCTGGATTTCGCGAACGATGTTGGCTCGAAGCATGGGGATAGATTCGCGCGATAGGGTGCAAACGTCAAGCCCCGGGCCGCGTTGCCTGCCCTGTTGGCAGAATTGACTTTCCACGAGAAAATGGGTCAATGAATTCATGCTCCAGCTACGTTGGAGCAAATCATCGAGGAAGATCGGGGCGACTGAGCGCCAGGTTGATAGGGACATCGCTGACGGACAAATCCGAGTTGTGGAGATGGATACCCGCACGGAGGCAGAGTTCAACGCGAGCATGGCGCGCTGTTACCGCCATGTTCAGCCGATACCCATTCGCACTTTTGACGCCGTCCATTTGGCGACTGCCCTCGTGACTGGCGAGAAAGAGCTTGTGGCCACCGACAGGCGGATGCGAGACGCGGCCAGACTCTTTGGATTGACGCTTTTTCCTGCTTGAGCAAAAAGGGATAGAAAAAGGGTCAGCAGCAATTCTCATTTTGACCAGGGAATGGATTGTCAGACGTCTGCGCATGGGCAATCGATGGTATTTGAGCTGGCTACGGGAAAGAATATAAACGCAAATAGGACAATACGGCTGACTGACACTTTCATGGCCCTGCGAGAGCGGGGAAGGGTCGGCCAGCAAACAGTCCTCACGGATTGTGGCCGGTCTAAAACCAGATGGATGACAGGACAAAACGTAACGAAGGGCGGGGCAACGGGGCGAGGGCGGCGGACGTTGGAACCGAACCGAAGAAGTTGTCGGCGCAATGCAACGGCCTCCTGGCGAGAGCAAGCAGTGGCGTGTCAAAAGAGAAACTTTTTTGCAATGGAATCATTTTCTGTGTTGACTGTGAATTATTCAGAAAAAAATTCAAAAACGGTTTGATCTTAGTGGGTGTTAGGTGCTTTCATCAGTCTCATCACTGTTCGGAGTGCTGGTATGCTGCGTGTAATCACACAGGAACACAATCCCCGAACACACCACTTCGATTTACGATGGACGAAGCAGGGCGTGTTCAGTAGTCGGCTTGTACTATCACTACATCAGTTCCACCATGCCACGAATATTTGACAATATCGTTTTCGATCTCCTTCCCACCTTGCGAGAGACTCTTGGCATCTCCGAGCGTGCCGACTTTTGCGTTGGCTACTTCAATCTTCGAGGATGGAAAGCCATTGACGGGCTGATTGATAAGTGGCCGGGAGGCACCGGCCAGCAATGTCGCCTTCTCATCGGAATGCAACGGCCCGCCCAAGACGAACTTCGTCTCGCCTACAGCCTTTTGCCAAAGCAGGATCAAATCAGCCAACAAGCTGTTGTTCGGTTGAAACGCCGATTGGCAGAGGAATTTCGTACGCAACTTACCTTCGGCACTCCGAACAACGACGATGAAGCGGGGCTTCGCCGCCTCTCCGCTCAGCTCAAGACAGGCAAAGTTATCGTAAAGCTTTTTCTTCGCCACACCCTCCATGCCAAGCTTTATCTTTGTTTTCGCACTGACCCAAACAATCCAATCACCGGGTTTCTCGGTTCAAGCAATCTCACCCTTGCAGGTTTATCAAACCAGGGCGAACTGAACGTGGACGTGCTAGATCACGACGCCACTCAAAAACTAGCGTGCTGGTTTGAAGACCGCTGGAAAGATCGCTGGTGCGTGGACATCACTCAGGAGTTAATTCAGGCTATTGACGACAGTTGGGCGCGGCTTAACTGTCCACCCCCGTATCATATATATGTCAAAATGGCCTACCACTTGGCCGAGGAAGCCCGTGCGGGCCTGTCTGAATTCAACATCCCAGCGGACATGCGTGGCGTTCTGCTCGAATTTCAGTCGGCTGCCATTAGAATTGCCGCCCGTCACCTCGAAAAACGCGGCGGCGTGATTTTGGGCGACGTGGTTGGCCTCGGAAAAACCCTTATGGCTACCGCGCTGGCCCGTATGTTTCAAGACCCGCCTCGTTCACTCGAAACCCTTATCCTCTGCCCGAAAAACCTGGTCGGCATGTGGGAAGACTATGCTCACCGCTACCGACTTATCGCCAAAGTCGTATCGGTCACCCAATCTCAAAACAAGCTGCCTGATCTCCGCCGCTATCGTATCGTTATCATTGACGAAAGTCACAACCTACGAAATCGCGAGGGGCAACGCTGGGCCGCCGTGCGCGACTATGTTGTTCGTAACGCCAGCAAGTGTATTCTCCTTTCCGCCACCCCTTATAATAAAGCTTACCTCGACTTGGCCAACCAACTTCGCCTGTTCCTGAATCCAGAAGACGTTGTTGGTATCAGGCCAGAGGAATACCTGCGCCACGACTGCGATGGCCGTCCCGATGAATTTACACGTCGCCACCAATGTGCTGTTAATTGCCTCTCTGCTTTCGAGAAAAGCAATCATCCTGATGATTGGCGAGAGTTGATGCGACTCTTCATGGTTCGGCGCACCCGCAGTTTCGTCGAGCGAAACTACGCATTCACGGAATGCCCAAAATGCGCAACCCTATTGACACCCACACAAGAGAAGTGTTCCAAGTGCGACTTTGCCAAAACCAAGGAGGACCGCCGGTTTCTTATTCTCGATGGTGGCAGTCGCTTCCATTTTCCAAAGCGCCAGCCCAAGACTCTCACGTTTCGGATTCGCGAAAGCGACCCGAACGATCAGTATGCCCGTCTCTATTCTGAAAGGGTGGTTGATACCGTTCGAGTGTTGCATCTACCACGCTACGGGCTTGCCAATTATTTGAAACCGACCCCAGACACGCCGCCCACCAAGCAAGATGCCGATCTGATGGCTAATCTTTCCCGTGCCGGCAAGCGTCTCATCGGCTTTTGCCGCACCAATCTGTTTAAGCGCCTCGAAAGCAGCGGTTATGCATTTTTGCTTTCGATTCGTCGTCATATTCTGCGCAACTATGTCTATCTTCATGCCTTGGAAAACGGACTGCCGTTACCTATCGGCCCGCAAGATTTCGATCTGTTCGATGATCGCGACAGCGATGACTTTGGATTAATTGCTGCCGCTTCGCTGGCTGATTTTACCGCAGCAGGAGCATTGGGTTACCAACTGTTCTACACCGAGCACAACGGCAACTTTGGCTGGTTGCGCTCGGACGTATTTGTTGAAGACCTCTCCGAGCACCTGCGCCAGGATGCCCAACGGCTCTTTTCCATTCTCGAACTCGCAGGGCAGTGGCATCCAGAACAAGATCAAAAACTGGCGGAGCTTCAGAATCTTCTAACAAAGAAGCACCCGTCTCAGAAAATTCTAATCTTTTCCCAGTTCGCAGATACGGTGTCCTACATTCAAGCCCAGTTGCTGGCGCGCGGTCTTAAGCACCTAACCGGCGCCACAGGCGATACCGAAGACCCCTCTCAATATGCCCGTCGTTTCAGCCCTGAGAGCAACAAGGCTCGGGAAAAAGGCACGCCCAACTGTGTTTCGCCCGCCGAAGAAATCCGGGTGCTGGTTGCTACCGATGTTTTAAGTGAAGGCCAAAACCTCCAAGATGCCGCCATTGTCGTCAACTTCGATCTCCCTTGGGCCATCATTCGCCTCATTCAACGTGCAGGGCGTGTGGATCGTATCGGCCAAAAGGCCGATGAGATTTTGTGCTATTCATTTCTTCCAGCCGATGGTGTCGAACGCCTTATTCGTCTTCGCTCGCGTGTTCGTCAGCGCCTCCATGAAAACGCCGAGGTGGTTGGCACAGATGAAACCTTCTTTGAAGACGAGAAAGAAGACCGCGTTGTCCGCGACCTCTTTACTGAAAAATCGGGCACGCTCGACGACCCAACGGATGACGAAGTGGACCTTGCCTCATTAGCCTACCAAATTTGGAAAAATGCTTGCGACACCGATCCCACCCTCAAAAAAATCATCCCCGATCTGCCGGGTGTCATTTTTTCGACTAAATCACTCTCAGCCGTTCCACCGAAGCTGTCGAATGCGTCCGGCCCCAAACCTGATTCTGGCGTCATGGTCTATGTCCGCACGTCCGACGACAACGATGCCCTGGCTTGGGTGGACGAACAGGGGCGCACCGTTACGGAGAGTCAGCACGAAATTCTGCGTGCTGCCGCGTGCGACCCGTCCACACCCACGCTACCGCGCCTCTCCAATCACCACCTGCTCGTGCAAAAAGCTGTGGGTAGCATTCAAACCGAGCACGCTACCAGCGGCGGTCAACTCGGCAAGCCCACCAGTGCCCGCCGACGCGTCTATGAGCGGCTCAAAGATTACGCTTCCCGCGTAAAAGACACTCTCTTTGACATCAAGCCGCTCCACCATGCCATTGACGACATCTATGAAACCCCTCTCACCGAAGCCGCTCGCGATCTACTGAACCGCGAACTTCGCTCCGGTATAACCGACGAAAAACTCGTCGAACTAGTCCTTTCCTTGCACGAAGAGGACCGGCTCTCCATTCCAAAGGACAACGTTGAAGCCCGCGAACCAAGAATCATTTGCTCGCTTGGCATCTGCCGGAACAGCTAATCTCCATCATGCACTTGGTCTATTTCGATGAGTCTGGACAGACGGGGAATAAGAACCTTTCAAGTTCGGCTCTTGGAATTTTTATCGCTGATGAAAATCGTGAAATCATTGGCGACGTGGAAAAAACCATTCGCCTCTTACGAGGGGCCGAAGGCACCCTGAAATTGTGCCTGATTATCGAAAAAGGGTTTTTCATTGACTCCACCACCAGTCTGGTTCTCCAGCTTTGCGATCTCTGCGCCTACAGCGTGCGCAAAAAAGAGGAAATTAAGGCGGGAGCGGGGGCCAAACCAATCGATCAGCGCGGCATTGAGTTGCTCGAACCCATCATCCACATCGGAGACGAGGCGTTCATGGATACAATGGACTGGAGATTTCTCTGCAAAAAAAGGAGCGGCCAAGGGATAAACCTGGGTCGGTGAAAGACCGGCCACACTAGTCGCTGAGATCAATATGCGCAAAAATCAAACCACCGCAAGGAAAAGGATGGAAAAAATGCATCTTCGGGAGCAATTTCATAATTCAAAATTTACAATTCATTCCCATGCCATTTGACTTTCATCGCGCCCGTCCGCTCCTGCAACAAGGTGATTTCACCAAACTCTTTATCGAAGAACTCGGATGGGAGCCGTGCCGCCAAAAGCTCACCCTTCGCGCCAGCGAATCCAACTATGACTTCACGGCTGTCGCCGAAAAGCGTGGCTTCACCACCTGGCTGTGCGCCAGCGTCGATGGTCGGCTGCCTGACCACACCACGCGACTCAAGCTCGATCGCGCCCTCACTCAAACCAGCTTCGAGCACCTTATTGTATTCACCACTCACGACTGCGCCCAACAATCCTGGACATGGGTGCGACGGGAGCCTGGTCGCCCGCTGTCGGTTCGCACACACGAGTTCAATCGCTCTCAGCCCGGCGATTCACTCCTCCAGAAATTGCAAATCCTCTACGTCTCGCTCGAAGAAGAAGAAAAAGGCGACCTGTTCATCTCCGAAATGGCCGGGCGCGCCCGTGCCGCGTTTGACATCGAGCGTGTCACCAAGGCGTTCTACCGCGACTTCGATACCCACCGCAAAGCCTTCCTCAATTTCATTGAGGGCATTGTCGATGTGGCCGACCGCGAATGGTATGCCTCCGTCATGCTCAACCGTCTGATGTTTGTCTATTTCATCCAGCGTAAGGGCTTCCTTGATGCCGATTCCGATTATCTCCGCAATCGCCTTCAGCGCTGCCAGCAAGAAAATGGCAAGGATAAGTTCTACACTTTTTACCGTTACTTTCTGCTCCGCCTTTTTCATGAAGGTTTCGGCAAGCGTCGCAAAGATCGAGCGCCCGATTTGGAAAAGTTGCTTGGCAACATCCCCTATCTCAATGGCGGCCTCTTTGCCTGACTTCGAGGTCAAAAATACTCACTACAATTCGTTAAGAACGTACCGTCGTTAAATTTCATAGGGAGATTTTCCATTTTGTCCTTAAAATTAGCTGGCAGGCATTAAGCCATGTAGTGAGCATATTACTCACTAC